>CANCUP010000001.1 GCA_947381325.1 Comamonadaceae bacterium
GCTGGGAAGGCGCCGTTGCGGCCAATGAAACCCAAGGCCAAAGGATGGTCACCCGGAATGCAACCCATGCCATTGGGCGAGGTGATGACGGGAATGCCCAATCGCTCGGCCAAGGCCGTGATCTCAGGGCCCGCCTCCGACAAGGTGGCGCCATGGCCGATGAACAGCACCGGTTGATGCGCTTTGGCCAAGAGATCCAACGTGGCTGCCATGTCAACATCGCTCGCGCCTGGGCGGTGCATGCGGTGGATGTGCGAGCTCTCGGGCACGCTAACCTCGGCCTCTTCTTGGTAGACGTTGTAGGGAATGTCCAAGTTCACCGGGCCGGGCCGGCCTGTGACCATGGTGTCCATGGCCTGGCGCAAGGCCAGTGGCAGCATGTCCACGCGGGTGGGCTGAAACGCCCGCTTGACCACCGGGCGCATGACCTGCGCAAAGTCGGCCTGGTTGTGTTTGTAGAGTTCTTGAAACGGCGCCCGGTTGTGCTGCGAGGTGGGCACGTTCGAGGTGATGGCCAAGAAGGCCGACGAGTCGGACAAGGCGGTGGCCAAAGACATCACCATATTGGCCGAACCCGGGCCGGTCGAGGTCAAGGTCACCACGGGTTTGTGCTTGACACGGTAGTAGGCGTCGGCCATGTGACCCGCGCACTGTTCGTGGCGCGGCGAGACCAGCTTCAAACGGTCACGCACCTCGTACAAGGCATCCAATATGCCCACGTTGCCGTGGCCGCAAATGCCAAAGATGTACGGTACTTTTTCTTGTACCAAGTATTCGGCGATGAGTTCGCCACCCTTCATTGTTGCCATGGGCTGCTTTCAGTTCAATTCAATTCAGTCATCACTTTAGGTGGTGATGGTCACAATGCGCTCTTCGGTCATCTCGTGGATGGCGTAGTGCGGCCCCTCGCGGCCAAAGCCGCTGTCTTTGGAGCCCCCATAAGGCATCAAATCCACACGCGAGCTCGAAGTTTCGTTGATGTGGACTCCGCCCACCTCCAGTTGGTGTGCGGCAGCCAAGGCTTCGGCCAAGCGGTTGGTGAACAGCCCGGAAGCCAAACCAAACGGCGTGGCATTGACCCGTGCAATCGCTTGATCCAGGGTGTCAAAAGGCACGATGCACACCACCGGGCCAAAAATTTCGCAGCAACCGACCTTCATGCGGTCGCTGATGCGCGTCAACAACGTGGGCGGTATGACCGCGCCTTGTCGGGGTCCGCCCGCCAAACGTTGGGCCCCCAAAGAGATGGCCTCGTCAATCCAAGCCTCGATGCGGATCGCGTCATCCTCGCTGATCACCGGCCCCACGAAGGTCTGTGCGTCTTTGGGGTCGCCAAAGCGCAAGGCACCCACCAAACTGGCCAAGCGGGTCTCCACCTCTTGCACACGCGAGGCATGCACCAGCAGCAATTGCACCGAGGTACACACTTGGCCCGCCTTGCGAAAGCCCGCGTTGACCACCTTGGGCAAGGCCATGTCCAGGTCGGCATCGTCACACACGATGGTGCAAGCGATGGAGCCCAACTCCATTTGCGTGCGCCGCAGGCCTGCGGCCGCTTGAATTTTGCGACCCACCTCGGTGCTGCCCGTGAAGGCAAAGTAGCGCACCCGTGGGTCGTCTTGCAAATGCTTGACCACTTGGGCGCTGCCATGCAACACACTCAAGAAACCCCGCGGCATGCCGGCATCGAGCAGCAGCTGCGCAAACTTGCACGCAATGCCTGGGGTTTGGGTCGACGGCTTCAAGATCACCGCATTGCCCGCGGCAAACGCGGGCCCCACTTTGTGCGCCACCGTGTTGAGCGGTGCATTGAAGGGCGTGATGGCCGCCACCACGCCAAGCGGCACGCGCAGGGTGAAGCCCAAGCGCCCTGTTTGGCCCGGCGCCCCCATCAGCGGAATCATGTCGCCCGCCAAGCGACGCGCCTCTTCGCCCGAGAGCTTGAGGGTTTGAATGCAGCGGCGGGTTTCGCCCGCAGCATCCGACTGGGTGAACCCAGCCTCACGCTGCATGGTCTGTACGAAGTCGTCCAGCCGTTCTTCCAGCAAGATCGCCGCACGCTCGAGCACCGAGCCGCGCTCAAAGGGCACCCAGGGACCTTGTCGGTAAGCCGCTTGGGCGGCATCGATGGCTTGTGTGACTTGCGCGGCATCGGCCACATCCAGGGTCCACAGGTCTTGCAAGGTGAACTTGTCACGTACCGAGACACGTGGGCCAGCACCGTCAACCCATTGGCCATCGATGAGGTGTTGCAGTTGGGGCAGAGACGACATCAACGCATCTCCTGCTCATCGTCGGTGGGCGTGGTGACCACCAAAAACACCAAGCCCTGGGTGCCGGTGTTGGTGAAGCTGTGGCGCACGCCAGGGGGCACGTACACATAGTCATGGGGACGCATGAGGTGCTTGTCATCGTCGGTGGTCAGCACGCCCTCGCCTTCGAGCACGTAATAGACCTGCTCTTGGATTTTGTGCACATGCTCTTCGACAAAAGCCGCTGGGGCATAGCGCGAAATGCGGAAATCCATGCGCTGGGTGTCCGCATTGCCGGGCCCCACCAAGGCTTTGGACAAGGCGCCACCAAAGTGCCCGGGGAATTGCTGCCAAGGGATGTTGGCCATTTTCTCGACCAGTGCTTGAGGTTTTGAAGAGGTCGTCATGGATGTGCTTTCATGGAGAGGTTGTCTAAGAGGGACGCAGTCGTTCGGGCTCACAGCCACAGGATTTTTTTGCGGTAGGTCAAATCGGTCAGCAAAGGCTCAGCGGGTCCTTCGTGGAACACTTGCCCACGCTCCAGGGCGTAGACACGGTCGGCCAAAGCCAAGACCAAATCCAGGTTGTGCTCCACGATGACGATGGAGATGTGCTGGCGCAACAAGTCAAACACGGTGAACAACTCTTGCACCACCGCAGGCGCCAAGCCTTCAAAGGGCTCGTCGAGCAACAGCAAGCGCACATTGCCCGACAAGGCCCGCGCGACCGCCACCATTTGTTGCTCACCGCCCGACAAATAGTCGGCCGCCACATGCATGCGCTCACGCAAGCGTGGGAAGTAGTGCAAGATTTGTTCTTCATCCCACACCACGCCCGACTGACCATCGGTGGCGCGGGCCAAACGACCCAAGCTCAAGTTCTCGGCCACCGTCATGCCGGCAAACAAGCCCCTGCCCTGCGGCACATAACCAATGCCCATGCGGGCAATGTCGGGTGCGGACATCCCAGCAATGGGCTGACCGTCAAAGTTGACCTGGCCACTCTTGGGTGGCAGCAAACCCACCAAGGCCTTGAGCAAGGTCGACTTGCCCGCGCCGTTGCGACCGAGCAAGGCCACAATCTCGCCTTCGTGCACGCGCAAACTCGCGTCGTTCAAGATGTGGCTCTTGCCGTAGAAGGCATTGACTTTGTCAAAGTCGAGCAACAGCGGACGTGTGGTCGACACCGCCACGCTTCGGCCCGTGACAGGGGGTGTGCCGCTGCCGGTGTAAATTTCTTGCACGCGCGAATCGTTGCGCACCTGGTCTGGCGTGCCACTCATCAGCACCTCGCCTTGGTTCATCACCGTCACACGGTGTGAAAAAGCCAAGACCCGGTCGATGTCGTGCTCCACGATCAACACCGGAATATTGCTGGCGATGGTGGTCACCAAGTTGGACACCCGCTCACGCTCGGCGGCCGCCAAACCGGCCAAGGGCTCGTCCATCAGCAGCACTTGGGGCTTAGAGCCCAAGGCGATGCCCAAATCAACCAAGCGCTGGCCGCCATACGACAGCTCGCCCCCCTCGACACGCTCCATGCCTTGCAGGCCCAAGAACTTCATGAGCTCTGCGGTTTCGGTGTGGATGGAGGGGTAGTCGTCGATGTCGCGCCAGCAATTGAAACGCGCCGCATGCCGGGCTTGCAAGGACAGTCGCAGGTTCTCGTAAATCGTCAAGCCTTTGAACAGGTTGGTGATTTGAAACGAGCGCGACAGGCCTTGTTGGCAAATTTGATCGGGCGAGAGGTGCCCCACCGATTGAGCATGCAACGTGACGCTGCCGGTGTCAGACGTGAACAGGCCCGAAATCAAATTGAAGGTGGTGGTTTTACCGGCGCCGTTGGGGCCAATGAGGGCATGGATTTGTCCCGCCTCCACCACCACCGTCGTGTCTTTCACCGCTTGAATGCCACCGAATTTTTTGCTGATGTGCGTGGCTGCGAGCACCGCGCCCTGATGCGCTTTGGGACGCAGGAATTCGGGCAGCGGCAAACCCTCAAAGATTTGGCGTTTGCTCATAGCGGCTGAATCTTCAGCAGGTGGACGCCAGCGGCGTTGCAACTGCCCCCAGATGCCCACCAAGCCGGTGGGTGAAAAGAGAATGAAGCCCACAAAGATCAAACCGAACCATAGCAACCAGTTGTCGGTGTAAATCGAAAACAGCTCGCGAAACAGCAAGAAGAACAGCGCGCCCAGGGCGGGGCCCAAGAAGCTGCGCATGCCCCCAATCACCACCATGGCCAACAGCTCACCCGAGAACGCCACCGTGGTGGACTCGGCCGCAGCCAGTCGGTGCAAAAACACCATCAAGGCACCCGCCAAGCCGGTGATGGACGCCGAGATCACAAAGGCCAACAGCTTGTAGCGGTCGATGTTGTAGCCCTGAAAGGTGGCGCGTTGCTCGTTCTCACGAATCGCCACCAAGGTGTGGCCAAACGGCGAGCGCACCACCCGCAGCATGAGGTAGACCAACACAAACCCAAGGCCCGCAATGAACACGTAGTAGTTGAGGTGTTCGTCCAAACTGAAGGGACCCATGCTGTTGCGTTCAATGCCCCCCAAACCACCCTCGCCGCCCGTCAGGCTGGTCCAGCGAAACGAGATCGCAAAGGTCAAGGCACACAAGGCCAAGGTCATCAAAGAGAAATACACCCCTTTGCGACGCAGCACCAAAAAGCCGATGACCGTGGCCAAGGCGGCGGTGAAGCCCACCGAGAACAACAGCGGCCACAAAGTTTGCCCCGGCATCCAATGCTTCTGCGACAAAGCCGCGGCATAACCACCAATGCCAAACCAGGCGCTGTGGCCAAACGACACCAAACCGGTGTAGCCCACCAACAGGTTCAAGCCCATGGCGGCCATGGCCAAGATCACCACCACGGTGGCAGCGTCCAGCGTCAAGCCGATGGCTTGAAACACGATCGGCAACAGCACCAAGGCCAGTGCGGTGATCCAGAGAGGTTGGTATTTCGAGTTCACGTGCAAGTTGCTCATTCAAAACGCTCAATACGTTCGCCCAACAAACCACGCGGCCGCAGCATGAGCACCAAAAACATCAGGACATACATCGAGGCTTCGCTGGCCGCAGGCTCAAAGTGAATCGTGATGCCCCGCACCACCCCCACCAGCAAGGCCGAGACCACCACCCCCCAAAAACTGCCCAAGCCACCGATGATGACCACCACAAACGCCACGGTCATGATCTCTGTCCCCATGGCAGGATGCACCGTGGCAATGGGGCCAAACAACACACCGCCAAGCGCAGCCGTGGCCACACCCAGCACCACGATGGCCGTCATGTAAGGCTGCAAGCGGATGCCCAACACCGCCACCATGTCGGGGCGCTGCACGCCGGCGCGGACCACCCGACCGAAAGCGGTTTTGTGCAGCAACAGCCAAATGCCGCACAAGATGAGCACCACCACACCCAGAATGAAGATTCGGTATTTGGAGAACATCATGTCGCCCATCATCCAAGCGCCTTTGAATTCAGGCGGCATCATGGAAGACAGAGGCGCTGCGCCCCACACCATGCGGATGAATTGCTCGACCACCATGGCCAAACCAAAAGTGAGCAACAAACTCAAAATGGGGTCCGCGGTGTAGAAGCGTCTGAGCAAAAACCGCTCAAATGCGATGCCTAAACATCCCACCAACACCGGTGTGATGAAGATGCTGGCACCAAAGCCCAAGTACTTGATCACCTCCAAGGAGATGTAAGCCCCCAAGGCATAAAACGCACCGTGGGCCAAATTGACAATGCCGCCCACACTGAAGATCAGCGACAGCCCCAAGGCCATCAACAGGTAATAACCGCCCAACACCAAGCCGTTCACAACTTGTTCGAGCAAAAAAACGATTTGCATGAGACTCCAAAGAAACCTAGGCCCATGCTGGCCGGGGCCAGCATGGAGGGAACGACGCGTGCAGGATCACATCTTGCAGGTGTTCTCTGCCTTGGTGGTGGCCAGCAATTCCAGCGACTGGTTGGGCGCAGGCACCGCCTCACCAAACAGCAAGAAGTCCTGCTTGTTTTTGGATTGCCCTTTGGCCTTGACCGTGAAGGGATAGGCCTCTTGCATCAACTGGTGGTCCCATGCACGGAAATAACCTTTGCGCGCTTTGAGGATGTCGAACTCGGCACCAGTTTCCAAATAAGCGATCAGCTTCTCGCTGTCGGTGGACTTGGTGGCATTCATCGCCTGAGCCATGATCTTGAGGGTGATGTACTCAATCCACGCATGGTTCTCCGGGATGCGACCAAAGCGTTTTTCAAAGTTCGCCACAAAGGTCTTGGAGCCAGGGGTCTGCAAGTCGTGGTGCCACACGGTCGGCCAAATGCCACCCAAGTTGCCCTCTCCTGCCGCCCATGCATCGGCGGTGTTCAGGTTGAAGCCCACCACGGGATAGGGCAAACCGAATTCGGCGTACTGCTTGACGAAGTTGGTGACTTGGTTGCCCGCCAAGTTGGAGGCAATCAAATCGGGCTTGGCTTGGCGAATCTTGAGCAAGTAAGGGCTCAGGTCGGTGGCATCGGTGGGCACCAGCTCGTCGCCAATCAAGGTACCGCCGTTGTCGGTGAAAAACTTTTTCGCGACTTTGGTGAGGTCGTGACCGAACAAGTAGTCGGCCGTGAGGCTGAAAATTTTCTTGCCCTTGACCATGTTGTCACGCACCAGCGCTTGGCCCACGGCATTGACCATCACCGTGACAGGAATGTCCACGTGGAAGGTATAGCGGTTGCAGTCTTTGCCGCGCAGCACGTCGGAACGAGCCCCAATGCTGAAGAACAATTTCTTGTTGCGACCCGCCACCTGCGAAATGGTCAAAGCCGACGCAGATGAAATCTCGCCCATCAAGACCGAGACGTTGTCGCGCTCGATCATGCGCTGCGCTTTGGTGGCGGCGACCTGAGGATTCACCGAATCTTCAGTGATCACCTCCAGCTTGCGGCCCATCACACCGCCTGCGGCGTTGATTTCGTCGGCAGCCATCTTGATGCCTTGGGCCGCATATTCACCGAGGGCGCCCAAAAAGCCCGTCATCGGGGTCAAGTGGCCCACCTTGATAGGTGCCGCACCTTGCGCCCACAAGGGCATGGAGAGGCTGGCGGCACCGCCGAGCGCCAATCCAGTGGCGAGCAACTGGCGCCGCTGGGTCGACGCGAGCTGATTCGCCGATTCTGATTTCTGAGTTGTGTCCATCGATGTCTCCTTGTTGTGGGTGATTCACTTAGCCCGCGCATCCTAGGAGGCTTTGGGGCATTTGCAAAGTCGTGTTTTCCGTCACAAGGTATAAGTTTTTCATATACTGAACCGGCACCCACGGAGGCCACACACCTTGAATCTGAAACAACTGCAATATTTCGTACGCATCGTCGAGTGCGGCAGCTTGGCCAAAGCGTCGCGACAGCTCTTCATTGCACAGCCCGCGTTGAGCCAACAACTCTCCAAACTCGAAGAAGAGGTAGGGAAAACACTGCTCATCCGATCGGCCAAGGGCGTCATCCCCACCCCAAATGGCGCCGCTTTGTTGCAACATGCCCGCTACATGTTGCGTCAACTGGAGCAAGCCCTGGTGATTGCGCGGCAAGAACCCGGCTCCATCCAAGGCATGGTCTCGGTCGGACTCGCCTCCACCACCTTGTGCGCCTTGGGCGCACCCTTGATGCGACGCATGCGCGAGAAGTACCCCGGCATCATCCTCAACATTGTGGAAGGCCTGAGCGGCCACATTGCGCAAATGATGCGCTTGACACAGCTGGACCTGGCCATTTTGTTTGGCCATGACGCGGCGCCCGATTTGCCGCATGAGAGCTTGCTGGAAGAAGACCTGTTCTTGATGTTGCCCCAAGACAGCCCCTTGGTCTCGCAACGGCGCAAAAGCATCCGCTGCGATGAAGTGGCCCAATTGCCGCTGATTTTGCCCACCGGCATCCACGGCTTGCGCCGAAGGATTGCGCATGAATTTGACCAACGCAATTTACAAATGAATGTGGTGGCCGAAATTGACTCCTTGTCGCTGCTCTTGCTGTGCGTGAAAGACGGCATGGGCGCCACCATCAAACCCATCTCAGCCACCATGATGGAAGACCGCTTGGCCACCGGCCTGCGACACCTGCCCATCTCGGACGCGCACCTCAAACGGCCCAATTATTTGTTCAGCACCGAGCACGAACGCCTCACGCCCGCGACCATGGCCGTTCACACCGAGATCAAAGACACCGTGAAGTTTCTGGTCAACAGCGGACAATGGCGAGGCGCGCAACTGACTGAGAAAATCAAACACGCTGCGGGCATCTAGCCCCGCATCACCGAAAGCAAGGTATGAAACACATTGGCATGGTTGGCATTGGCATGATGGGGCATGGCATTGCCAGCAACTTACTCAAACATGGCTGGTCGTTGACGGTGCTGGAGCACCCTGGCAATCAACCCTTGACCGATCTGCTGGCCGCCGGCGCCCGCACCTGCCAAACCCCCAAGCAACTGGCAGCGCAATCGGATGTGGTGATCTTGTGTGTCACCGGCACGCCACAAGTCGAGGCGGTGCTGATGGGCGAAGACGGCGTGTTGCAAGGCTTGCAAGCGGGCAGCCTCGTCATCGACTGCTCGACCGCCGTGCCAGCGTCCACCGACAAGCTGGCGCAAGCCGTGAGCGCCGCAGGCGGGCGATTTTTAGATGCGCCCATGACACGCACCCCCAAAGAAGCGGCGCTGGGCAAACTCAATCTGTTGGTAGGTGCAGACCTTGATTTGTTTGAACACTGCAAGCCGCTGCTGTCGTGTTTTGCAGAAAACATCGTGCACGCAGGCCCTGTGGGTGCGGGCCACCGCATGAAGCTGCTGCACAACTACGTCTCCCTGGGCTCTGTCACCTTGCTGGCCGAAGCGGCGGCTTGTGCACAACGCGCCGGGGTGAACCCGCAAACCTTCATCGACATCCTCGCCATGGGCGGTGGTTGGGGTGCGGCGTTGGAACGCTTGAAGCCCTATTTGACCCACGCAGACACCTCTGGCTTGCAATTCAGCATGGCCAACGCGCTCAAGGACCTGAGCTACTACAACGACATGGCACGCGACACACACGCAGACCAAACCGTGGCCACAGCGATCCAGCGCACCATTGAAGCCGCCTGCGCACAAGGCGATCCGCAAGCCCTGATGCCCGAGCTGGTGTCAAGAATTGCCCAGCGATAAACCGCTGGGTGTTGCGCTCACGCAGCTTGCATCCGGTGCGTGTGCGCCTATTTTTCAGCCAGCGCGGCCATGGCGCTTTGAAGTCACGGCCTGCGGTTGTGCTGCTCAACAATTTGTCGCAGTAATTTTTTCAAATCAGCCGAACGCTTGACACCAAAAGGCGCCAGCACACGCTGCTCGTGCAATTTGGCTTGCTGAATCAAATAGGTGATGATTTTTTCGCCCTTGTGCGTGATGCGCACAGAGGTCACACGCCGGTCGGTTTCATCCACCCAGCGCGCCACCACACCTTTTTGCTCCAACAAATCCAGCAGCCGTGTCACGGTGGGTTGCTTGAGCACGCTGACCTGGGCCAAGCGCCCGACGCTCATCTCTTCGATGCCAGACAGGGACGCCAACACACGCCACTCGTTGACGGAAAACCCGTTCTCACGAACCACCCGATGGAATTCGGTGGAAATCAGATGGCTGGCCTGTGCCAGCAAAGCCGCTAAGTAGTCGTCAACGAAACGAATCGGTTCTTCTTGCATGCCCGCATTCAAAGCCAGAGTGAAGCCTGAATTCTGATTGAATTGTGGGTGATTGCATGGCAGAAACCACCCAACTCAAGGGTTAACCACGATGTTTGGCGCGAAATACTTTGCCCTAAACTCCATCCAAATGAATGGATTAT
This sequence comes from Comamonadaceae bacterium, assembly GCA_947381325.1. Taxonomy (GTDB): domain Bacteria; phylum Pseudomonadota; class Gammaproteobacteria; order Burkholderiales; family Burkholderiaceae_C; genus Limnohabitans. Next base: position 10,126 of record CANCUP010000001.1, read on the forward strand.
TGGCGGCCATGCAAACTGTGCATCAACGCCAACGTCCCCCGAGTCCCCAACCCTTGCGCATCGCATAGGAGGCGTCATGGCAGAGCGTTCTTTTGTTGAGGAAGTCAAAAAACTGCGGCTTGGCGCAGGCCAAGAATTTCGTGGCGAGGGCATCTTGGCCGTCACCAAAGCCTTGTTGGAATCGGGCGTGTCTTACGTGGCAGGTTACCAAGGGGCGCCGATTTCTCACCTGATGGATGTCTTGGCCGACGCGCAAGACATCTTGACCGAGCAAGGGATTCGATTCGAAAACAGTGCCAGCGAAGCCACCGCTGCAGCCACCTTGGCGGCATCGGTGAACTACCCCTTGCGCGGCGCAGTCACCTTCAAAGCCACGGTGGGCACCAACGTGGCATCCGACGCGCTGGCCAACTTGGCCTCTGGCGGTGTGACGGGCGGGGCACTGATCATCGTGGGGGAAGACTACGGTGAAGGGTCTTCCATCATGCAAGAGCGCAGCCACGCCTTTGCCATGAAATCACAACTGTGGCTGCTCGACCCGCGCCCGAACTTGCCCAGCATCGTGCATGCCGTCAAGATGGGTTTTGAGCTCTCTGAGGCGAGCCACACCCCCGTGATGCTGCAACTGCGTATTCGCGCATGCCATGTCCACGGTCACTTCACAGCGGCAGACAACCAACGCCCCCAATTCACGCTCCAAGAAGCGATGGACAACCCACGTCGCGATGTCAGTCGCATCGTGCTGCCTCCGGCCAGTTTTGCGCACGAGCAAGAAAAAATCCATGACCGTTGGCCTGCTGCTGTGCGGTTCATTCAAACGCAACAGCTCAATGAGTTTTTCTCGGCGGATGCAGACGATGTCGGCGTCATCGTGCAAGGGGGCTGCTACAACACACTGGTGCGCGCCCTCGAGCGCTTGGGCTTGGCCGACGTGTATGGCAACAGCCGAATGCCGCTCTACGTCATGAATGTGGCCTACCCCGTGATCGACAGCGAAGTGCTGCAGTTTTGTCAAGGCAAGCGCGCGGTGTTGTTGGTCGAAGAAGGTCAGCCCAATTTTGTCGAACAAAACTTGGCCACCATCTTGCGTCAAGCTGGCTCAAGCACGGCGCTGCATGGCAAAGACTTGCTGCCCTTGGCAGGCGAATACAGCGCCCATGTGGTGCTCCAAGGGGTGCGTCAGTTTTGCGAACGCTACGAGCGCTTGCCCCCACACACTGAGCGCGCAGCCAGCCCAGCCCACACAGCCCCCGCCAGTGCGCAAGCGAACTCAGCCGATGTGCTGCCGCCCCCCGCACAGCCGCTGGCCCTCAACGTGCATCCCCGTCCACCCGGGTTTTGCACCGGCTGTCCAGAACGTCCCATTTTCAGCGCCATGAAATTGCTAGAGCGCGAACTCGGGCCCCACCATGTCAGTGCCGACATTGGGTGCCATTTGTTCTCCATCTTGCCGCCTTTCAACATTGGCAACACCACCATGGGCTATGGCTTGGGAGGCGCTGGTGCTGCCGCCATGAACACCCAGGCCAGCAAACGCGCGATTTCGATGATGGGCGACGGCGGCTTTTGGCACAACGGTTTGACCAGTGGCATTGCCAATTCGGTCTTCAACAAGAGCGACAACCTCACCATCGTGGTGGACAACCACTACACCTCCGCAACAGGCGGTCAAGACGTTCTCTCGTCCAGGGCCCTCAATGTCACACGCAGCACCGGTCACGAGATTGAACGCGCCGTGCGCGGCGTGGGCGTGACCTGGGTCAAAAAAGTCACCCACACCTTCGACGTGGGCGCCATGCGCGACGCCCTGCGTGAAGCACTGACCACCCGCGAACCCGGCCCCAAGGTGTTGATCGCGCAATCGGAATGCATGCTCAACCGCCAACGCCGCGAAAAGCCCTTGGTGCGTCAAGCCATTGCCGATGGACATCGCATGGTCAGAGACAAATTCGGGGTCGATGCCGACACCTGCACAGGTGACCACTCATGCATTCGACTGTCGGGCTGCCCCTCGCTTTCGATCAAAGCCAACCCAGACCCCCTGCGCACCGATCCCGTGGCCACCGTGCTCGAGAGCTGCGTGGGCTGTGGCGTGTGCGGCGAGGTCTCGCACGCGGCCGTTCTGTGCCCTTCTTTTTACAAAGCCCAAATCGTCAGCAACCCCACCCGCTGGGACCAGCTGCGTGAGCGCCTGCGCAGCCACATCATCGGCTGGCTGCAACGCAACGAAGCCAAGCGACGCGCTGCCTACGCCTTCTAAAGCATGCACACCCCCACTCAACCTATCAAAATAGCCATCCTCGCCATGGGAGGCGAAGGCGGTGGCGTGCTGGCCGACTGGATCGTTGATTTGGCCGAGAGCAACGGCTATCTGGCGCAAACCACCTCGGTGCCGGGCGTTGCCCAACGCACGGGTGCCACCATCTATTACGTGGAGCTTTATTCCAAAGCGCAGGCCTTGGCAGACCAGGGCCAGCCTGTGTTTGCGCTCATGCCGCTGGTCGGTGATGTGGATGTGGTGTTGGCTTCGGAGCTGATGGAGGCAGGACGCGCCGTTCAGCGCGGACTGGTCAGCCCATCGCAAACCACCTTGATCGCCTCCACGCACCGCGTGTTTTCTGTGGCAGAAAAAATGGCGCTGGGCGATGGACGCGTCAACAGCCAAGAGCTGCTCGCGCATGCCCAGCAAGCGGCGCGTCGCTTCATCAGGTTTGACATGGAACAAGCCGCGCAGGCCAGCGGCAGCGTGGTCAGTGCGGTGCTGTTTGGCACGCTCGCGGGCGCCGAGGTGCTGCCATTCAACCGAAGTCAATTTGAAGCCACGATTGAACGCGCCGGGGTGGGCATCCAACCCAGCTTGCGGGCATTTGCCAAAGGCTTCCAACATGCCCAAGGCCAAACCCCAGAACCCGCCAAGCCTGCGGCGGCCGCTGTGGCGACAACGCCCCAACATCCCGGTGTGCGTGCACTGTTGGGCCGCATCGCGCATGAATGTGTGCCAGCTGTCCAAGAAGTTGTGCGCGAAGGGGTTCGCCGGCTGATCGATTACCAAGACCTGGCGTATGCGAATCTTTACTTAGACCGCATGCGCGCCTTGGGGGCCACCGCGGGTGCAGACGACGCATGGCCACGTGAGGCCGCGCGGCACTTGGCGCTGTGGATGTCCTACGAAGACACCGCCCGTGTTGCGGCCCTCAAAACGCGCGGCTCTCGCTTTGAGCGTGTGCGCGGTGAAGCCAGCGTGAAAGACGGGCAAATACTGGCCATCCAAGAGTACATGCACCCGCGTCTGCAAGAAATTTGTGAAACTCTGCCTGCCCCTGTGGGCCGCTGGTTGATGAATTCCAGCCTTCCGCGCCAATGGGTTGAGCGCCTGACACAACAAGGTCGGGTCATCCAAACCAGCTCACTGCGCGGCTATTTGCTGCTACGCGCAGTCGCAGCCATGAAACGTTTTCGCCGCAGCACCTTGCGCTATGCCGAAGAAAACCGCCGCATCGAAGCCTGGTTGCAGTGCATCGCCAGCACAGCCCCCAACAACCCTGCATTGGCACTTGAAGTGATTCACTGCCAACAACTGGTCAAGGGCTACAGCGACACCCATGAACGGGGTCTGCGCAATTACGACACCGTGATGGGCACCTTGGGGCACACCGACCACCACGTGACAGCCGACATCCTGCGTGAGTTGCGCCTTGCGGCTTTGGCCGACGACGTGGGCGACAGCTTGCGCGCTGCATTGAAGCGTCACCACCTGGCCTGACGTCGACCGCCATGAGCCCACCCCTGATCACCAGCCACCGTTGCGACTCTCGCGCCCAACGCGCGCGACGGGCGCTTGATCTTTGAACGCCAAACAGGGAGATCTGGAGACCATGACTTCTTACACAGGCAATCCAGCAGCAGTCCGCGCCTTGGTACAACCCGACCGCGTGCACCGCGACCTCTACATTGACCCCGAAATTTTTCAGCTCGAGCAAGAACACTTTTTTGCCAACACCTGGAACTACGTGGGCCATGAAAGTCAACTCCCCAACGCTGGCGACTGGATCACCAACGAAATTGGCGGTCGCCCTTTGATCGTGGTCCGTCACAGTGACAACAGCGTGCGCGTCATGATGAACCGCTGCGCCCACAAAGGCTCCAAATTGGTCAGCGCCCCCTGCGGCAACACCGGCAAGTTCTTTCGCTGCCCCTACCATGCGTGGACCTACAAAACAGACGGCGCGTTGCTGGCCATTCCTCTGAAAAACGGCTATGAAAACACCGGCCTGCACCAATGCGAATCGGCCAAGGGGCTCACCCCTGTGGCGCATGTGCGCAGCCACCGAGGCTTCATCTTTGTCAAGATCAACGACGCAGGCGAGGACTTCGAGACTTACTTTGGTGACTCGCTGAGCTCGATCGACAACATGGCCGATCGCTCCCCCGAAGGCGAGCTCGAAATCGCCGGCGGCTGCCTGCGCTTCATGCACCAGTGCAACTGGAAGATGTTCATCGAAAACCTCAATGACACCATGCACCCCATGGTGGCGCACGAATCATCGGCAGGCACAGCCAAGGCCATGTGGGCCCACCAACCCGCAGACATGGAAAAGCCCATGGCCATCGAACAATTTGTGCCCTTCATGTCGGACTACAAGTTTTTCGAGGACATGGGCATTCGCACCTACGACAACGGGCACAGCTTCACCGGCGTCAATTTCAGCATCCACAGCAAGTACAAAGGCATTCCCGCCTACGAAGAAGCCATGCAAGCGCGCTACGGCGCCGAGCGCACGGCGCATATTTTGGGCATGGCCAGGCACAACACGGTCTACTACCCCAACCTCACCATCAAGGGTGCCATCCAGGCCATCCGTGTGGTCAAACCGATGGCCGCCGATCAAACGCTGGTGGAGAGCTGGACCTTCCGACTCAAAGGTGCGCCGCCCGAACTGCTGCAGCGCACCACCATGTACAGCCGACTCATCAACTCACCGTTCTCGGTGGTCGGTCATGACGACCTGCATGCCTACCGGGGCATACAAAAGGGGTTGCATGCCAGCGGCAACGATTGGGTCAGTCTGCACCGCAACCATGACCCGGCCGAAACCCGTGGCGGTGAAATCACCACAGGCGGCACCAACGAATTGCCCATGCGCAACCAGTACCGCAGTTGGTCGCGCTACATGACGGAGACCATGTGATGACCAACGTAACAGCGGTCTCGCATCAAGACCTGATCGATTTTGTGGTGCGCGAAGCACGCCTGCTCGACACCAAAGCGTTTGAGCAGTGGAACGCGCTCTTTACCGACGACGCTGTGTACTGGGTGCCCCTGGTGCCCGACCAAGAAGATGGGATCAACCACACCTCCCACATGTACGAAGACAAGCTCTTGCGCACGCTGCGCATTGAGCGGCTCAAAAGCCCGCGCGCTTTTTCGCAACAGCCCCCCAGCCGGTGCCACCACCTGCTGCAAACCCCCACAGTGGAAGTGTTTGACACCGACAACAATCACTTTGTTGTGCGCACCGAGTTTCACTACACCGAGACACAAGGCGATGAGATGCAGTTCTATGTTGGCACCTTCCACCACCACCTGACGTGGGTCGATGCAGGCCTGCGCATGACGCACAAGCGGGTTGACCTTCTCAATGGCGACGCAGCCTTGCCCGCCGTGCAGCTCTTCATCTAAGTCCCATGCAGCAGACTGTTCACGCCGTTTTTTGTGCCACTGCGGCGCGCACCCCGCAGGCCGACTTTCTATTCACCGAGTCGGTCACAGCCGCCGCCTATGGCATGGCAGCTGGCGCCATCAGTTGGCACGACGCGGAGCTGCACATGGATCGCCTGCGCCAAGCCTATGCCCAGGCGGGGTATGGTCACGGCCACCGGGTGGGTTTGCTGCTGGAAAATCGCCCCGAGTTTTTGTTCCATTGGTTCGCGCTCAATGCACTCGGGGTCAGCGTGGTTCCCATCCATGCCGACATGCGTCGTGCCGAACTGACCTACCTGATGGCGCACAGCGAAATCATTTTGGCGGTGAGCTTGCCTTCTCGCTGCGAGGCCTTGCAGGCAGCGGCCAACGAAGCCGGTTGCGCCTTGCAGATCATGGTCGCCGATGCGCCAACGCCTTTTCCCCCAGCCCTCACCCCAGCGCCCTTGGCCCATCGCGCCATTGACCCAGACACCGAATGTGGCCTGCTCTACACCTCAGGCACCACCGGGCGTCCCAAAGGCTGCATCTTGAGCAATGCTTATTTCTTGCGTGCGGGTGCGTGGTACGCCGAGCTGCAGGGTGTGTGCACCATCCGACCAGACCAAGAACGCGTGATCACACCGCTGCCCTTGCACCACATGAATGCCATGGCGTTTTCCACCATGGTCGTGCTGGTCGCAGGCGGATGCTTGGTGCAAATCGATCGCTTCCATCCCAAGACTTGGTTGCAAAGCGCACGCGAGAGCCGCGCCACCATCGCCCACTACCTGGGCGTCATGCCCGCCATGTTGCTGGCTGCGCCGGCATCGGCAAGCGACCGATCGCACAGCATCCGCTGGGGGTTTGGGGCGGGTGTGGACCGCAGAAATCACGCGGCGTTCGAAGCACGTTTTGGCTTTGCCTTGGTCGAGGCATGGGCCATGACCGAAACTGGCGCGGGCGCCTGTGTCATGGCCAGCCAAGAACCGCGACACATCGGCACGAGCTGCTTTGGACGACAAGAAGATCACGTGGAGATTCGCCTGGTCGACGACCAAGGCCATGACGTGCCGCCAGACACCCCGGGTGAGCTGCTGGTGCGCTCCAGCGGCGATGACCCACGGCGTTATTTTTTCTCGGGCTACCTCAAAGACGAGGCCGCCACCCAAATGGCTTGGGCCGATGGCTGGTTTCACACGGGCGACTTGGTGCGTCGTGATGCACAGGGCAATTTTTATTTCATCGACCGCAAGAAAAACGTGATTCGTCGCAGCGGTGAAAACATCTCTGCCGTCGAGGTCGAAAGCGTGCTCAACCAGCACCCTGCGGTCAAGGCCTCGGCCGTGGCCGCCACGCCAGACGCTGTGCGCGGCGATGAGGTGCTGGCGTGCGTCGTCTTGCACGACGAGGTCGACGCAGGCGCGCACTCGGCCCTGGCCGCCAGCATCGTGGCGCATGCGCTGGATCAACTGGCGTACTACAAGGCCCCGGGCTATGTGGCCTTCGTCGATGCCTTGCCCCTGACCGCGTCGCAAAAAATACAGCGTGGTCAGTTGCGAGAACTCGCCATCGGTCTGCCCACGCACCCCCAGTGTGTGGACACCCGCTCGCTCAAAAAGAGGCAGGACTGACATGCGCCAGCAACGACTTTCCTACGAAGGTGTGGCTGTCGCCGTGCCGGTGACCGTGCCTTATGTGCGCTATTCCACCCGGACCGCGCATTGGTTTGTCGGGCATGCGCTTGACGCGCTGGTCAAAGCCAGCGGGGTGCCCAAGGCCCAGATCGATGGCCTGTGCCTGAGCAGCTTCTCCTTGGCACCCGACACCGCCGTGGGGGTGACCCAGCACCTGGGGCTGTCGCCCCGCTGGCTCGACCACATGCCCACAGGCGGCGCCTCGGGCGTGATGTGTTTGCGCCGGGCCGCCCGTGCCGTGCAGGCGGGAGACGCCGATGTGGTGGCTTGCATCGCCGCCGACACCAACCATGTCGATTCGTTTCGGCAAACCTTGGGCAGCTTCAGCAATTTTGCGCGCGACGCCACCTACCCCTATGGCTCAGGGGGGCCCAATTCCATCTTTGCCTTCATCACAGCCAACTACATGCGCACCTTTGGCGCCAAGCGCGAAGACTTCGGGCGCATTGCGGTCGCGCAACGCAGCAACGCCCTGCAGAACCCGCATGCGATGTTCAAAAAACCCCTCACCCTGGAGGAGTACATGGACGCGCGGCCCATTTCTGACCCGATCCATTTGTTCGACTGCGTCATGCCCTGCGCAGGGGCCGAAGCTTTTTTGGTGATGCGCCAAGAGCGCGCGCGTGACCTCGGTCTGCCCCATGCGGTGGTGCGCGGCGCAATTGAGCGCCACAACGCCTACGCGCAAGACCCGTTGATGGTGCGCGGCGGTTGGGCCGTGGACCGCGATGATTTGTACGCGCAGGCCGATGTGAGGCCGGCCGACATCGACTTCATTCAGACCTACGACGACTACCCCGTGATCGTGATGATGCAATTTGAAGACTTGGGCTTTTGCAACAAAGGCGAAGCCTCTGCCTTTGTGCAGTCCCACACCTTGACGCACGATGGCAGCTTTCCCAACAACACCAGTGGGGGTCAGTTGTCTGCAGGCCAAGCCGGTGCAGCGGGCGGATTTTTGGGCATGACCGAGGCCTTGCGCCAACTCACCGACAGCGCCGGAGCCCGCAGCGTGCCCGGGGCCCAACTGGGCTTGGTGGCGGGGTTTGGCATGGTCACCTACGACCGCTGCTTGTGCACGGGCGCCGTGATTTTGGGAAGACCCGCATGACCCTGCCTTTGATGCGCCCCCCGCGTAAAAACCCTGTGCTGCGCACACGGCAGATGAACCTGCCGCCCGGTTCGCGTGGCCGTGTGGCCCTGGGCTTGACGGCCGCCGCCGCAGAGGGCCGCTTCGAGTTGCAGACCTGCGCCGACTGCGCCAGCGTCCAATACCCGCCGCGCGAGGTCTGCCACCAGTGCCTCTCACCCCGACTGCAATGGCGGGCACAAAGTGGCGAAGGCGTGTTGTTGGGCAGCACCACCTTGCACCACAGCAACGACTTGTTTTTCCGCGAGCGCCTGCCTTGGCGGCTGGGCATGGTGCATTTGGACGCCGGCCCCACGGTGATGACACACCTGCACGGCGATGTCGGTCCGGCACCCGAGCGGGTGCGCGTGGGTGCTCGGATTGACCGCGCGGGCCAAGCGGTGTTGATTGCTTACCCCCTACAAGGAGATGCCCACATGGCAGACGACAAGATGCTTCGCGAGATGACCAGCGACCCCAAGTTCCGCAAAGTCTTGGTCACCGACGGCAAAACCGACGTCGGGCAAGCCTTGGTCAAAGCCTTGGTCCAGGCCGGTGCCGACATTGTGTGGGTTGGACACGCCGAGCCTTGGAAAAAAATGGGCGGCCTCGACGACATCAGCGCCTTGCCACAGGTCACCCTGGTGCCACTGGACTTGACCAACGGTCGCTCGGTGACCGAGCTGGCCGGCGAGATCGGCGGCAAGGTCGACATCGTCATCAACAACGCCGAGGTGCACCGCAACTTTGGCATTGCCGCACGCCGTGGCACCGATGCGGCCAAGGCCGAGATGGACATCAACTACTTTGGTTTTCTGCGCTTGGCCCAAGCCTTTGGCCCGGCCCTGATGGGCCGCTCAGCCGACGGCACCACCAGTGCCACCGCATGGGTCAACCTGCTGTCTATTTATGCCCTGAGCAACTTCCCACCCCACGGCACGTTCAGCGCCTCCAAAGCTGCGGCCCATTCACTGGCGCAATGCCTGCGCGCTGAAATGCGCCCTGCCGGCATTCGCGTGATCAATGTGTTTCCAGGGCCCATCGACGACGAATGGAACCAACAAATGCCACCGCCTAAGTTGGCGCCCGCCAGCTTGGCCAGCGCCGTGGTGAAAGCCTTGCGCGATGGCATTGAAGACGTGTACCCCGGCGATGTGGCCCAAGAGTGGCTGGAGCGTTGGCGCGACAACCCCAAAGTGCTCGAACGTGAGCTGGCCGCCGGTGGCGGTTAAGACCAGGAACCCCCATGACAAGCACTGCTACACCTCTGTCTGCCTCGCACATCCTCGGCGCACTCGCTGGCGCTTTGGCCAGTGGTCGCATTCGCGTGATCGACCTGACGCAGACCCTCACCCCTGAGTTTCCACAAATCGCCTTGCCCCCTGAGATGGGGCAATGCTGGCCATTTCGCATCGAAGAAGTCTCGCGGTATGACGAGCGTGGGCCCGGCTGGTACTGGAACAACTTTTCTTGTAGCGAACACACCGGCACCCACTTTGATGCACCGATCCATTGGATTTCTGGACGCGACCTGCCCAACAACTCGGTCGACACCATCCCGCCCCAGCACTTTGTGGCCCCAGCCTGTGTCATCGACTGCTCGGCGCAAGTGGCCAGCAATGACGACTACTTGCTGAGCGTGGCCGACATTGAACGCTACGAAGCCCTGCACGGGCGCATCCCCTCGGGTGCTTGGGTGTTGATGCGCACCGACTGGTCCCAACGAACCGACCCCGAGGCCTATCAAAACTTTGACGAAACAGGCCAACACACACCGGGCCCAAGCACCGAGGCCGTGCGCTTTTTGGTCGAGCAACGCGATGTGCTGGGCTTTGGCTCCGAGGCCATTGGCACCGATGCGGGCCAGGGGTACCACCTGCGACCGCCCTACCCTTGTCACTACTACATGCATGGCGCTGGGCGCTATGGCTTGCAATGCCTGAGCAATTTGGATTTGCTGCCCCCCGCAGGCGCCATGCTGATCTGCCCGCCGCTGAAAATTCAACAAGGCAGCGGCAGCCCTCTGCGCGTCTTGGCCTTGGTGGGGCAAGACGCATGAGTGCGGTGCCCCACATTGCAGCCGTCACAGGGGGCAGCGCCGGCATCGGCCGGGCCATTTGCGACGACCTGCTCGGCAAGGGCTACGAGGTCATCTCCTTGTCCTTGGGCAAGCCGCAAACCACGCACCCGCGTTTGCACCACATCGAGGTGGACTTGACCGATCGGCTGGCCACGGCCCAAGCCACGGCAGACATGGTGCAGCGATTTGAAGTCACCACCGTGGTTCACAACGCGGGGGTCATTCGCGCAGCACTGCTGGCGGATGTGCGACTCGAAGAACTCGATGAACTGGTGGCCCTGCATTTGGGCGCTGCCATTCAACTGGTGCAAGCGACCTTGCCACACATGCGGGCTGCACACTTTGGACGGGTGGTGCTGTTGTCCTCACGCGCCGCGGTGGGTGCTGTCACACGGACCGCGTATTCGGCCACCAAGGCGGGCATGGTGGGCATGCTGCGCACCTGGGCGCTGGAGCTGGCGCCTGAAGGCATCACGGTCAATGCCGTGGCGCCCGGCCCCATCCGCACCGACATGTTCTACGACGTCATCCCCAAAGGCAGCGCGCGCGAGCACGCGCTGGCTGCGGCCATTCCTGTGCAACGTCTGGGTGAACCCGACGATGTGGCAAGGGCAGTGAGTTTTTTGGTCGACCCCGCCAACAGCTACATCACCGGTCAGGTGCTGTATGTCTGCGGCGGCAGCAGTGTTGGCAGTCTGGTTCTGTGAATCCATGTGTCACCCGTTCGTCAACTTCCTGAGGAGGAATGTCATGAGAGTCTCTGTGCTAACCCGTGCCCTTGCCAGCATCGTCTTAGGTGCCACCACCTGGGCCGCAGCGCCCGCTTGGGCGGCCGACTTGAAAGTTGGCTTCATCACCTCCCTGTCCGGGCCGGTGTCTTCACTGGGCATTCCGTACGAAAAAGGCATGAAAGCCGCCATGGCCTACAAATCTGAATTGGCGGGTCGCAAAATTCAAGTCATCCAACTCGACGACGCGTCTGACCCGTCGACCGCGGCTCGCAATGCACGCAAGATGATCGAAGAAGACAAAGTCGACCTGATCATTGGCACCGCCGGCTCACCAGGTGCCTTGGCCATTGCCGCCGTGGCCCGGGAGAACAAAATTGCCTTGATCTCGATTGCCAACGCCAACCTCAATGGCGAGGAAGGCGCTTGGATGGTGACCTTGCCACAACCCGCGCCGTTGATGGTGGGGGCCGTGGTGGAACGCATGAAAAAGTCGGGCGTCAAGACCGTGGGCTACATCGGTTTTTCTGATGCTTGGGGCGACCTGGTGTTTGACGCACTCAACAAATCGGCCGATGCGGCAGGCATCAAGGTGGTGTCCAACGAACGCTACGCTCGCGCCGATGCCTCGGTCACGGGGCAAGTGCTCAAGATCGCGGCGCTGCGCCCTGATGCTGTGCTCACGGGCACCTCTGGCACGCCTGGGGCGCTGCCCTATTTGGCCTTGGCCGAGCGCGGCTACAAGGGCCTGATCTATGGCACCCATGCCTTGATCAACCCGGACTTTGTGCGCGTGGGCGGTGCCTCGGTGGAAGGCTTGCTGGCCCCCACTGGGCCAGTGATCGTGGCCGAGCAGTTGCCCACCAACAACCCCATGCGCAAAGTCGCCATGGACTTTCGCGCGGCCTACCAAAAAGCCAACGGCGCGCAGCCGACCGACGCTTTTTCAGCCTACAGCTTTGATGCTTGGTTGTTGATGCTCGACGCGGCCTCGCGCACCACGGGCGAACCCGGCACACCGCAGTACCGCGTGGCCTTGCGCGATGCCATCGTCAACACCAAAGAGTTGGTAGGCACACACAGCGTCTACAACTTCAAGCCAGACAGCCGCTACGGCTCGGACGACCGATCACGTGTGATGGTCAAACTCGACAAAGGCCAATGGAAGTTGGTTCCATGAGTTGCATTTCGCCACTGGCCATGGGGCCTGTGTGTGGGTTGATTTTTCTTAAACAGGAGCAAAAAAGATGAGAGCAATGATTCAAACCCTCAAACGCGCTGCCTTGGTCAGCGCCCTGGGCGCCAGCCTGAGCAGCGCGGCACTGGCGGCCGACCTCAAGGTCGGACTGAGTGTGTCGCTGTCGGGTCCCAACTCATCCTTGGGCGTGCCCTATGTCAAAGGCATGCAAGCGGCAGCGGCTTACAAGTCTGAAGTCAATGGCCGCAAAATTCAGTTCATCGTGTTGGACGATGGCTCAGACCCCACCACCGCTGGGCGCAATGCACGCAAGCTGGTTGAAGAGGAAAAAGTCGACGTGTTGATGGGCACCTCGGGCGTGCCCGCCGCGATCGCCATGGCCCAGGTCGCGCGCGACGCCAAAGTGCCCATGATCGGACTCACCCCGATCCAACTCGACCCCGCAGAAAACCCCTGGGTGGTCACCGTCGCACAACCGACCCAACTGATGATCGATGCGGTGGTGGAACGCATGAAAAAAGATGGCGTCAAAACCGTGGGCTACATTGGCTTTTCAGATGCCTGGGGCGACTTGGTCTACAACGCGCTCGTCAAAGCTGCGCCAGACGCGGGCATCAAGGTCTTGAGCAACGAGCGCTATGCGCGTGCCGATGCGTCGGTCACCGGTCAAGTGCTCAAGCTGTTGGCCATGCGACCCGACGCGGTGATGACCGGCGGTGCAGGCACCCCCGGCGCTCTGCCGTTTTTGGCCATGACCGAGCGCGGCTTCAAAGGCGGCATGTACGGCCAACACGGCTTGATCAACCCCGACTTTGTGCGTGTGGTCGGTGCGGCAGGGCAAGACGCCCTGATGCCCACGGGCCCCGTGATCGTGGCTGAGCAACTGCCCAACGAGCACCCCACCAAGAAAATTTCGATGAGCTTTCGCAGCGTGTTCCAGAAAGTACACAACGCCCCCACCAGCGACGCGTTCTCAGCCTACTCATTTGATGGCTGGTTGGTGTTTTTGGATGCCGCAGCCCGGGCCAAAGGCGAGCCAGGCACCCCTGAATTTCGGGTGGCCTTGCGCGACGCCATCACCAGCACCAAAGAGCTGGTGGGCACGCACGGTGTCTACAACTTCAAGCCTGGCCAGTTGTATGGCGTGGACGAGCGCGCACGCGTGATCGTCAAGCTCGACAAAGGCCAATGGAAGTTGGCCCAGTAAGCCGGCGACATCTCTGAGTTTCTGACTTGGCCCAGATGCACTACCGCGACCATCCCCAAGCGATTCAAGCCCTCGTGGAGGTAGACCGCGTGCACCGCGATGTCTACCTCAGCGAGGCGCTGTTCGCGCTGGAGCAAGAGCGCTTTTTCGCCAACACCTGGCTGTTTGCGGTGCATGCCAGCCAAGTGCCCCACACCGGCGACTACTGGTCGCTGGATCTGGCGGGACGCCCCGTCGTGCTGGTTCGCCACAGCGATGGCAGCGTACGCGCCTTCTACAACCGCTGCGCCCACAAGGGCGCACGCTTGGTCGACGAAGAAAGCGGCAACACCGGCAAGGCGTTTCGCTGCCCCTACCATGCGTGGAGCTACAAACTCGATGGCCAAACATTGGCCATCCCATTCAAAGCCGGCTACGAGGGCACAGGCTTGCATGCGTGTGCCTCAGGACAAGGCCTCACCCCACTGCCACAGGTGGTGAATTACCGCGACTTTATTTTTGTGCGATTGGCCCCAGAGGGACCCTCGTTCACTGAGTATTTCGGCGAGGTGCTGCAGACCATCGACAACCTGGCAGACCGCTCGCCACAAGGCCGCTTGGTGGTGGCTGGCGGCGTCCTGCGCAACATCGTCCAGTGCAACTGGAAGATGTACCTTGAGAACATCAACGACGCCGTCCATCCCATGTCCACCCATCAATCGGCCACCCAAGCCGCCGAGGCGCTGTGGCAAGGGCACAGTGCCGATGAGGTCAAGCCCATGGCGATGGAGCAGATCTTGCCCTTTGGGTCTGGCTATGAATTTTTCGACAAGATGGGCGGGCGTGTGTATGACAACGGCCACAGCGTGCTGGGCGTGAATTTCAGCATCCACTCGGGCTATGCCCAATTGCCCGACTACGAAGCGGCCATGCATGCCGCGCATGGTGCTGAGCGCACCCAAGAGATCTTGCAGCGCGCGCCTCAAAACGCCGTGCTGTTTCCGAGCTTGGCCGTCAAGGGTTCGCCCCAAGTGATGCGGGTGATTCGCCCGCTGTCGGCCAACCGAACCCTGATCGAGGCTTGGAGCTTTCGCGTCGAAGGTGCGCCCGACGTCTTGTTTGAACGGGCCATGAGCTACAACCGATTGGTGTTCTCACCGATGTCGGTGGTGGCCCACGACGATGTGCGAATTTTTGAAGGCATCCAACATGGCTTGCGCGCCGAAGGCAACGAATGGGTCAGCTTGCACCGCGGCTTTGACAGCCAAGAGCTCGCTGCGCGCACCGTGACCACCACCGGCACCAACGAACTGCTGATGCGCAACCAGTTCCGTGCCTGGGCCAAATTCATGGCCCCTGACGCAGGGAGCGGTGCATGACCCACGACCCCTGCGATCTTGTGGTGACCGAAGCCGCCTTGCTGGACGAGGGGCGCTTTGACGACTGGTTGGCTTTGTTTGCCGAAGATGCGCACTACTGGGTGCCCCTGTTGGGTGCCGCCCAAGCCGATCCCCACACGCACAACTCCATCGCCTACGAAGACCGCTTGCTGTTGCAGTTGCGCGTGCAGCGGCTCAAGAACCCACGCGCCCACTCGCTGCACCCCCATGTGCGCTGCCAGCATGTGTTGCAAGGTGCCCGCCTTCAGGCCCAAGACGCGAGCAGCGGCGAGGTGACGCTGCGAACCCCGTTTCTGTACATCGAGGTGCAAGGGGAGGAACAGATCCTGCTTGCAGGCACTTACAGCCACCGACTGGTGCCCACGCACCAAGGATGGATGATTTTGCAAAAACGCGTGAACCTGGTGAATGCCGGGCAATCGCATCCGGCCATTCAGTTGTTCATCTGAACAGGGTCTCCCAGACATGCATGACACGCCCAGCACACCGAGTTTGACAACAACAACGATGACGCGAAGGAAATTTCAATGACATGGGACGTAGCACTCATACTGGGCATCGACGGCCTGGCCAATGGCGCGGTGTACCTGCTCGCAGGCCTTGGGCTGGTGCTGATTTTTTCAGTCACGCGGGTGGTGTTTGTCCCGTTTGGCGACATTGCCGCCTTCGCCGCACTCACCTTGGCGGCATTTGAAACCGGCCGTCTGCCCCCCACCATGGGCATGGTGATGGTGCTGGCTGCCTTGGCGTGTGCCACCGAGGTGGCCACTTTGGTGCGTCAAGGCGAACATCGGCAGATTGGCAAAGCATTGCTGACTTGGGGTGGCCTGCCCTTGCTGCCCTGCGCCTTGGCGTGGCTGGCCAGTCGACCAGGCGTTGGCGCTGGGGTCCACATGGCCATGAGCGTGCTGCTGGTGGTCCCCATCGCCCCGCTGCTGGGTCGGGTGGTGTTTCAACCGATTGCCGATGCGTCGGTGCTGGTGCTGTTGATCGTGTCCTTGGCCCTGCACTTTTTACTCTCTGGCTTGGGGTTGTTGTTCTTTGGGCCAGAGGGCTCTCGCACGCAGGCGCTGGTGAATGGCTCGATGCCACTGGGCGACGGCTTTTCGGTCAGCGCACAAGTCATCTTGATGGTGGGCGCTGCGGTCGTGTTGAGTGGCTTGTTCTTTTTGGTGTTTGAGCGCACCACCATGGGCAAGTCTTTGCGGGCCACGGCGGTCAACCGCGTGGGTGCGCGCTTGGTGGGCATACGCCCTGCCCGCACTGCGCTGATGGCCTATGGCTGCGCTTCGTTGCTGGCCGGTCTGATTGGGGTGCTGATTGCGCCCGTGACCACCATGTATTACGACTCCGGTTTCATCATCGGCCTAAAGGCATTTGTGGCCGCCATCATTGGTGGTTTGGTGAGCTACCCGATGACGGCCGTGGGTGCGCTGTCGGTGGGTGTGGTGGAGAGCTTTGCTTCGTTTTGGAGCGGCGCGCTCAAAGACGTGATCGTCTTCAGCCTGCTGATTCCTGTGCTCATGCTGCGCTCTTTCATGGCCCGCCACATCGAGGAAGAAGAAGAGGAGATCGACCAATGAGACATTTGCTGGCGCGCCCCGCTTGGGCCTTGGGCGTTTTGGCACTGCTGGTGGCAGTGGTCCCAATCTTCTTTGGCAACTTCGCCGTGTCATTGATGAACGACATGGGCATTGCCTCGCTGGTGGCCCTGGGGCTGGTCTTGCTCACAGGCATTGGCGGAGCCACCTCGTTTGGGCAAGCCGCCTTTGTGGGCATTGCCGCCTACGCCACCGCTTGGTTGACCACCAGCATGGGCCTGTCGCCTTGGCTGGGTTTGCCATTTGCGTTGACGCTCACCGGCCTGTCGGCCTTGCTCATTGGCTTGTTGACCTTGCGTTTGGGCGGGCATTTTCTGCCGCTCAGCACGATTGCCTGGGGCTTGTCGATTGCGATGCTGTTTGGCAATGTCGATGCGCTGGGGCGGCACACCGGCTTGTCCAACATCCCAGCGCTGACGCTGGGCAGCTGGTCGCTGGCCGACCCACGGGCGATTTACTACCTGATCTGGTCGCTGGTCGGACTGGCTTTTTGGTTCAGCTACAACTTGCTCAACTCGCGTCCCGGGCGCGCCATCCGCAGCTTGCGCGGGGGTGCCATCTTGTTGGCCAGTGTTGGGGCGAGTGCCTACCATGTGCGGCTGACCTTGTTTTTGACAGCGGCCTTGCTGGCCGGTTTGGCGGGTTGGCTGTACGCGCACATGAACCGCTTTGTCAGCCCCTCCCCCTTTGACGTGCGCGCCAGCATCGAGTACCTGCTGATGGCCGTATCGGGCGGCTTGGGCCACATTGCGGGCGCGCTGGTGGGCGCGGCCTTGGTGTTGGTCATGAAAAACGGCTTGCAAGACGTGTTGCCCTTGCTGACCCAGCGTGCTGGCCAGTTGGAGGCGGTGACTTTTGCCGTGCTGTTCATCTTGATCCTGCACTATGCGCGTGGCGGCATGATGGGTTTTGTCAGGCGTTGGATGGGCGCTGGCGTGACAAGCTCTGGCAACCCATCGGCCAGCACTCGCCCACCGGTAGCTCCCTTGGCACAGCGCAGCATGCCCCAACGCGGCACGCCCCTGCTGGAAGTCAAATCTGCGGTCAAGCGTTTTGGTGGTTTGGTCGCGGTCAATGACGTGAGCTTTGAGGTCAACAGCGGAGAGATCGTGGGCCTGATTGGCCCCAATGGCGCAGGCAAATCCACCATGTTCAACCTGCTCACGTGCACGGCGCCCATGACGTCGGGTCAGGTGCACTTTCTGGGGCATGACATCAGCCAGATGAGCCAGCGCGAGGTGGCCCGATTGGGTCTGGCGCGCACCTTCCAGCATGTCAAATTGCGCCCCCACATGAGCCTGCTGGACAACGTGGCCTTGGGCGCTTACGCCCGCACCCACGTGGGCGTGCTGCGCGCGGGTTTGCGCCTCGACCGTGTGCAAGAGCAACAGGTGCTGCAAGAAGCACAGCGCCAACTCGATCGCATTGGCTTGGGTGAGCGCGCCCACGAAGAAGCGGGCAGCTTGCCTTTGGGCACGCAACGCATTTTGGAAATTGCCCGTGCGCTGGCAGCCGATCCGTTGCTGCTGGTGCTCGATGAGCCCGCCGCAGGGTTGCGCCGCAAAGAAAAAATGGCCTTGGGCCAATTGCTCAAAAAGCTGCGTGACGAGGGCGTCACCATCCTCATCGTGGAACACGACATGGAGTTTGTGATGACCTTGGTCGATCGACTGGTGGTGATGAATTTTGGCGCCAAGCTGGTCGAGGGCGAACCTGCCGCCGTGCGCGCCGACGAGCGCGTGCAGTCGGCCTACTTGGGGAGCGTTGTATGAGTGCCATGCTTGAAATCACCGACCTGCATGTGTCGTATGGCCAGGTCGATGCGGTGCGTGGCGTCAGCCTGGCCTTGCAACCGGGGCAGATCATCTCTGTGATCGGCCCCAACGGTGCAGGCAAAACCACCTTGCTCGCCGCCGCCATGGGCCTGTTGCCCTCCAAAGGTGTGCTGCGCTTTGAAGGCGAAGACCTGCATGGGCTGGATGTGGAGGCGCGGGTCGAGCGCGGCCTGTGTTTGGTGCCCGAGAAGCGCGAACTGTTTGGCGACTTGAGCGTGCTCGACAACCTGCAACTCGGCGCCTACACCCAAAAATTGCGCAGCGAGGCCTTGCGCAGCCGTTTGCAATCGGTGTACGACCGGTTTCCCCGCTTGGCCGAGCGGCGCCACCAGCGCGCCAGCACCTTGTCGGGTGGCGAGCGGCAAATGCTGGCGCTGGGGCGCGCTTTGATGTCGTCGCCGCGTCTGCTGATGCTGGATGAACCCAGTCTGGGTTTGGCGCCCCTGATCGTGCAAGCGATTTTAAAAATCGTGAGCCAACTGCGCGATGAGGGGGTGTCGATTTTGCTGGTCGAACAAAATGCCCGCGCCGCCCTGGAGACCTCAGACCATGGCTATGTGTTGGAGACCGGCGAGATGGCGTTGTCAGGCCCCTCGCGTGAGTTGGCCAATGACGCCCGCGTGCAGGCCACCTACTTGGGCGCAGGAGCGCGCGATGACGCCTGAGGCTGGCCGCCTCCCCGCGTTGGCCCCTGCCCAGCGCACCCTGCCCGCCATGCTGCAGCGCCAGGCCGACTGCTTTGGTGAGCACACCCTGCTTCGCCTGGGCGATCAGCACTGGCGCCATGCCGATGCGGCCAAGCTGGCCGCAGCAGGCGCCGCCGCACTGACCCAAGCCGGTGTGCAACGGGGCGATCGGGTGGCGCTGATGTGCCACAACCGCAGCGAATTCCTTGAAGTTTTTTTGGCCTGTGGCTGGCTCGGTGCGGTGGTGGTGCCCATCAACACCGCCGCCATGGGGCCACAGATCGCGTACTTTTTACGCGACAGCCAAGCACGCTTGTTGGTGATCGACCCCGAGTTCTTGCCCCGCTTGGCAGAGCACGCCCCCCAAGACCTGGCGTTGCACACCATCTGGGCCTTGACCAACGCGGCAACCGACGTCACGCCCGAGCGTGCCCTTGCAGACCCCGTGGCGCTCTTGCCCTACCCCGGCGTGCGAGCGACGGATGTGGGGATGGCGCCAGCCGACATCGGCCCGGGCGATGCCTTGGCCATTTTGTACACCTCGGGCACGACTGGCCCAGCCAAAGGTGTGGTTTGCCCCCATGCGCAGTATTACTGGTGGGGCGAGCACAGCCTGGACGTGCTCGGCATTGGCGCACACGATGTGCTGTGCACCACCTTGCCGCTGTTTCACATCAATGCCCTCAACACCTTGGCCCAAGCCATGTTGGCGGGCTGTCGCGTGGTGTTTGAAACGCGTTTTTCAGCGTCTGGCTTTTGGCCGGCCATGCAGGCGCACGGCGCCAGCGTGGTGTATTTGTTGGGTGCCATGGTGCCGATCTTGTTGGCACAAGCGCCAAGCCCCAGCGAGCGCCAGCACCGGGTGCGCATCGGACTCGGTCCCGGCGTGCCTGCTGCGGCAGGCCAGGCATTTGCTGAGCGCACGGGAATTGAACTGCTGGAGGGCTATGGCTCGACCGAGACCAACTTCGTCATCGCCACGCGTCCCGGCGCGCCCCACACGGGCCACATGGGTTGGTTACGCGAGGGGTTTGATGCGCGGGTGGCCGATGCCAACGACGTCGAACTTCCCGCCGGTCAAGCGGGTGAGTTGTTGCTGCGTGCGCAAGAGCCTCATGCCTTTGCCAGCGGCTACTTCAACCGACCCGAACAAACCGTCAGTGCTTGGCGTAACTTGTGGTTTCACACCGGGGACCGGGTGGTGCGTGAAGCCGATGGCTCGTTTCGTTTCATTGATCGCATCAAAGACGCGATCCGCCGTCGGGGTGAAAACATCTCCTCGTTTGAGGTGGAGCAGGTCTTGCTCAGCCACCCGGCGGTTGGGGCCTGTGCGGTGTACCCGGTGCGCTCCGAGTTGGCCGAAGACGAGGTGATGGCCGCGTTGGTGGCGCGCGACGGCCATCACATTGAACCGGCCGAGCTGATCGACTTTTGCCAACAGCGCCTGCCTTACTTTGCAGTGCCCCGCTACATCGATCTGCGAACCGATTTGCCACGCACAGAAAACGGCAAAGTGCAAAAGTTCAAGCTGCGCGAACAAGGCGTCGGCCCTCACACCTGGGAGAGGCCAGCGACACAGCGCGCGCCCCGCACAGCACCCACTGCATCCACCCACCCACCTACTCTTTCTGAAAGCACGCCATGAAGATTGCTATCTTGGGCGGCGGACACGGCGCCTATGCCGCTGCCGCCGATCTGTCTGAACAGGGGCACGAGATTCGCCTGTGGCGCCGCGATGCCCAAGCGCTCTTGCCGGTACAACAGACCGGCGCCATCACGCTCAAAGACGCCCAAGGCGTGCGCGAGGTGCCGATTGCGCTGGCCACCACCGACATGGCAGCTGCGCTGCACGGTGCGGCCTTGATTCTGATTCCTTCGCCGGCCACGGCACAGCACGACCTGGCCGCTGCCATGGCGCCCCACTTGGTGGACGGTCAGGTGGTCTTTTTGGCGCCCGGCACCTTTGGCAGTTATGTGATGGCCCAACAGGTGCGGCAAGCCGGCAATTTGGCAACTGTGACCTGGGCCGAAACCGGCACCCTGCCTTATCTGGCCCGCAAGCACGGCGAGCGCGAAGTGAATGTCACCATCCGAGCAGTGCGCTTGCCCACCGGGGTTTATCCAGAGCGCCATACCGCCCCTGCGATGGCGGTGATTCGTCAGGCCTACCCCAGCGTGCACCCTTGCGGCAACGCGCTGTCGGGCGCACTGATGAATGCAGGACCGGTGATCCACCCGCCGCTGATGGTCATGAATGCGGCCCCCTTGCAGCATTTCGAGCGCTGGGATATCCACAACGAGGGCACACAACGCTCGGTGCGTGATGTCACGGATCGGCTGGACCTCGAACGCATCGCCATTCGCACGGCACTGGGTCATGGCGCCCCACACTACCCACTGGCGGATCACTACAACAACGACCAGTGGATGTATGGGGATGCCCACAAAAAACTCGTGAAGTCAGGCGACTGGCGCGAAACCATTGATCTGTACCAGCACCGCTACATCACCGAAGACGTCGAGCTGGGCCTGGCCTTTCTGGCCTCAGCCGCACGCTTTGCAGGCGTCGATGCACCAATCGCACACGGCATCTTGGCGCTGGTGGGCGGCATCCTGGGTCGCGAGCTGAGGTGGGGGCCGCGCACCTTCGAGTCACTGGGCTTGGCCGACATGACAGCCGCAGAACTTCAGCAGAGCTTGCACCATGGCCACTGACATCCGACCTCGTTTTGCAGCTGTGGGCGCTGGCCGCATGGGGCGCAGCATTGCCATCGCGTGCGCATATGCAGGCCATCGCATCAGCTTGATCGACCTGCGCGAGCGCAGCGATGCGGCCTGGGAGCAACTTCAACTCGAAGCACAAGCCGAAATTCACGCCAGCTTGATGGGGCTGTCGCAACTCGGCGTGCTCGATGCGTCGCAGGTCGACGCCATCGCATCGCGGGTGGACTGTGTCAGAGCCGACGCGGCAGCTGCCGCCTTGGCTGGCGCCGAGTTGGTGTTTGAAGGCGTGCCCGAAACCCTGGCCGCCAAGCGTGAGGCCTTTGAGCAGATCAACCGACACTGCAGCGATTCGGCCATCCTCACCTCGACCACCAGCAGCATCTTGGTCACCGACCTCGTGCCGCTGGTGCGTTGGCCTGAGCGGTTTTTGAACATGCATTGGCTCAACCCGGCCTACATCATTCCCGTGGTGGAACTGAGCTACCACCCGGGCACCTCCGCACAGGTGTTGGCGCGCGCCAAATCCCTGATGGAAGGCCTGGGCAAATTACCCGTCGTCTGCGGCCCCACGCCGGGCTACATCGTGCCGCGACTGCAAGCCTTGGTGATGAACGAGGCCGCCCGCATGATCGAGGAAGGCGCGGCCACCGCCGAAGAAATCGACAAAGCCACGCGCTACGGCATGGGCCTGCGCTTTGCTGCGCTCGGCGTGGTCGAGTTCATCGACTTTGGCGGGTGCGACATCTTGCACCACGCCAGCCGCGAAATGTCCGCCTCGGTCAGTGCGCCGCGCTACAGCGCACCCGCCATCGTGGACCAGATGGTGGCCCAAGGTCGCTTGGGGTTGAAAAGCGGCAGCGGCTTCTACAGCTACGAAGGCCGTGACATTGCCGCTTATCGGCGTGATGTGCTGTCGCGCACCTTGGGCATGCTGCAACACGCGGGCCTGTGGCGGCCCCCCGCAGACGAGACGCACACATGAAACTGCGACGCGCCTTTGCCGACTTGTCGGTAGGCCAAGTGCACTATGCCGAGTGCGGCATGCACCCCGGTCCCGCCGTGTTGCTGCTGCACCAGTCTCCGCGCAGTTATGCCGAATACCGCGACGTGCTGCCCCTGATCGGCGCGCAGCGCCGTGCCATTGCCATGGACACGGTGGGCTTTGGTGACTCCGCCAGTGGCGACCAACCCGCCAGCATTGAGCATTGGGCTGCGGTGGCGTGTGAGCTGCTGGACCACCTCGGGCTGCACCAAGTCGATGTGGTGGGCCACCACACGGGCGGCGTGATCGCCGTGGCCTTGGCGGCCAATTTTCCAGACCGGGTGCGCTCACTGGTGCTGTCGTCAACGCCCTACACCAACGCTGCTTTTCGCTTGGCGCGGGCCCACAGTCCGCCGATTGACCATGTCGAACCCAGCGCCGACGGCAGCCACTTGAGCGTGCTGTGGCAACGCCGCCAAGGTTTTTACCCAAAGGATCGGCCCGATCTGCTGCACGCCTTTGTGTTGGACGCACTCAAAGCCAGTGGAGGGCTAGAAGACGGTCACCGCGCCGTGGCCTCGTACCGCATGGAAGACAGCATTGCGCGCGTTCACCAGCCAACCCGCATTCTGCGAGCGCCCAACGACCCGTTTGCATCACCGCATGCCCACGAATTGCAACAGCAACTGCCGCAGTCCCAGATCGTCGATCTGGCGGGCGGTATGGTGCCCCTGCCCGATCAACTGCCGGGGCCTTTTGCGCATGCCGTGCTTGATTTTTTGAGGACATTGCCATGAGCCCCCCCTCCAACGCTCAGGCCAAAAGCAAGCATCGCGCGGCCTTCATACCCTATGGCCAGTATTGGTCGACGCCATTTGCGCGCTGGCAAGGCAGCTTGGCCCATTTGCACAGCTTGGAGTTCGCCGCTTGGAATGCCAAGCGCGAAATGGCACGCCGAGGCTTGCAAGAGCTGGCCATTGACTCTGGGGTGTTGGGCATGAGCGTGCCCCAGTTGGGCAGCTTTTATGGCTTGCCTTGGGCCACCGGGATGATGGGCTTGGCGTCAGTGGCCGGGCCCACCATTTCACAGGCCTGCGCCACCTCGGCCCGTTGCCTGTCCCTGGCCGCCGACGAGGTCAGTGCCGGACGCGCCAACTGCGTGTTCGTGCTCACCGCCGATCGGGTGAGCAATGGCCCAGAGCTTTATTACCCCAACCCGCAAGGGCCCGGCGGCAGCGGACGGCACGAAAACTGGGTCCTGGACAACTTTCGCAAAGACCCCTTCGCAGGCGTTGCCATGGTCGAGACGGGAGAAAACGTGGCACGTCTGTTTGGCATCAGCAGCGCGGAGCAAAACGATGTCACCTTGATGCGCTACGACCAGTACAAAGACGCGACAGCCCATGACCATGCGTTTCAAAAGCGTTACATGCATCTGCCATTTGAAGTGCCCGATGCCCGCTTGCAAAAAATCAGCACCACCCTAGACGGTGACGAAGGCCTGCACAGCACCACCGCACAAGGTCTGGCGGCGCTCAAGCCAGTGATCGAAGGGGGCACCATCAGCTTTGGTGGGCAAACGCATCCCGCCGACGGCAATGCCGCCATGTTTGTGTGCTCGCAGGCACAAGCTCAGGACATCTCGACCCGACCAGAGATACGCATTGAAATTTTGGGAGTGGGCCAAGCCCGCACACGCAAAGCCCACATGCCCATGGCGCCTGTGCCCGCCAGCCACGCGGCTTTGCAAGACGCGGGCCTGGAGATGCACCAAGTCACGCATGTGAAGATGCACAACCCCTTCATCGTCAACGACATTGTGTTTGCCCGCGAGACCGGATTTGCCATCGAGAAAATCAACCAATACGGCTGCTCTTTGGTGTGGGGTCACCCACAGGGGCCCACGGGCTTGCGCAGTCTGATTGAACTGATCGAACAAATGGTGCTGCAAGGCGGCGGCATAGGTTTGTTCACCGGTTGCGCGGCAGGCGACTCGGCCATGTCCATGATCATTCGGGTCGACGACACATCGGCATGAGTCACGCATCCAACCCAGCAACACCTGCGCGCATGCCTCGGGTGCACAGCAGCATCGTCAGCATGCTTGACCACACCTGCGCGCAGTGGGGACAGCAACAGGCGGTGGTGTTTGGCGAACAGTCCTTGAGCTATGTGCAGTTGCGCAGCAGCGTGCTGGGCTTGGCCCAGCACTTGATGCACGCCGGTGTCGCTGGCCAACGCGTGGCCACCGTGTTGCCCAACGCTGTGCTGGCTTGCATCGCACCCTATGCCATCGCCGCTGCGGGCGCGCAACATGTGCCCCTGAATGCCCAATACACCCCCCGCGAGCTGGGATTCATGCTGCGTGATGCAGCG
This sequence comes from Comamonadaceae bacterium, assembly GCA_947381325.1. Taxonomy (GTDB): domain Bacteria; phylum Pseudomonadota; class Gammaproteobacteria; order Burkholderiales; family Burkholderiaceae_C; genus Limnohabitans. The sequence continues at coordinate 35,428 of CANCUP010000001.1, forward strand.
CCCACGCTGGTGCTGGTCGATGATGCGCTGGTCGACAAAGTCGCACCGCTGCTGGTTGATCTGCCCCACTGCACGCTGTTGACCAGCGCGCACATCGCACAGCAGCTGCCGCAGTGGTGTCGAGAATTCCAAGACCAGACGCTGGCTGCTCTCTACCCAAAGGCGGAAGCTTTGGCCATCTTGCAGTACACCGGAGGTTCCTCGGGCTTTCCCAAGGGTGTGAACCTGAGCCACCGCGCCATCGCCACCAACGTGGCACAGCGTGAAGGCTTGCTGCCCGTCAAGCCCGGCTGTGAGCGGGTGCTGTGCGTCATGCCGCTGTTTCACTCGTACGCCATGGCCATGGGTCTTTTTTTGTGCGGCTATTCAGGCAGCACCTTGGTGGTCTTAGCGGCTTACCACCCTGAGCGGGTGCTGCAGACCATCGAGTCTGAGCGCATCACCATCTTTCCGGGCAGTCCCACCCTCTTCACCGGGTTGATGGCCTGCGAACGGTTCGAGCGCACCTGCTGGGACAGCGTGCACACCTGTTATTCCGGCTCAGCTGCTTTGCAAGCTGAAACCATGCGTCGCTGGCAACACGCCACCCAGGCCCCCGTCTATGAAGGCTATGGCCAAACCGAGGCCGGTCCTGTGCTCACGTTCAACCCGGCCTGTGGCCCGGTCAAGATCGCTTCGGTGGGTATCCCTGTGCCTGACACCGAAGTGCAAGTGGTCGATCTAGACACCGGCTTGCAGGTGCTGCCCGCAGGCGCCCAAGGCGAAATCCGCGCACGCGGCCCGCAGGTGATGGACGGCTACCACGGCTTGGCACAAGAAAACGCGCTGACCCTGCGCGACGGCTGGCTCTACACGGGTGACATTGGCGAGTTCGACCCCGATGGGTATTTGTTCATCCGTGATCGCAAAAAAGACATGGTCATCGTCAGTGGGTTCAACGTGTACCCGCGCGAAGTTGAAGAGGTGTTGTTCACCCACCCGGATGTGCAAGACGCCGCCGTGATCGGCCAAAGCGATGCCTACCGGGGGGAGGTGCTGCGCGCTTTTGTGGTCATGCGCGAAGGCGCGGTGTTCGATGCACAGCAGATCCAAGACCATTGCGCCTTGCATCTGGCACGCTACAAAATACCCACGCACGTTGAACAACGCGCCGCACTGCCCAAAACTTCGGTCAACAAAACCGACAAAAAGGTGTTGAAAGCGCGCTACAACTGAACGGGCCGCACCAAGCCTGGGTCTGTGGCTCGGACGCGCTGGTAAGCATCGCTTTTGAGCTGCGTCGACAGCTCGTGCGCATAGCGCTGCAACAACGCAATTTGCGCTGGCAAGGGGGGATCTGGAATTTCTTGCACCGAGCCCACAATGCCCAGCGCACCGGCGAGCACATCGTCATCGCGAAAGATCGGCGCCACCACCGTGTTGATGCCCACCATCATTTCGCCCGCCGCGTAGTCATACATGCGCTCGCGTATGCGGGGTAAGCGCTCCAACACGGCTTGGCGATCGACCAAGGAATGCTCGGTCTCTGCGGTCAGCGCCTGCGACAACAGGGTCTGCTGCGCCTCCTCTGAAGAATAAGCCAGCATCAAGCGGCCAAAGGCCGAGCAATGCGGCAAGGGACGGTTGCCCGGCTTGACCGAAATGCAGATGCGCGCGTAGATGTTGTCGGAGGTGGCAATCACCATCGGCTGGTCGTTGATGGGAATCGCCAGCACCGCGGTTTGTCGCAACTCGTCACGCAGCTTCACCAGGTAAGGCTCGGCACGGTAACGCAGGTCAAATTGCGCACCAGCGGCCTCGCCCAGCTGAAACAAGCGCCAGCCCAGACGGTAACGCTCGGTGGCATGTTCTTGCTCGACCATGCCCATTTCTTTCAGCGTGGCCAAATGCCGGTGGATGCGCGGCTTGGTCTCCCCCATCAGATCGGCCAACTCGGTGATGCGCATGGCGCGTCGGGCCAGCGCCATTTCGTTGAGCATGCGCATCGCCACTTTGACGGCTTCCACCGAATTCGGCTTGCGGGAGGTCGGCACCCCCTCGGCCTTGACGACTTTTGGCTTCTTTTTGGATGTAGGCATGCTGTGGGTCTCGCTGTATCCGTGGAGGTCAACCACGAAAAATACTTGTCTCTGTCGGCATTATTCCATGATAGAGTCACCAGACGAAATAAAGTTACGCCTAGCGTAAACACTCGATCAAGTCCTGACATCGCTTTGTACACGGGGTTCCACCTTTCCAGCCATGCACACATGATTGCTTTTGATCTGCTCACCGGATTTTTGGGAAGCGGCAAAACCACGCTGCTCAACAGCTTCCTTCGGCTGCAAGCCGGTGCAGACACGGCCGTCATCGTCAACGAGTTCGGGGCCATTGGCTTGGATCAGCTGATCTACCAAGAGTTCTCGCAAGATGTGTACTTGCTGGACAACGGCTGCCTGTGCTGCACCGTCACCCACTCGCTGCGCGAGACCTTGTTGGAAATCAAAAACGTCGCCAACCAACTCGGGCGTGCGCCCCTGCGGCGCGTGGTGATTGAAACCACCGGCTTGGCCGATCCCCTGCCGGTGTTGCATGCGCTCTTGGGCGACAAAACCCTGATGCAGCACTTTCGGCTTGGCCAAGTCATCACCACGGTGGATGCGGTGCAAGGCGCGCAACAGTTGGCTCACCATGCCGAGTCTCGTCGGCAAGCCAGCGTGGCCGAACACTTGGTCATCACGAAAACCGACATGGCAGAACCCGCTCAGTTGCAGGCTCTGCGCGCGCAACTGCACCACATCAACCCCCTGGCCCAAGTCACCGAGTCGGTGGCGGGCGCAGCGGCTTTGTCGATTTTCAGCACAGCCGTTGACGCGCACCCCTTGCACTTGTTGCCCCACGTGGGCCACAGCGAGCACACGCACAGCCAACACACGCACACCCACACGGCCCACACGCATGCCAGCGACGTGGGCACGTGGAGCGTGTTCACCGACGTGCGCCCCACCTGGGTGGGCATCTCGGCCTGGTGGCATTTGCTGGTGCAGCACTTTGGCGACCAGTTGTTGCGCTGCAAAGGTTTGCTGCCCATGAACGATGTGCACCCCGTGGTGTTGATCCAAGGTGTGGGCAAAGTCTTTCACTCGCCCACCTACTTGGCCCAATGGCCTGACAGCGATCCGCGTGGCCGCATTGTGTGCATTGGCACCGGGCTCGACCCTGCTTGGTTGCAAGCGAGCTTGCGGGCGCTGGCGCTCACCGAAGCCTCGTGCCGCCCGCGCAATTTGTTGGAATTGAACGCATGTTTTTAACCAGAGACGCCCATGAACACCGCTGAATTCGTGCTGCGTGGCGGCACCTTGGTCGATGCCACCACAGACGGCACGCCCACCGACCTGTTGATCCGTGACGGCAAGATTGCCGCCCACTTGGCGCCTGGCACCCCGGTCGACGCCTCGATCCCGGTGCAATCGGCCCAAGGTCTGCATGTGTTTCCGGGTTTGATCGATGCCCATGTGCATTTCGGCTTTGGCGAAAAGATCACCGAGTACGAAACCGAGACCATCTACGCGGCGCAAGGTGGCTTCACCACGGTGCTGGGCTACTTCTTGAACAACGAGGCCTACGCCGATGTGTTCAAGCGCGAGCAAGACTATGCCAAGACCCGCGCCTACATTGACTATGCGTTTCACTTCAGCACCGCCAACGAGCAGCACATCCACGAGCTGGCCGACTACGTCAAAACCTATGGCGTGACCTCGTTCAAGTACTTCATGAACTTCAAAGGCGAAGAAGGCCGCTACCTGGGTTTGGATGGCACCGACGACGGCTACCTGTTTGATTTGCTCGCCAAAGCCGCCAGCATTGGCGACGTCAAGGTGGTGTGCCACACCGAGAACATTGAAATCGTCAACCGCATCCGAAGCCGCATCCAAGCCAGTGGTGGCTCGACGCTGAAAGACTGGGCGATGGCCAAACCCGCCTTCACCGAAGCCGAGAGCTCGGTGCGTGCGATGTACTTCGCCGAGCACCTGGGCGCGCAAATCTACATCCCCCACATCAGCACCCGCATGGCCTTGGATGAGGTGCGCAAATGGCGCACCCGCTACGACAAGGTGTTTGTGGAAACCTGTCCGCACTACCTGACACACACCGAAGACTCGGATCTGGGTGGCATGGGCAAAGCCAATCCACCGTTTCGCAGTGCCGACGATGTGGCGGCCATGTGGGAAGGTTTGAGCGACGGCTCGATCGATGTGGTCGGCTCTGACCACTGCCCACGCAAACGTGCCACCAAAGAAAAGCCGTTGTGGCTGGCGTCGCAAGGCTTCCCAGGCACCGCCACCATCTTGCCGGTGTTGCTGCACGAGGGTTACCACAAAGGGCGTTTGAGCTTGCGTCGCATCGCCGAAGTGCTGACCCGCGCACCGGCGCAAATTTTCAACGTGGCCCCGGCCAAAGGCAGCTTGGCGATTGGCGCTGATGCCGACATCACCTTGGTCGACCTGAACCTGGCCCGTGTGGTCAATCCAGCAGAGCTCGGCTCCTACTCGGATTACAGCTTGTACGAAGGCCAAACCCTCAAGGGTTGGCCGGTGCAAACCATTGTGCGTGGCCAGACGGTCATGGCCCAGGGCAAGATCATGGGACAGCCGGGCTACGGCAACTACATCTTTCGCGCACTGGCGCACCCCCATCAAGGAGACACGGCATGAAACCCTGGCACGGCATCATCAGCGACGAAGAGCAACGTGCTTACCGCGCAGCGGGCTTTGGTCGCCCTTCGGGCATTGGCAAACGCCCGGCCTTGTTGATCATCGATGTGCAATACCGCACCACCGGCACGCAACCGCTGCCCTTTTTCGAAGCGATCAAAGAATTCCCCACCAGCTGTGGCGACGTCGCTTGGCACGCGGTGGACAACATCGCGCTGCTGCTGGCTGAATTTCGCCAACGGGGTTGGCCAGTGTTGTACCCGCATGTGGCACCCAAGGTGCACAGCGAAGGCGGTCGTTTGGCCGAGAAAGTCCCCGCCATCATGAACGTCGCAGCCCACGGCTACGACTTTGTGAAAGAAGTTGCCCCCCAGCCCGGTGATGTGATGTTGCCCAAAAAGCATCCCAGCGCATTTTTCGCCACCGCACTGACCAGCCATCTGATTGACTTGCAGGCCGACACCCTGATCATCACCGGCTGCAGCACCAGCGGTTGTGTGCGATCGAGCGTGGTCGACGCCTTCTCCTTGAACTTCAAAGTGTTGGTGCCCGAAGACGCGGTGTATGACCGCAGCCGGGTCTCACACGCGGTGAATTTGTTTGACATGGCCGAGAAGTACGCCGATGTCGCGCCCACCCATGAGGTCTTGGAGACCCTGCGAAAAATTTGAGTTCCCCTTGTGATGGCCCATCTCGGCCATCTTTTGTTCCATCCACTTTGGAGAGAGAAAAATGAAGCTTTCAAATCGACGTCGTATGTTGGCGCTGTCTGCCCTGGTCATGGGTGGCGCCGTGTTGTCCAACACGGCGTGGGCACAAGCGAAGGAGACCCTCAAGTTTGGTCTGGCCATGCCCTTGTCGGGTTCGCAAGCGCTGTATGGCGCCGACCAAGTCAAGGCCGCACAGTGGGCCGTGGCCGACATCAACGCCAAAGGTGGCGTCAATGGCAAACAACTTGAAATGATTGTGCTGGACACCCAAGCCGACCCCCAGCTGGGCATCAATGCGGTCAAGCGCCTCACCAGTGTCGACAACGTGCCGGTGTTCATCACCGCCTGGAGCGCGGTGGTCAAGGCCGTGGCCCCCATCGCCAACCGCGACAAAGTGCTGGAGCTGAGCGTGGGCGCGAACTCGCCCGACATTGCCAAGCTGGGCGACTACGTCTACACCACCTTCCCTTTGGCTGAGGTGGATGTGAGTGGCTTGGCCAAATACAGCCACACCACGCTGGGCAAGAAGACTGCGGCGGTGATGTACATCAACAACGACAGCGGTGTCGAAGGTGCTGCCATCTACAAGAGCGTGTTTGAAAAAGCCGGTGGCAAGGTGGTGGCCTATGAAGCCTACGACACCAAGGCCACGGAATTCACCGGTGCGCTGCTGAAAGTTCGCGCCGCCAACCCAGAGATCATCCACATCCAAGGTCTGGTGTCAGACTTGCCCCAAGTGATTGCGCAAATGCGCCAACTCGGTTTGCAGCAACGCGTCTCCACCTACTCGGCGGGCTACAACCCCAAAGTGATTGAGCAACTCGGCGCTGCCGCAGAGGGCCTGATCGTGACGTCGCTGGCACCCGGTGTGTCGGACAACCCCAACGTGGGCGCGTTCATCAACCGCTGGAAAGACGCTGAGAAGCGCGTTCCCAATGGCTTGCCTTACACGCAGTATTTGTACGACGGCCCCTACCTGGTGGCTGAGCTCTACAAGTGGATCGAGAAAAACAAGCTGCCCGCCACAGGCGAGAACATGCGCAAGGCGTTGATCACGGTGAAGAACTTTGAACTGCCCATGACCGGTGGACTGCAGGTGGGTGAAGACCACCGCGTCAACAAACCGGTCTACCTGTTGACAGTGGACAAAGGCCAGTTCGTGCCCTTGGCCACCATCAAGTAAAGACTGGGCAGCTCACTTGACCACGGCTGCCGAGCGGCCGTGGTCTTTTGCGTCAACTAAAGGATTGGTGTGATTGATATTTCCATCTTGCTGCAGATCATCTGGACGGGGTTGGCAGCTTCCACCTATGCGGTCTTGTTTGCCGTGGCGTTTTCGCTGGTGCTCAAAGTGGTCAAGGTCTGGAATTTTGCCCAAGCGGGCATCATGGCCTTGTCGTTTTATGTGATGTACGCGGTGCACAGCAAACTGGGTGTCCCCCTGTTGCCCTCAGTCGGTGTGGGGCTGGTCGCCACCATCGCGGCCAATGTGTTCATGGACCGCTATGGCTTGCAAACCCTGCGCAACCGGAACTCACCCAGTCTGACTTTTTTCATCTTCACCTTGGTGGTGTCTGAATTTTTGGCTTATTTGTTGGCCATGATCTTTGGCACCGAGCCTGTGGCGCTGACCCAAAGCATCATGTCAGGGGTGAACATCGTCCACGGCATCGTGATCAGCAACTGGGACATCCAGGCGGTGTGTCTGACGCTGGTGGTCTTGCTGGCCTTGTATGGCTTCATCCACCACACGCGCGATGGCCAGTTCATGGCGGCGGTGGCCGACAACCCTGAGCTCTCACGTTTTTACGGCATCCACGTCAAACGCGCTTATGTCATCACCTTTGTGATCGCTGGCATCTTGGTCACCGCGGGCATGTATTTGTTTGGCACCCGCGCCTCGATGATTCCCAACACACCTTTGCAAATGATGTTGTTCGCCGTCATCGCCACCTTGCTGGGCGGCATGGGGCGTATTTTTGGAGCGGCCCTGGCGGCTGTGGGCTTGTCGCTGATTCAGGGCTTGAGCATCTTCGTCATCCCCTCGCAATGGCAGGGTCTGATCTTGTACGTGTTTTTGTTCATCACGATCTTGTTTTTCCCGCAAGGCGTCAGCATGCATCACATCCAACAACTCCTGCGCCGGACAAAAAAACCATGAACCGCGTCATCCAAAAAGGTATCTGAACATGGAGTATCTCGTTTCATTGGCGGTCTTGGTGGGGATCTATGTGATCCTCAGCGCAAGCTTCAACCTCATCATTGGCTTTGGTGGCCTGATCAGCATTGCCCACCCCATCTTCTTTGCCTTAGGGGCCTACACCACCGGCTTGCTGGCGATTCACTTTGAGCTGCATCCGGTGCTCAGCGTGTTGGCGGGTGGCGCCCTGGCGTTTTGTGCCTCGGTCATGTTGTCACTGCCCTCGCTGCGCATCTCGGGCGACTACCTGTTGATCACCAGCATTGGTTTTCAGCTGGGGCTGCTCGAAGTCATCAAACACCTGGGGTTCACCGGCGGCGCCAGTGGCCTGGGCAATATTCCCAATGTGGTGGAAGGTTCGTCGCGCAGCGCGGTCTTCGCTGTGGTCTCTTGCGCCGTGGCGCTGGTGGTGGTGTGGGTCATCCGCTGGTTGCTCACGGGCCCTTATGGCCGCGTGATTTCAGCCATGCGCGATGATGAGCTGGCCTTCTCGGCCCTGGGTCGCAATGCGATGCGCATCAAGTTGGCGCTGTTTGCCATGGGTTCCGGCTTTGCGGGCATCGCCGGTGGCATTTACGCCTATTACTACCAATACATCAGCCCGGATCAATTTGAGATCTTGCAATCGGCCATGCTGTTGACCATGGTGGTGGTCGGCGGCATGGGCTCGCACCTGGGGCCTGTGGTGGGCGCCGTGCTGTTGCTGTTGCTGCCGCAAGCCATCAGCTTTTTGAACTTGCCCCCCAGTGTCATGGCTCCGCTGCAAGGCGTGATCTTCACCACACTGGTGATCATCTTTTTGTTTTGGCGGCCACAAGGTCTGGTGGCGCCCAGCCAAAACCCATCGTCCAAAGAGGCCTGAGATGAGCACATTGATCTCACTGCATGAGGTGTGCAAAAGTTTTGGCGGCATTGTGGTCGCCGACCACATCTCGATCGACATCCAGCGCGGAGAAATTTTGGGTCTGATCGGCCCCAACGGCGCGGGCAAGACGTCTCTCTTTAACTTGATCTCGGGGCTGTACCCGGTGGACTCAGGGACCATCACCGTGGCCGGTCAGTCCTTGGATGGTTTGCCGCTGTACCAAAGGGCGCGGCTGGGCGTGGCGAGAACCTGGCAACACATGCGCCTGTTCGCCAGCATGACGGTGCTCGAGAACTTGCTGGTGGCGCCGCGCGACTACCCGGGCGAACAAATTTCCCACATCATCTTTCGCCCTCAACAAACCCGCACCACAGACCTTGCGCTGCATGAACACGCGATGGCCATTTTGCACAGGATGAACCTGCAAGGCATTGCCCACACCCATGTCAACGACATCACCTTTGGTCAACAAAAACTGGTCGGCCTGGCCCGTGCCTTGATGAACGATGGCGAATGTCTGCTGCTCGACGAGCCGATGGCGGGTGTGGAGGGCGCGGCCTACGAGACCATGAAAACCATTGTTCGTGAGGAAGCCGCAGCAGGTCGCGCGGTGTGTGTGGTGGAGCACAACGTGTCATTCATCAAAGACCTGTGCAACAGCGCGGTGTTCATGGCCAGCGGCAAGATTCTTGAGCGCGGCAGCGTGGACACCCTGCTGTCGAGCAAGACCTTGGCTGATTTGTATTTCGGCGCGTAAGCGACGTTTAACCAGAAGGAGGAGCCCAGGTGCTTCAAGTCGACCACGTCAACGCGCATTACGGCAAGCTGCAGGTGCTGCACGATGTCTCGCTCACCATCCAAAGCGGTGAACGGGTGGGCATCTTTGGCCACAACGGCGCGGGCAAGACCACCTTGCTCAAGAGCTTGGTCGGCGACATGCCGCAGCTCGAGGGCAAGATCCGCTACCAGGAACACCCCATCGTGGCCGGGCAGGTGCACCTCAATGTGCGCCATGGCATTGGCTTTGTGCCACAAGGCCACAACGTGTTTCGCGAACTCTCGGTCGAGCAAAACCTGCGCATTGCCGGCTTGATGCACGACCCGGCTTATGCTGAAACCGTGTTCGGCATCTTCCCCATCCTCAAGGAACGCCACCTTCAATTGGCCGGCTCTTTGAGTGGCGGCCAACAACAAATGTTGGCCTTGGGCATGGCCTTGATGACCCGCCCTCACCTGCTCTTGCTCGACGAGCCCACCACGGGCTTGGCACCCATCATCGTGCGCGACGTGTTGGCGTCCATCCGCGCCATCAACCAAAACGAAGGCACCACCGTGCTGATCGTGGAGCAAAACGTGCAAGCCACGCTCAAGCAAGTCGAGCGTGCCATCGTCCTCAAATCAGGGCGGGTGATTTTTGATGGCCCCAGCCAACAGCTGCTGGAAGAAAAAAGCCTCTGGCATTTGTTTTAAACCATGACACACCCTTCAAAGCGCGAGGCTGCGGCGCACGGACTGCAGGAATTGGTCGGATGGGCCGTGCGTCAAGAATTGACAGACATCCCTGCCGAGGTTCAACAACAAACGGTGCTGGTGATTGCCGACGACTTGGCCGCCATGCTGTCGGCCCAAGACGAGCCGCAAGTCGTGGCCGCGCACCAGCAGATGCTGGCGCGTGAGCCTGCTGGATCGGCTTCGCTGTTTCGCCAAGACCGTCCCAAGTTGACGGCGTTGCAAGCTGCCTTGGGCAATGCCTTGTCGGCCTGCTGGAATGAGTTGGACGAGGGCTACCGCAAAGCGGTCTGCCATGCGGGGCTCTACACCTTGCCGGTGTTGCTGGCGGTGGCAGAAAGCGAACAACGCAGCGTGGCCGAGGTGCTGCGTGCCAGCACGCTGGCCTATGAAGTGACCGCGCGATTTGCCAGAACTTGGCCATTCAAAGCCATGGCCATTCATCCCCATGCCCTCTTCAATGTGGTGGGCACCACCGCTGCGATTGGTTTTTTGCGGCGCTTGCCTGCGCAACAGATGATGGACGCACTCTCCAACGCCAGCACCTTGGGGTCGGTCGGCCCCTACACACTGGCCGTGCGTGGCGCGCTGATTCGCAATGCCTGGGCCGCTGCAGGTGTCTTCAATGGATTTCAAGCCATCGAATGGGCCCAAGCCGGCATTGCAGGCCTGGCAGACACGCCGCACACGGTCTACCACGAGACCTTGGGCAGCGAAGCCCACACCGCCGAGCTGAATCTGGCGTTGGGCCGTGACTGGGCGGTCAGCTCGGGCTACCACAAGATCAATGCCTGCTGCCAATACGCCCACTCCGCCATTGAGGCGATCTGCGAGTTGCTGCAACAACAGCCGCAGCTCCAAGGCGGCGCCGAGGTGGTGAAGATCGAGGTTCAAACCCACCGCCTGGGCATGACGCTGGACAACGTCCACCCCACCACCACCCTGGGGGCCAAGTTTTCGCTGCCGCATGCCTTGGCGGCGTCCTTGGTGTTTGGCCATGGCGGTGCGCAAGCCTTTGACAGCCCGTCCGTGACCGATGCACGGGTGGTGCGCTTGCGAGGCTTGGTGCAGATGCGCTTGGTTGATGAAGCCTTGCCTTGGCCCCAAGATCGGCCCGCATTCGTCACCGTGGTGGACGCCCAAGGGCAGCAGCACCACGCCCATTGCATGAGCGCGCGCGGCGGCTCAGACCGCCCGTTCAGCGACGCCGAACTCTGGCAAAAGATCGAGAGTTTGTCGCAAGCCACAGCCCCGGGCTTGGTGGCCACCTTGCAAGCCTTGCATGCGCAGTGCGCCAGCGCGTCTGCGCAGCCAGCCCTGAACCGCACTTGGTCTGACTTGGTCGACCAATGCTTCACTCCCCAGATCCACCCTTCACACGCGTGAACCACCTACAAGGAAACCCGCCATGAGCACTCCCCAGACAGCTTGGGATATGGAAGTCGATGTGTTGGTCATCGGCGCAGGCGGTTGCGGCTTGACGGCGGCCATTGCGGCCCATGACGAAGGCGCCCAAGTGGCGATTGTTGAAAAGCGCGACCAACCCGGCGGCAACACAGCCCTGAGCACCGGATCGATTCCAGGCGCGGGCAGCCGTTTTCAAAAAGCCGCCCAGATCGAAGACTCGCCCGAGGTGATGATCGCCGACATGGCGCGCATTGCCGGCCACCATGACCTCAGCGATGTGAGCGACGCGCTGGCCCACATGTCGGCCGAGTTGTGCGAATGGTTGGTCGACCGCGTGCCTGCACGCATGAGTCTGATCACCGACTACTGCCACGTGGGACACACCGTGCCTCGCCTGCACGCGCCCGCCTCTCGGCGTGGACAAGACCTGATGGACGACCTGCTGGCCGGTGTGGCCCGGCGTGACATTCCGCTGGCGGTGGGCAACCCCGTGCAGTCGCTGCTGACCTCGCCCCACGGCGAGGTGATCGGCGCCTTGATTGGCGGCAAAGGCGTGGCATCGACCCGCATCCAAGCAGGCAAAGTGATCTTGGCCTGCAACGGGTTTGCGGCCAACCGGGACCTGGTGAAAGAGTTTTGCCCAGAGATTGCAGGGGCCGAGTATTTCGGCTCGCCGGGCAGCCAAGGTGAAGCCGTGCTGTGGGGCCGTGAACTCGGCGCTGGCCTGGCCAATATGGGCGCTTACCAAGGCTATGCCGCGGTGGCCTACCCCCACGGCTCTCTGCTGTCGTGGACCACGCTGGAAAAAGGTGGCATCTTGGTGAACGCACGCGGTGAGCGCTTTGGCAACGAAGACCTGGGCTACTCCGGCTATGCGCGCATGGTGCTGGAACAGCACAGCGAGGTGTTTGCCATTTTTGATGACCGCATCAAAGCCATCGCCGACAAAGAAGAAGAATTCGTCGAGTTGGTGGATCTCGGTGGCATCAAGTCAGCCGGCAACGCGGCTGAACTGGCGGCGTTGTTCAAGCTGCCGGCTGACACCCTGACACGCACCTTGGACGACTACAACCGAGCGGCGGGTGGCCAAACCACCGACAGTTTTGGCCGCCGCAAATTTGGCTTGGCGCCGCTGCAGACCCAGTACTGGATGTGCCGTGTCACACCGGGTCTGTTTCACACCCAAGGCGGCTTGGCCATTGACACCCACGGCCATGTGCTCAAGCCCGATGGCAGCCGCATTCCCAACCTGTTTGCGGGCGGTGGCGCGGCTGGCGGCATCAGCGGGCACAGCGGGGCCTTGGGCTATGCCTCTGGCAACGGCCTGTTGACCGCGATGGGCTTGGGCTATTTGAGTGGCCGGGCCGCTGCACGAGAACTGAAAGCAGCCTCAGGCCATAAGCCATGACACACAGCGAGCGGATCGCCGACTTTGCCCTGTCCTTGCGGGCCCGGGACATTCCCCAAGACGTGACACAGTTGGCACGCTTGCACCTGCTGGACGCCATCGGCGTCGGGCTGGCCGCCTCTGAGGGCGATGTCCAGCAACGCATGGCCCGCAGCCTGTTGCACGGCCAAACTCCCAGCAGCGGCAGCACCGTGCTGGGTCACAGCGCCCTCACCCATGCGGCACAAGCCGCCCTGCTCAACGGCAGCTTCATCCATGCGCTGGAATACGACGACACCCACATGGCCTCGATCGTGCACGGCAGCGCGGTGCTGGTGCCTGCCGCGCTGGCCGCTGCCGAACAGCACCAGCTGAGCTGGGGAGAATGCGTGCGCTTGGTCGCCCTTGGCTGGGAGGTGCTGGTGCGCGTGGGCCTGGCGGCCCCCGGTGCCTTTCAGCGGCGCGGGTTTCAAGTCACCTCGGTCGGTGGCGCGCTGGTGTCGGCCCTGATCGCGGGTTTGGCCGCAGGCGCTACGCGTACCGAGCTGATCTGGGCACAGGGCATTGCAGGCAGCCAAGCCTCGGGCATCTTTGAGTTTCTCAGCGAAGGCGCCACCGTCAAAGCCCTGCATCCGGGTTGGGCTGCACACGCCGGACTCATGGCCGCGCAGTTGGCGGGTGCTGGCATGACCGGTCCATCGACGGTGTACGAAGGACGCTTTGGCCTGTACAACACCTACACCGACGATGCGCTGGCCGCCGACGCCTTGGGGCACCAGCTCAACAGCCTGGGCCAGACCTGGATGCTGCGCGATGCCGCCTTCAAACTGTTTCCTTGCTGCCATTACATTCACCCGTTTTTAGAAGGCGTGCAACAACTCTTGGCCAAGCCTGTGGCGCTGCAAGACATCACGCACATCGAATGCCGTGTGCCCCCAGGCGCAGCCGCCATCATTTGTGAACCTTGGGCGCGCAAGCAATCGCCTGTGCGCTTGAACGAAGCCAAATACAGCCTGCCCTATTGCATGGCCTTGGCGTGTCTGGACATTCCCATCACGGCGCAACACTTTCTGTCGACCGAGGTCAACGCCCAGGCCGTGGCATTTGCACAGCACATCCGCTGGACGCCCATGCGTGACGCAGACTTTCCCAACAAATTTCAGGCCGAGATCGAGGTGCGATGCCGGGATGGACAAAGCACCTTGGTGCGCATTGACCAAGTCAAAGGCAGTGCCGAGCGGCCAGCGTCCACCGAAGACATCACGGCCAAGTTCATCGAAAACACCCGCACATGTGCAACCCCACACACGCAGCAGCTCGTCATTGACTGGGTGCTGCACGGCGCATCAGACCTGCCTGTGACGCAACTGGGCGAGCTTTTGCGCCATGCGTGACTGCCTGCCGATACGCTGATTTTTGAAAGCCCACCATGAACCACGATGTCCACTCGTATGACCCCAGCGTTGGCCACGGCCTGGCGCATGACCCGTTCAAAGCCATACTTGCACCGCGTGTGATCGGCTGGATTTCCACCTGCAATGCCCAGGGGCAAGCCAACCTGGCGCCCTACAGTTTTTTTGGCGCGTTCTCGGCCAATCCCCACATCATTGGTTTTTCAAGCGAAGGCTACAAAGACACCATTCGCAACATCGAAGAAACCGGTGAATTCACCTGGAACCTCACCAGCCGCGCCTTGGCCGATGCCATGAACCGCAGTGCAGCCCCGGTCACGCCCAACGTCAACGAGTTCGAGTTGGCGGGCCTGACCCAAGTGCCAGGGCAGCATGTGACATCACCCCGCGTGGGCGAATCGCCTGCGGCGTTGGAATGCAAGCTGTTGAAGATCTTGCGGCTTGAAGCCTTGGACGGCCACACCACCAGCAACTGGATTGCCTTTGGTCAAGTGGTGGGGGTGCACATTCGCCGCGACTTCATCCACAACGGGCTGTTCGACCTGAAAGCCGCGCAACCCATCCTGCGAGCAGGCTACCGGGGTGACTACGCCACCCTGGGCGAGATGTTCGAGATGATTCGACCAGACGCTTAAGCGCCAAAGTCCGCGCTGGCCTTGACCTCTTCAATGCCCTGTTGGTTGACCCAGTGTGCCAACTCATCATGGCGCGGCATCCACACCCCTTCGTGCTGAGACATGTAGCTCATCAACTTGTGCAGCTGTGCGCTCATCAAGGGGCGTCCACCAAAGTTGCCGTGCATGGTGATGTTGATGAATGAGCCCGGCTCGCATTGGTACTGGTAGTCGAACATGTCACGGTAGGTGGTGAACCAATCGATGGGCGCACCACGCAACACGCGGTTGTCGGCATAGTCGCTGTGGGGGATGCCCACAATGTCCCCTGAGGGGGTGTGCATGCGGCCGGGCAAGTCCATGTCGTTGTAGTCGCCATGCCACAGCAAGCCCTCTTGCTTGAGCAATTCAGCGGTGCGGTCGGTGGTGGCCACCGTGGAACTGAGCCAACCGACAGGCTTGACGCCTGAAATGGTTTCCAAAATGCGCAGGCTCTTTTGGATCAAGGCACGCTCTTGCGGCTCGTCCAACCCAGACAGCACCTCGTCTTGCATGTAGTTGTGACCGGCGATCTCAAACCCCGCCTCCACAATGTGACGCACGGTCTCTGGAAAGAGTTCAGCCGAACGTGCGTTGATGCAGGCTGTGCCAGAGGCACCGAATTGTTGGGCGATGCGAATCAGCCGCGCCATGCCGAAGCGGCCCCCATAGTCGGCCCACAAAATGCCTGCGCGATCCACCGCACCGGCTTTGGGTGGGCTGGTCATGGGCGAATAAGGCGGGGCTTTGCCGGGCGACCAGTTCTCCATCAAAAAAGTCAGGACAACGGTGAGGCGGGGCTGTGTGGTGGGCTTGTTGAGAAATGGCATAAGTACTTTGCTGTGGAAGGGGTGAAAAATTACTCCGGCACGATGCCGGCTTGTGTGACGATGTTTTTGTACAGCTGCGCGCTGTCAAAGAGTTGCTTGGAAAAAACCTCGGACGACTCCATGCGGATGTCGTAGCCCGCCAATTCCATCTTGGCTTTGAACTCGGGGTCTTTGCTGATCTTCTCCACCTCGGCGCTCAAGCGCTGCGTGATGGGCGCCGGCAGCCCTTTGGGGCCGAGCAGACCCACCCAGGTGTCGGGCACTGAAAACCCAGACAGTCCACTCTCGGCCAGTGTGGGCAGCGAGGGCGCACTGGCAGAACGCGAGCCATCCACCAGGCCCAGCAAGCGCAGCTTGCCGCTTTGCACATGGGGCAAGACATTGGACAAGACCAAAATTCCAAAATCCACTTGACCCGACAACACATCGGTCAGGGCCGCAGAGCCGCCCCGGTAAGGCACATGGGTGAGCTTGGCCTTGTGGGTGATGCCCAACATCAAGCCCGCCAAATGCTGCGAGGTGCCAGCACCCGAGGTGCCGAAAGACAGGCCCTTGGCATTGCTGCGAGATTCATCCAGCAAGTCTTTGATGGTTTGAAACGGCGAGTTGGCCGGCACCACCAAGGCCTGAGGAGCCACCGCAATTTTGGCAATGGCGCTGAAGTCTTTCACCGGGTCGTAGTTGACGCCCTTGCTGAAGAGCTGGATAGTTTGGTGCGGCGGTCCCAAGTTGACCAACAAGGTGTAGCCGTCGGCAGGCGCTGCAGCCACAAAGGCCGAACCAATGGCGCCACCGGCACCCGGACGGTTTTCAACAATCACGGTTTGCCCCAAGGCCTGCGAGAGCTTGGGCGCGAGTTGTCGGGCCACCGTGTCCGCCGCCCCACCCGCAGCAAAGGGTGCGATCAACCGGATGGGCTTATTGGGATAGCCCTGCGCCATGGCCGCCCCTAGCAGGCCCAGGGACAGGCCACAGGCCACGCCCGTGAAGCGAAGGAACCGGTTGATCCAGCGTGTTGTTTGATGCATGCGTCATCTCCTGATTGTTGTGAGGGTCTGTTGTTTGCGCGTGAGGCGCGCGCGTGCTCATGTGCGGTAGCTCGGATCGGCCCGGTCGAGCATGCGCAACAAGGCCGGCCACTCCATCACGCCATAAGGCCTGCGGGTGTTGGGTTGGTAATTTTGGAAAGTCTCTTCCAGCACCTGGGCTGACACCTGTTGCAAGGGGCTGTTGCAGGCCATGGCCGCCAACTGGGCACGGCAAGACAACTCCATGCGGTGCATCCAGTTGAAGGCTTCGCCCACGCTGCGGCCACAGGTCAACAAACCGTGGTTGCGCAACACCATGGCGTCGGTGTTGCCGAGGTCTTGGACCAACACCTCTTGCTCGGCCAGGTCGAGCACCACGCCCATGTAGTCGTGGTAGCTCACTTTGAGAAAACGCATCGAGGTTTGGTTGATCGGCAACAAGCCACAGGCCAAAGACGACACCGCCATGCCCGCCGCGGTGTGGGTGTGGATGACGCAATTGACTTCAGGGCGCGCTTTGTGCACTGCGCTGTGCAAAATAAACCCAGGCTTGTTCAAGCCGTAGTTGAGCTCACCAAAGTCAGGCTTGTGCAGCACATGGCCGTCATGGTCGAGCTTGATCAGGCACGAAGCCGTCATCTCTTCGTACATCATGCCGTAGGGGTTGGTGAGGAAGGCGTTGTCTTCGCCCGGCACACGCAAGGTGATGTGGTTGGCCATCATGTCGGACATGCCGTAGTGCGCCACCAAGCGGTAACAAGCCGCCAAATCGATGCGCGTTTGCCACTCTGCGTCAGACACTTTGCCTTCGAGGGATGGAAGATCCAAATAGCCCAGCTTTGCCATGTTGTCACCTGTTCAAGTTGAGGGTTGCACCACATTGCGCAACGGTTGCTGCAAGACATACGCGTTGAGGTTGTGGCAAAAAATATCGAACACCGCTTGTGCGTACCCTGTGAAATGGCCTGCCGTGTGCGGTGACACCATCACCTGGGGCATGTCCCACAGCGGCGAGGTGGTGGGCAGCGGCTCGACTTCAAACACATCCAAAAACGCGCCGCCCAAATGGCCGGCATTCAGGCACGCAATCAACGCCGTTTGATCCACCACTTCGCCGCGTGCCACATTGATCAAGTAAGCCCCTGGGGGCAACAAGCGCAGCCGATCCACGTCGACCAAGCCCTGTGTGGTCTCGGTGAGCGGACAAGCCAAGATCAGGTAACGCACAGCATGCAGCTGGTGTGCAAAGGTGGAAAAACTCTCCACCGCACGCAAGGCAGGATTCGCTAGATGGCGCGCCGGATCGCGCGTGACGCCCACCACCTCCAGCCCCAAGGCCTGCAAGTAGCTGGCAATTTGCAGCCCAATCGGCCCCAAGCCCACCACCATGGCGCGTTGCCCGATGAAGCTGTGGGTGTCGGGGTCGTTGAGCAAGGGGCGCCAGACTTTGTGGGCCTGCGCTTGCACCAGACTTGGAAAACGCCTTCCCAGCGCCAGCACAGCCGCCACCGCCGTGTGCGCCACCGACTGGGCATTGGCCCCCGACGAGGTGGTGACACGAACGCCGCGCTGCATCAACTCGCCAAAAATAGGCCGGTCGGCGCCCGAGGAATGGGTATGGATCCATGCCAAAGCAGGCGAGGCTCTCAACACCTCGTAATAGCGCAGCAAACTCGGCTGCAGTTTGGTTTTGGTCGAAGCCCCCGTGACGTCGCGCGAGACAAACGCGATGTCGCAGGGGTAGTGGCCCTGGTCATCGGGCTGGCTGTCGGGGGTGACCCAGTTCAATCGCACCGTGTCTTGCGAAGCTTGGGCAACCACGCGTGCGATGACTTCGCCATGGCTGTCCAACGCTTGGCGCGACAACAAGACGTTCAGCACAGGATCAGCACCAGAAGTTGCAGACATGGCGTGGGTCACTCACTCCGCTTTGACGCCCGCTTGCTTGGCGACCGAGCTCCACTTGGTGAACTCGCTGCGGATGAAGCGGTCAAATTCATCGGGCTGACTGGCCACCACATCGACACCCATCTTGGCCATTTTTTCTTTCACATCGGGCATGTTCATGACGGTACGGATGTCGTTGTTGATTTTCGTCAAGACCGCTTTGGGCAATTTGGCTGGCGCCAACACCCCGCCCCACAAAGCGGCAGAGAAATTAGGGATGGCCGCCTCGGCCACGGTCGGCACTTTGGGAAACAAGGGCGAGCGTTGCGCGCCTGAATAGCTCAAAGCTTTGAGCTTGCCCGCCTCCACCTGCTGCAAGGCTTGCGCGGGGCTGCCGATGTTGAGGTCGACCACGCCCGAGATGGCGTCCATCATGGCGGGCGCCCCACCGACATAGGGCACGTGAATCATCTTCACGCCGGCAGCGCCATTGAGCAACTCTTGCGACAGGTGATGCACCGAGCCGTCGCCGGGGGTGGAATAGGTGATGACGCCGGGTTTGCTTTTGGCCAAGGCAATCAACTCAGCCAAGTTGTTGGCAGGCAACTTGGGGTTGGCCATCAACAGCAAAGGTGAGCTGCCAATTTGGGTGACCGGGGTGAAGTCGCCAAACGCGTCATACGACAATTTGGGGCGCACCGCAGCCACCACCACATGGTTGGTCAAAATCACCAACAAGGTGTGGCCGTCGGGTGCCGATTTGGCCACCACATCGGCCGCAATGACGCCCGAGGCGCCGGCGCGGTTTTCGACCACCACAGCTTGGTTCCAGACCGTGGGTAATTTTTCAGCCAGCACGCGGGCCATGATGTCAGCCAGACCACCGGGCGGAAAGCCCACCACCAAACGCACCGGTTTGCTGGGAAAGTCTTGTGCCAAGGCAGCACCGGCCATCCAGCATGACAGGCCCAACAGGGCCAAGCTTCGCATCCAATGTTTCATACAGTCTCCTCGTGTTTCACACACCATGACGATGCCGCCTTCAAATCTGGGTCGACACCAAGTCCAGCGCCTTGCGGCATCACCCACTGCCCTTGCACCAAGGCAGGGAAAGGCTGGCACAGCGCTTCGCGCAGCGGGTTTTCGTTGACGTCCACCTCCAGCAGGCCCGGCCCACCCACAGCAGCCAGCACATGGGCCGAGGCCATCAAGCCAATGCCGCTGCCCAGCCAATGTGGGCAGTACAGCTTGCCTGCAGACAGCGCCTGCTGCCCCACCCCACGCGAGGCACTGATGCCACCCCACTTGCCCACATCGGGTTGAATCACACCCAGCCACTCGGACTGCTGCGCAAAGTCATCGCCCCGTAAATTTTCGCCACCGGCCAAGGGCGCGGAAAAGGCCTGGGCACAACGACGCCATTCGTCGGCCGGTCGATCGGCCAACAAGGGTTCCTCTACCCATGCCAAGTCGAACTCGGTCAACAACGGTGCCATGTGCAGCGCTTGGTCGAGGGTCCAACCTTGGTTGACGTCGACCATCAAACGCTCGTGCGCCGCCATGTCTTGGCGGATGCTGCGCAAGTTGTGCAGGTCGGTGGACTCACCAAAGCCAATTTTTTGTTTGAACGCCGTGAAGCCTTGCGCGCGTGACAGCGCCACCACGTCGGGACCATCGGCTGGGTTCAAGCCGCTGGCATAGGCGGGCACCGAGGTAGCCTTGCCACCCAAGAGTTGGTACAGGGGCACCTGGGCACGACGCGCCAGCAGGTCCCACACCGCGCAATCCAAGCCACCCAGCGCGGCGGCGATGGGCCCAGGCTCGCCGGTTTGAATGGCCATGGCATGCAATTTCTGGCTCAAGGTTTGCCACAGCACCCGGGGGTCAGTGATGGACTGTCGCAACACATGGGGCGCTAACAGTTGATGCACCACCTGGGCCCGGTGTTCGGCGCCAAACGACGGCAAGGTGCTGTAAATCTCACCCCACCCGTAGGCGCCGTCTGGGTCTTGCACCCGCACCAACAAGGCCACGCGTTGGCCGATGCTGGCCAGCGTTGACACCACAGGTTTGCTGACCTTGACACGGTAGAGGAAGGTTTCGATCTTTTCAATCTGCAGCGGCGGCTGTGCGCTGAGCAGGGTGAGGGGCGAGGTCAAGGGCAAGTCCACGCGGTTCAGGGCAAACGGAATTGACGCACCACATCCAGATCGGGGTCAAAGCCCAAGCCCGGACCTTGGGGCACATGCAAACGACCCCCCTGTTGCGCCACCGTGCTGCCCAGTGGACTGGCGCCCAAGTCTGCATACGAATACTCGATCATGGTTTCATCCGCAAAAGTGGCTGTCATGTGCAAGGTTGCCAACAGGCCAGGCCCGAAGTATGGCGAATGCGGCATGACAGGCGTGCCGTGTTGTGTCGCCAAGCGGACGATCTTCATGAACTCGGTGACCCCGCCAATTTTGGTGACGCTGGGCTGCGCATAGTCCACCGCGCCTGCGGTCAGCATTTGCGCAAAGTGCTCGGTGCTGATGTTGTTCTCGCCCGCCGCCAGGGCCATGCCACATGCCTGGCGAAGTCGTGCCAAGCCGGCAAAGTCTTCGGGCGGCCACAGCGGTTCTTCGAGCCACAGCAAATTGCAAGCTTTCAACTCTTGGGCCATGGCCAAGGCTTGGTCCTCGCGCCAAGGACAGTTCACATCGAGCATCAAATCCATCGTTGGGCCCATCACCTCACGCGCCGATTGCGCCATGGGTGTCGTCACCTCATGCAACTTGATGGCAGCAAAACCTTTGTTCAAGGCGGCCTCCACATTGCGGGCCACCAAGTCCGTTTGACCGTAACGCATCAGGCTGGCATACACCGGCAAGCTCTCATGCTTGGCCCCGCCCAGCAAGCTGCTCAGGGGCAGCCCGGCTGCCTTGCCGGCCAAGTCCCACAAGGCAATGTCCAAGCCCGACAAGGCGTACGTGACAGCACCCCCGCGCCCCAAGATGTGCAGCTGTTTTTGCAAACTCTCTGACAGGGCCACCACATCGGTTTCGTCACGCCCCATCACCAGCGGCGCGACCAAATGTTCAAAGGCCTGACGCGTGGCTGGCCAGATTGCCAAGCCAAAGGCTTCACCCCAACCGACCAAGCCTTGGTCGGTCTCCAGACGAATCAACAAAATATCCATTTGCCTTGGAATGCCTGCGAACTTGGGCCTGGGGCCGCCGATTTCAAAAGGCAAGCTGACGGGAATGGCTTGGGCGCTGATGATGGTCATGGGCACGGAGCTTACGTGAGCAGGCTGCGCCCCTCCATCCCGAAGGTGACAGGCTGCGCGTTGAAATATGCCATAGTCCACGCCATTGTTTTGCCACCTGTTGGACCGCGAAAACCGCCCCCATGACCATCCGATCTGTTCAAGCCATTCCAGTCAGTGTTCCGTTTGAGATGTGGGGCCCCAAACCCCTGCTGGGCGGCAAGCCACGCGGCATGGAAATGCTGCTGATTCGGGTCGAGAACGACCAAGGCCTGGTGGGCTGGGGCGAGGCCTTTGGCTTTGTGGTGTGGCCGGCGACAAAAACCGCCATCGAGCAATTGGTTGAACCCTTGGTGCTGGGCCGGGATGAGCGCGACATCGCCGGCATCCATGCCGACCTCAGCAAAAAGTTTCACTTGCTGGGCCGCACCGGGCCTGTGATGTATGCGCTCTCAGGCTTGGACATTGCGCTGTGGGACTTGGCGGGCAAGATGCAAGACCGCAGCGTGGCCGAGATGCTGGGCTGCGTTCAGCGCACCCGCATCAAAGCTTATGCCAGCTTGATTCGCTACACCGACCCTGACCTGGTGGCCCTGAATGCACAGCGTGCGGTGGCTCAAGGATTTGATGCCATCAAGTTGCATGAAATCACCCTGGCACCGATTGAGCGCGCACGACAAGCCATTGGCCCGCATGTGCGCTTGATGGTGGACTGCAATTGCCCATGGTCTTTGGACGAAACCTTGCTGATGTGCCAGCAACTCCAACCCTTGGATTTGCATTGGCTGGAAGAACCGATTTGGCCCCCCGAAGACCATGAGGCCTTGGCGCAGGTGCGCCGTGTGGGCGGCATCCCCACCGCGGCGGGTGAAAACGCCACCAGTTACCTCGACTTCAAACACATGTTTCAAGCCGGTGCGCTCGATGTCGCTCAGCCCAGCGTGACCAAGATTGGGGGCTTCACCGAGATGGTTCGGATTGAACAACTGTGCCAAACCCACAAGGTGGGCTTTGCGCCCCACTCCCCTTATGTGGGCCCAGGCTTGCTCGCCACCCTGCACATCTTGGCAGCCTCACACACCGAGGCTGAACTTGAATATTGTTTTTGTGAGATGGACGACAACCCCATGGGCGCCAGCGTGAAAGCAGATGGCGCCTACCTCACATTGCCCAGCGGCCCGGGCCTGGGCTGCGACCCAGACCCGCAACTCGTTCACACCTACACCGTGAGGTAACACACCATGCCACCGACAACCACCCCCTGGTCTTCGACGTTCAAACGTTCACTCAGCGTCTTGATGTTGGCACAGTGCTGCTGGGTGAGCGCACAAACCGATGTGGTTCGGTTGGTGATCGCGTTTCCGCCTGGCGGCTCATCGGACATCTTGGCCCGCGCAGTGGCCGATCAACTGGGCAAAGACACCCAACAAAGAGTGGTGGTGGAAAACCGCCCCGGTGGCAACGGCGCAGTGGCTGCGCAGTTTGTGCTCAACGCCCCGCCCGATGGCAAAACCTTGTGGCTCACCACCTCGGGCGCGGTGTCGATCAACCCGGTGCTCTACCCCAAGCTGAGTTATTCGGTGGCCAACTTTGCACCGGTGACCTTGGTGGCCAACACACCTGAGCTGTTGGTGGTCAACAGCAAAAACCCAGCGGCTGACGCCAAGCAATTTGTGCAAAACGCCGCCGCGCAAAAAACAGGCAACAACATCGTGTCCTCCGGCATTGGCAGCTTGCCGCACATGGCGATTGCTTTGTTTTCTGACGCCACCAAAGTGCCCTTCACCCACATCCCCAGCAAAGGGGCTGCACCGGCCATCACCGATGTGATGGGCGGCCATGTGGATGGTTTTTTTGGCGACATCTCGGGTGTCATCTCGCACATCAAAGCTGGCAACCTCAAAGCCTTGGGCATTGGCGCCACGAAACGTCACCCCTTGCTGCCCGAGGTCAAGACCTTCGAAGAGATGGGTTACAAAGGTGTGGAACTCAACAACTGGAGCGCCGTGTTTGTGTCCAAGGCGGTGCCCGCCCCTGTGGTGAGCGAGCTCAACCGCGCATTGCGCAAAGTGGTGGAGTCACCCAGCATGCGCACCAAACTAGAGCCAAGTGGCATTGAGCTTCAAGCCTCCAGCCCAGAGGAGCTCGCCACATTGGTGCAAACCGATTTGATGCGCTGGAAGCAGATCGTCGTCAGCTACGACATCAAGCCGGAATGAATGCAAATGCTCTGATTCAAACTCTGAAACAACTTGGCATTGTTCTTGCATTTTTCTCAAGCACGAACAAGAACCCACAGCCAAAAACAGCAAGGCCACAACAATCATGTGCCAGCTGCTTTTCTTGGCGCCAACCCACCAGAGAAAAAACTGTATGACCCCAACGCTGAGAAAAATTTCTTTCCTCCAACGTCCATCGCTGAGGCGGTGGGCTTTGATGCTGGTTTTAGGTTCTGCTTTGGTGGCGACAGCACAAACCAGCGACTACCCCCAACGACCCATCACCTTGATCACGCCTTTTCCAGCTGCCGGGTCTACCGATTTGATCGCCAGGACGATCGCGCAAAAACTGGGCGACATACTCGGCAAACCCGTGGTTGTAGAAAACCATGCCGGTGCCGGAGGCAACATTGGCTCCAACATCGTGGCCAAGGCCAACCCGGATGGCTACACCCTCTTGATCACATCCTCGAGCACCCATTCCATCGGTGCGGTGCTGAACAAAAGCGTGCCCTTCAACTACGACACAGACTTCACGCCGATCATCTATGGCGCAGTGGCTCCGAATATTTTTTTGGTGACCAAGACCATCCCTGGTGCCACCTTGAAAGACTTTATGTCGTTTGCCAAGGCCAACCCAACGGTGTTGAATTTCTCTTCCGCGGGCAACGGCACCATCATGCATTTGACTGGCGAGGCCTTCAAGGTCGAGGCTGGGGTGCAAATGGTGCATGTGCCCTACAAAGGCTCGGGTCTGTCGATTCCTGATTTGATCTCTGGAAAGATCCACGTTCTTTTTGACAGCATTGTTTCTGGCGTTTCCCACGTCCAAGACGGCAAGCTGACGGCGCTGGCGGTCTTAGGGAAAAACCGTTCACCGCTCTTGCCCAACACCCCAACCCTGCGCGAAATTGGCGGCCCTTATGGATTGAAAGACTTCGAATCGGTCAATTGGTGGGGGTTTTATGGCCCCAAGAATTTGCCCAAACATATTCAGATGAAATTGAACCAAGCCTTGAACCAAACCCTCAAGAGCAAAGACGTCGTCGATAAATTGGCCACCCTAGGCGCAGAGCCCGGTGGTGGCAGCCCCGAAGCTTTTCAAGAGATGGTGTTGAAAGATCGGGCGCAATGGAGCCGATTGATTCAAAGTCAAAAAATCACGCTGGATTGAGTTTGAACGACAGCCACCCGCCCTATGCGCCCATTCAAATTTCTCATTCTTCTTCTCATGGGTCTTTTGTTCACTGGACGCGCCATGGCAATTGAAGAACCCAAATACGAGGTGCTGCTGGCTGAAAGCTCTTTTGAAATACGCCATTACGCGCCCATCTTGATTGCAGAAGTGACGACAGAAGGCGACATGGATGAAGCCTCCAGCAAGGGGTTCAGGCTGATCGCTGATTTCATTTTTGGCAACAACCAAGTGGCAGATTCATCGAGCAGCGAAAAAATTGCCATGACGGCCCCAGTCACCGTTGAACCCCAATCCAGCAAGATCGCAATGACAGCCCCCGTCACTGTAGAGCCGCAAAGTGATCAACCCAACATGCAATTGGCCAAACTATGGCGCGTTCAGTTTGTGATGCCCAGTCGCTACACACTTGCGTCCATTCCTCGACCTAAAAACAGTCTTGTGAGCCTGCGAGAGATCCCAAGCAAGCACTACGCGGTATTGCAATATTCAGGCTTCAATTCGCTGGCGAGAGTTCAATCCAAAACTCAAGAGCTGACTGAATGGGCACTCAAGAGAAACCTGAAATTGCTTGGCACGCCTCAACTGTCGCGCTATGACCCACCTTGGACTTTGCCAATGTTCAGAAGGAATGAAATCAAGGTCGAGATCTCGGCGCCTTGATCACTTGGCGGTCCATGCGTCCAAGCAGCAAAGGCTCAAATACTGGCAGAGCGCAGTGAAAGATGCCCGCTTGCAAAAGCAGCCATGTTAGGCCGCTGGGTTTCAATGCATCACAACGGAACCTGGCACCGAGTTGTTGCTGGATGCGATCACCAACTGCAGCCGTGAGGCAAGGTGGTGATGGAATCTTCGGTCAGTCATTGAGCTTGATGCCTGATTTGACAATCAAATCGCCCCATTTGGCAGACTCCTGCTTGAGCAGAAGGTTAAATTCACGAGGGTTAGAGCCCGCGATTTCAAATCCCTGCTGTTCAACGGCGGCTTTGACTGATTGCTCTTGCAACACCAAGTTCACTGCCTTTTGAATTTCTTCGACCACGGCAGGTGGCGTAGCGGCTGGGGTCACGATGCCTGTCCAGCCCTCGACCAAAACATTCGGCAAATTCAACTCGATCATGGTGGGCACTTCAGGAAAAACAGCCGATCTCTTTCGCGAAGCGACTGCCAACAAATGAAGACGTCCCGCTTTGACGTAATTGATCGCCGATGGAATAGGGGCAAACATCAAATCTGTCTGCCCACCCATGACATCCATCAACCCGGGTGTGTCGCCCTTGTTGGGAATGTGGGTCATTTTGATGCCCGCCTGCGCAGAAAAAAGCTCACCCGCCAAGTGCCCCAGATTGCCAACACCCGCCGAGCTGTAATTCAATCCACTTGGCTGCAGCTTGGCATAGGCCAAGAGTTCAGCGACCGACTTGACTGGAAGTTTGGGGTTGATGAAAAGCCCAAAAATGATCGAGGTGGTCTGCGTCACGGCCGTCAGATCTTCCAACGGCTTGAATGGCATGTTTTTGTAAAAAAATGGATTCACGGTCATCACACTGGGGACCGCCAACCCCAAGGTATAGCCATCTGCAGTTGATTTGGCGACGTAATCCATTCCCAGATTGCCATTGGCCCCAGGTTTGTTTTCAACGATGACCGAGTTTTTCCAACGCTCCGCGAGTTTTGTGGCGACGTTGCGAGCGAGAGCGTCTGCAGAGGATCCGGGGGCTTGTGCCACAACGATCTTGACCGTGCGACTTGGATACGCTTGTGATGGCGCTTGAGCCCAGCCAGGGGTGAACACTGACGCCAGAAAAAAAGCTGTTGCCATGTTCAGAGCGCACCAAACGCCAATTGTGGGTCGGTTCATATGAAACCTCAGGTTGTGGATGGCCATGACTTTCGCTTTCATAAGATCAATGCCGTTGAATGACGACATTCGGATTCACCAACCTCAGCTCTCCGCCTTCAGCAAACAAACGAACTTGCTCAAAGGCCTCGCCAAAGTACAGCTCAAACGTCTCACGGTCCGCCCAACCCAAGTGGGGCAAACACAAGGCATTGTCAAGTTTCAAGAGCGGATGCTCGCCATTCATGACGGGCTCATGCTCGTAGACGTCAACGGCGGCAAAGCCTGGACGACCTTGGGCCAGCGCATGCTCAAGCGCACCCGATTCAATGAGCTCGGCACGCGCTGTGTTGACCAAGAGTGCAGATGGTTTCATGCACGCCAAATCAGCAGGGGTCACAGCGCCAGCTGTTTGAGGGCTGTAGCGCAGATGCAAGGACAGCACATCGGAACGGCGAAACAAGTCTTCTTGGCTTTGAGCAATTTCGTAACCTGCGGCAGCACCGCGCTCTCGCGAGCCCTCGCGCCCCCAGACAAGTACTCGCATGCCAAGACCAGAAGCGGCACGCGCTACACGTTCAGCGATGACGCCGAACCCAAAAATCCCCAAGACAGAACCGTCAAGACGGTATGAAAAAGTAGATGGCCATAACCCTGCTTTCATCCGATTGGCTTCGGTCACTACATTGCGACGCGAGGACAAGATCAACGCCATCGTCAACTCAGCAGGTGCAATCGGCGACGCAAAGACACCATTTGTCACAGCAATGCCTTTGCGTGTGCAAGCGTCATAGTCAATCGACTTGCTGTGACGCCCCACCAATGCAATGTGTTTCAAACGAGGCAGCGACTCCAGCAGCTCAGCGTCGACGGCCACACGCTCACGCACCACCACCAAAATATCAGCTTGGGTCCAACGTTCCAGCAGCTCTTGCCGATCGGCGGCGGCCGTCTCGTAAATGGTGACGGTGTGCCCCCTCAATTTAGAAAAACAAGCCAGTTGTCGCACACAACATTGGTAATCATCAGCCACAACGATATTCATAGCGTTTTATCTTCGGTTGACGTTGTACATAGAAAAGAAAATCGTGGTTGAGTGCCGTATGAATTGACAAATCCACTCGGTCAGGAAGCATGGATCACACAAAGAGGCGCATGACCTTCAGCAACTCGTTCGAAGTTTTGACGCGCAAAGCTGCCGCGTCGAATCCAGGTGTCAGAGGTTGTTCCTGCGCTGTGGGGAGACGCCACCACATGCTGCATTGAAAGGAGTGGGTTGCTTGCATCGACCGGTTCTTTTTCAAAGACATCAAGCCCGGCACCAGCAATTTGCTTGTTCATCAATGCTTGGATCAAAGCAGCTTCATCGATCACAGCGCCACGGCTTGTGTTGATGAGGATGGCCGTTGACTTCATCAAATTCAACCTTGTCGCATTCACCAAGTGATGCGTCTGCTGGGTGAGTGGCACATGCAGGCTGATGACGTCGCATGTCTTGAACAACGCATCGAGCTCAAGATAGCGCACATCCAGTTGAGTTTCTAACGCATGCGACAGCGGCGTTCTGTTGAAATAGAAGACGTGGGCATCGAACGCCTGTACGCGCCGAGCAACTTGCTGGCCAATGCTGCCAAACCCAATGATGCCGACACGCTTACCCGCCAACTCAAATGTGTTCAAACCATCAATGCCGGCATTCCAGGCGCCTGTTCGAACGTCGTGGTCTACAGGAATAAAACGGCGGTACAACGCCAAAATAGACAAGACCGTTTGATCTGCAACAGCACACGAGTTAGCCCCCCCATTGTTTGCGCAAGGGATGCCCAGTTCTTCAAGCAGTTGTAAGTTAAGCCCATCGTAGCCAGCACTGAGCAACTGAACCAACCGGGCCTTGGCCGCAGATTTCAAAATCTCAGGGCTGGGATTGGCACGGTAGATCATGATGAAATCTGCATCATGAAGTGCCTTGATTTGTTCTGACTCAGAGGCCTTGGTACTGATGGCGGTTAAGTTCTGATTTTCCGCAAATGCAGAAAAAACCAGCTTCACCAAGTTTTCTTGCAATCCGTGGAGGAAAACTATTTTGGAGTGAATCATTTTTAGATCATCGACATAGGGTGTAAATCAAGTGCCCTCAATGATCACAGCATTGAAGTCAGCGGCATCCAGTCTTTTTTCTTTGGCCAATTGATATTCAGGCGATGCACAAAACGCTCTGGCGGTGTCCATGTCTTTGAACTCTGTGATCACGACGCGGGAATGCGGCATTTCACCTTCAATGAGCTCAAGCTTGCCACCACGGGTTAAAAATTTGGCGTCATACTTTTCAACGGCAGCCGCTGTCAGAGCGGCATACTCTTTGAATTTTTCAAGGTTTGTGACCGTGATCATTGACAACAAATAGGCAGACATAAAGACCTTTCGAGGGTGTTAAAAAATTTCAAGTTAAAACAAATCTTTCCATTTTTCACGTACTTGATTCTGCATTTCAGGGCTGATATCGACGACGGTTGGAAAGTCATGCAAGTGTTCAAAGGGTCGACACGCATCAATCACGGCTTTGGACGTTAGGGGTGCTGAATATGGGTAGGCAACAGACATGGGATCGCTCTTCGAGCCCATGCCTCGTTTGATCAAATCAATGTCAACTTCTGGATCGGTTCTGGTGGCAATGGCCCACATCACTTCTTGCAGGTTGGATGGGTCGATGTCCTCATCGACCACGACGGAATACCGAGACATATAGGCACCCACACCACACTGATTCAAAATATGACCCGCTTGGCGTGCATGTCCGGCATAGCGCTGTTTGATTGAGACCACATTGAAAAGACGTGAGCCACCAATTTCATGGGCCCAAACACTGTGGACATCAGGAACGCCTGAATTGACCAAAGCATTGAAAAGCAAGGCTGAACGCATGACAGACTTGGAATAAGAGTAATCGTTTGGCGGCTTGCTGGGTGGGCTGCCAATCACGATAGGCTTGTGTCGGTGATAAATACGCTCGACCGTCATGACAGGCGCAGGTGACGCAGAGCCTGTGTAGTAGCCCAAAAATTCACCGAATGGTCCTTCATCGGCCTGATCTCCGGGGTAGACCCATCCTTCTAAGACAACTTCGCTCGCACTGGGAAATGGCAGGCCGGTGAGTTCGCCTTTGACGACGGAAATCGAGCGAGAAAGGATGGCACCTATGTAGTTGAATTCAGAAAGCTCAAATGGCACCTCGATGCCTGAAATCAAATAGTTCAATGGGTCAGCGCCCAAGACGATTGCCACAGGAAATGGTTTTTTAGCTTGGATGTATTTTGAATGTTGAATATGTCCGTGCTTGCCTGGCACCATCATCAAGCCCACATGGTTTTTGTCGTGCCGCATGATTCGATATGTGCCAACGTTGATCCAACCTGATTCAAGATCACGTGTGACCACGGAACACCCTGTGCCTATGTACTGGCCTCCATCGGCATCGTTCCATAAGGGCGCAGGAAATTGATGGAGGTCAACTTTGTCACCCGATTGAATATTTTCAAATACCGGGCCTGAGTCGACCACCACGGGGTTGTATTTGTGTGCGTTGGCCTGCCATTGCGTGGGCTTGTCGCGTAAGGCTTTGACGAGGCTTTGGTGCGAGTCTTGGAATGGCAGCCGCAAAATACTTGCCAAGCGCTGCAAACTGCTGGTGCTGCAGGTCAACACCCGAAAGCCTTTTTCATAGCCCTGAATGTCATCAAACAACAGTACCGGAGGATTGTGTTTTTTAACATTCAATTGGCTGATTGCACTGAGCTCTAGATCGGCACTGGCACCAAGACAATGCCGCAACTCCCCCAAAGCATCGATGCGAGTCAGCCAAGCGCGTAGATCGAGTGGATCAGGGGTGTCCAATTGGGCTCCTTGTTCAATGAGAGAGGATGTGCTGTGCAATTTCTAAGCGCGTACCAATCCAGACATCTGGAGACGATGCCGCCAATTGAATGATTTGCTCATAGAAATAGGCGCCGCGTGGACGTCCAAAAATATGGGCGTGACTGGTGACATCGATGATGCATGGGTTGCCATGGTGTCTGGCAATTTCAAGGTTTTGCTTGAAAGACTCCACCATCAATTCAGGCGGATTTCCATACTTCATGAATGGCATATCGTTGACGTCGGTCCCCAGAGGAATGGCGACGATTTTTTTCCCATCAAAATTTTGAACGTAGGGCAAATCGTCGTCAAAGACATCGCCATACCAAAGATAGCCAGCTTGCGCCAACAGCTGTGCAGTCAAAGGACTGGGCGTTCCGCGCGGGCTCAACCAGCCTTTGATCGCTTGACCTGATGCAGCTTGTAAAAGATCGGTGCAAAGTTGGATGTTCTCGCGCTCCTGCTTTTCATCGAGCAAGACTGGAATGACATCCATTGCGTAGGAGTGGGACAAGATTTCGTGGCCACCTTGGGCGATGGCTTTCACTGCCTCAGGGTGTCTTTGGGCAATCACCGCGTTGACCATCATGCTGGACTTGACTTGGTGCTTTTCAAAGCTTTCCAAGATGCGGTAGATGCCTCGCTTGGGTCCATAGGAGGCCCATGAAATTGCCATGTTGTCCAAGATGCCTGGAATGTTTGGCAGCGGATTACCCATGGGGCTGATGCCAGGCGCCTTGCCGTCAGACCAGGCCTCCAAACACACATTGAACACGACTGCAATTTTCTTGCCCTGTGGCCATGAGCCTGTCACTTGATTCATTTTTTTCTCCGATGGTTGAAATGTTGCGCTCAGTCGACTTTGATGTCGATGGACTTGATCAGCTTGGACGTCTTGGCAATATCTTGATGAACCATGTCGTCAAAGTTTTTGACACTTTGTCCAACGGGCATATATCCCATGGCCAAAATTTTCTCTTGGACTTCTTTGGTTTTCATCAACGACGTGATTTCGGTGTTCATCGAGGTGATGACGGAGGAAGGGGTGCCCTTGGGCGCCACAATGCCTAACCAGATGTCATAAGTGCAGTCCCCCATGCCCAACTCTGCCAAGGTAGGGATTTCTGTGAACCCAGGCCAACGCTCTGAGGTTGAGACAGCCAACGCACGCAGCTTTCCACTCTTGATGTATTGCCCCAAAGAGGCCAAAGATGACATCACCAGTGGTATGTGGCCAGCAACCGCGTCAAAAACTGCAGGTGCACCGCCTTTGTAGGGAACATGGTCAAACTTAGCGTTGGTTAGCGGCTTCAGACATTCACCCACCAAATGTGCGGCACTGCCAACGCCGATCGATCCGTAGCTCAAGGGCTTGGATTGCGAATATGCAATCAGTTCTTGCATCGATGTCACAGGGACTTGGGGATGAACTGCAATCACCGTCGGTCCACGTGCGATTTGAACGACTGGCAAGAAGTCGCCCAAAGTGTTGTAACCCGCGTCTTTGTATATGAATGGATTGATGGTGTGGTTGTTGGATGTCACCAGAAATGTTTTGCCATCTGGTTTTGCATTGGCCACGAATCGCGATGCAATGTTTCCACCTGCTCCCGGCTTGTTTTCTACAAGGATTGTTTTGTTCAATGCAGGGCCCAACTTCTCGGCGATGATGCGCGCCGATTGATCGGCAGCACCGCCGGTTGCCGTGATGATGGCAAATGTGATGACATCCGAGGGGGCTGCAACCGATACAAGCGGTACCGAGGCCATGCACAAACACAAGGCGGTGGCGGCAAGTATGTTTGCTTTGAGGGTGAGGTTTTTCATCATGCTGTTGCTCTGGTTGTCTGAGGTGCTGTGATCAATTTCCTAATTTCAAATTGATGGACTTGGCCACGGGTGACCAATTCTGAATTTCTTTTTGAAAAAAAGCGGTGAATGCTTCAGGATCCATGTCAAAGCTGTCGATGCCTTCTGTTCTCAGCTTTTCTCGCACATCTGACTGACGCAGGGCTTTGTTGACTTGCTCATTGATTTTTTCGACCAGAGGTGCAGGCATGCCTGCAGGCCCCGACAAGCCTGACCAGTTGTAGGTGGTCAGGTAGCTGTAGCCTTGCTCCGAGAATGTGGCCACATTTGAATAATCTGACAAACGCTTGTTTGACGTGATGGCGAGGGCCCTGAGTTTTCCAGCCTTCAAATTGCCAGAGACTGTGGTCAAAGTCAGAAATGCGACCTTGACATGACCACTCATCAAATCAACCAAGGCTTGGCCACCACCTTTGTATGAAATATGAACCATGTTGGCGTTGGTCTTAGACCGAAATAATTCGCCCATCAAATGGTTATGTGTACCAGCCCCAGCCGATCCATAGTTGATGCCTTCTGGCTGCGCAGCAATGTAAGCAAGCAATTCTTTGACATCTTTGACGGGCAAGGTGGGATGGACAACCAACACCAAAGGCGGACCTCCCAACATGGCAATGTGCGTGAAGCTCTTCATCGCATCAAAGGGAACTTTTGCCGTATTGGGGGTGATCACATGCGATGCCATGCCAGAAGCCACCAAGGTGTATCCGTCTGGCGTTGCTTTTGCCACCATGTCTGAGCCAATGATGCCGCCAGCCCCTGCATGGTTCTCGACATAAAAGGGCTGATTCAGTGAAGTGGAGAGCTTGCTTGCCGCCACCCGCGCCAGCGTATCGGTCACACCACCAGCAGCCCAAGGAACAATGATCTTGACAGGCTTGGTAGGCCAATCCTGTGCGCTAGCGCACATGCCCAACATGCTCAGGGTCATGGTGAGCAGGATATTTTTAAAATGAAAAGTGGGAAGGTTCAACATGTTTGAAAACTGACTTATTTTTTAAAAGGGCGCAAATCCCAATTCCTGCCTGAAGCGATTTTTCAAATAACTTCCGTCTCGCGGGGGAATCAACTTAGGGACATCGTTGTCATGGATCACCACCTGGGTCAATCCACATCCTTGACGAGCCTGAATTCGATCAATCAAGGGTTCTAGTTGGTTTTGGCTTTCAATTTTGTTTGCCCAATTGAAACTGCATGCACGAGCGACAGCCACCAAGTCCGTTCCTAATCGCGTGTGGCTCGTTTGTTTGCCAGTTTCCCCATAGCATCCGTTATCTAAAACAACAATCGTCAAGTTCGCGGGCTGCTGAGCGCCAATCGTTGCCAAGGCACCCAAGCCCATCAATTGCTCTCCATCGCCCGTGATGACCACCACGGATTTGCTTGGCTGCGCAATGGCAAGTCCTAAGCCCATGGCGGCAGCGCCACCCATCGCCCCCCACAGATAAAAATTGGCGTTGCGATCGCCTGCGGCGAAGAGGTCATACGAAGAGGCGCCAAGCCCGGAAATCACCAAAGCTTGGGGGCAGGAAGAGATCAACGCTTGAACAAATTCACGCCGATCCAAGGCTTTTGAATTTGGACTCATCGACTCACACCCCATTCCTTGGGCGCCATCAAACGTTGTGACAGCAATACAGCCACGGCCTCACCGGCCTTGAACACCGAATCAAATGCGGCCTGAACGACATCTGGGACTTGTTCAGGTCGATCGACCGTGAGCACTGAAATCCCCATCATTTCGAAAGCCTGGGCGGTTGCATGACCCATGGGGTTTTGCCAAGGGTTAAATTCCGCCCACTCACCCCGCATGGTGACCAGCGATAAAAAAGGAAACCGGCAGTTGCCCACCAGAGAAAACATATTGACGCAGTTACCGACTCCGCTGCTTTGCATCAGCAATGCACCGCGTTGACCTCCAAGCCATCCACCGCACACGCTGGCAACCCCCTCCTCTTCTGTCGTGACAGGAATGGCATGTATCAGGTCATCGTTGTTCACACGATGGATGACATGCGAGTGCCCAGCATCTGGGACATAAGCGACTTGGCGCACATTCCCCGACTTGAGAATTCGATAAATTTCTTCTTGCCAAATTGTGTCGCCCTGCACGCCTGCACCCATGTCAACTGATCCCTATGAGGTTGATGGGTTGTAGCTTCGATGGATTAAGAGAAGAAGTCCAATACAAAAAAGTTCTGGTTGCTATCAGATTTCGACATAATCTTGCAGCTTCAAACTTCCACTGCAAGATTAGAATTTTCTAATTCAGTTCAGGTTTTTTCACAGAAAAGTGACTGGCATAACTTGGGAATTGCCTTGGAAATCAAACAACTCAGAACGTTCTTGGCCATCGCTTCCACCGGCAGTGTCACTCGGGCCGCTGAAATGTTGCACATTGTTCAACCGGCACTGTCACGCCAACTGAGAATGCTTGAAGAGGATTTGGGGACACCGCTCTTTGAGCGTATCGGACATGGCATGCAGTTGACGCCGGCCGGCCAGCTATTTGTCAAGCGTGCACAAAGAGCCATCACAGAAATGGACCAAGCCAAGAATGAGATCATTGCAGCGCCTAAATCCATTTCAGGCGTTGTCACGGTGGGATTGCTGCCCAGCGTGTGTGACCTGCTCGCCGGCCCACTGGTGCAACATTTGAAAGGCTTGTACCCCGAACTGTCTGTTCGGTTGCTGGTTGGCTATGTGGGCTACCTACAAGATTGGCTGGAGCGAGGCGAGTTGGACATGGCATTGCTTTACTCGCACAAATCATCGCCAGCCTTGGAAATTACACCATTGCTGGTGGAAAAGCTCTACCTGATCGGATCGCCCAAAGAAAATCTAGATTTGACAAAACCAGTGCCACTTCACGACTTGCGTGACATGCAATTTGTCATGCCAGCGCACCCTCATGGCTTGAGAACCTTGCTGGAACAAGCTTTTTCCGTCGCTGGCATTGACATGCGAATTGCCTCTGAAACCAACTCGATGGCTACGCAAAAAAGTTTGGTGGCCCATGGACTTGGCTTTACGGTATTGCCCGGTGCAGCTGTGTTTGACGACATCAAACACAAGCGGCTGACCGCAGCGCCCATCTGTGATCCTGAAATTAATCGAAAGATTGTTTTTGCAACGTCCATGGCGAAAAATGCATCCTTGGCAGTTCGCTGTGTGGCCAAAGCCATGCGCATGCAAATTGCACATGCTGTCGCGTCCGATGCATGGCCTGGCGCCACCCTGATTGATAAAAACTGAAGCGATTGCCTTTTGCAGCTATGCTCAATTGCGATAACTGGTTTGACGCATGAGCATTAGACTTGCGCAACCTCATCAAGTACGATTTTTCCAAAGGATGGTCGTGACCTATGATTTTTTCAGGTGATATAAAAGTTCCCGCATCACGACAAGAGGTTTTTGCGAAACTCAACAACGTCGAATTTTTTGCCTCATGCATTGAGGGAATCAGTCAGGTAGAGCAAATCTCCCCAACTCAATACAGCGCCCAATTAAAAACAAAAGTAGCATACATACAGTTCACCTTCAGTATCACGGTAGAAATTACTGAAAGCATTTTTCCCGAGCGCATTGTTGCCAAGTCGCAAGGCGTTCCGATCGGCATGATCGGGCGACTGGTCTCTCTGACCACAGCGCAATTGCTAGAAGACGCAGAGGGCACCATCATTTCATACGAAATCGATATGTCGCTGACTGGCAAGTTAGGCAGCATCGGACAGCCTGTTTTGAAGTCTAAAACCAAGGAATTGGAAAAGCAGTTTGCTGAAAATCTCAGAAACAGTTTCTCTGGTTCACTCACGAGCCCAAACAATGAATCCGTTTGAACTTGTCACCCCACCCAAACTTGCCGATGCCTTGGCTTTGCTCAGTCATGAGGAGTCCACTGCACGACCGATGTCAGGCGGGACCGCCTTGATGCTGATGATGAAGTCGGGCGTATTTCACCCCACTCAATTGATTTCTTTGACTCAATTGCCTGAATTACAAGGCATTGCCATCAATGGGGCTGGTGAACTCTGCATTGGCGCCGCCACAACCCTTCGCGATCTAGAGCGCTCTGCACTGGTTCAAACACATGCGCCTGTGGTCGCACAGGCCATGAAAAAATTGGCCAATGTGCGTGTGCGCAATGTTGCGTGCATCGGAGGTGCGTTGGCGCATGGTGACCCCCACATGGATTTGCCGCCTATTTTGAGTTGCATCAACGCAGAAATCGACATCGTCAGCGCCAAAGGCTCCCGATCCATTGCTGTCATCGACTTGTTTCGCGGCTATTACGAAACCCAGCTCGCAGAAGGTGAAATCATCCAGACTGTGCGCATTCCCAGCATGGCGGGTCGGATTTGTCATTACTTGAAATGCACAACCCGCTCAGCCGATGATTGGCCTGCTGTTGGTATTTGTGTGAACGTGCAGATCCATGCACATGTGATTCAAGATGCGCACATCGTTCTAGGCTCGGCACTTGAGGTGCCCACGCGCTTGAGGGAGGTTGAAGAATGTCTCAATGGCCATCTGGCCTCAGAGGCCTTGTCAGTGAAAGCCGGTGAACTCGGCGCCAGCCTGGTGACGCCGATGGACGACGCCTTGGGGAGCAGTGTTTACAAAAAACAGCTGGTCAAAATTTATCTCACAAGGGCACTGCAAGCCTGCATGGTGGAAGATTTGAACGCATGATGAAAACCAAACCATCCATGAGCGAAGTCGGTCGCTCTGTGCCCCGATTAGAAGCACGGCAAAAGGTTTCTGGAACGGCGCAATACATGCATCATTTCACTTTGCCAAACATGCTGTACGGCAAAGTGTTCAGGAGCACTGTCGCGCATGGTCGAATTTTGTCCATTGATGTGTCGGCAGCGCAAGCCATTGCGGGTGTGCATTCAGTCATCACTGCCGACGATATTTTAAAAATCATTCCTAGCCCTTATTACGGGCCAGCATTTCTAGATCAACCCATACTGGCACTGAACAAGGTTCGCTACATTGGCGAACCTGTGGCGGTGGTGTTGTCGACAGACCCGCACATTGCAGAGTCTGCCGTTCATTTGATTCAGGCGGAATACGAAGAGCTGCCTGCTGTCTTTGACGAAATTGAAGCGCTCGACCCCAGCGTCATCGTTCATGATGAACTCAAACCGTCTGGCACTTTCCCAGATTTGAAACATTTGGTGGGCCGGAAAAACACCAACATCGCTTTGGATTTTCATCTCCACCATGGCGACCCTGATGCCGGATTTTCTCAGGCAGACCATGTCTTTGAACATGTGTTTCACACACAACAAGCGATGCATACGCCGCTTGAGCCCATGGTCTCGATCGCTGAACCAGGACATCAAAAAATCACCCTGCACAGTGCAACGCAAATGCCCTCCTACGTGCGGACGGAAATTGCTCGCATTTTGGGTTGGAATGAAAACCAAGTCAGGGTCAAAGTCGGTCATTTGGGGGGTGGTTTTGGCGCCAAGGTTTACATCAAATTAGAAGCCTTGGTCGCAGCGTTGGCGCTCATCACCCACAGGTCGGTCAAGATTTCGCAAACGATGGAAGAGCAGTTCTACACCATCACCAAACATCCGACGACTTTCAAGATCAAAAGTGGCATCTCTAAAGAGGGCAAGGTCGTTGCCCGTGAGTGCAAAGTTTGGTGGAATGGTGGCGCCTATGCAGACATTGGCCCCAGGGTGGCTCAAAAGTCAGGCTTCACGGCTGCGGGCCCTTACCAGATCGACAACGTTGTCATCGACTCTTACGAGATGTACACCAACCGTCCACCTGCTGGCGCTATCCGTGGATTTGGAATTCCTCAGTTGGTCTGGGCCTACGAATGCCACACCGATTTGCTAGCTCGGGCACTGAACATGGACACGCTGGCGTTCCGTCGCCTGAATCTTCTCAAGAACGGACACACACACGCAACTGGCACGGTTGTTAAATATGCAGAAACTGAGCAAGTGTTAGACACACTGGCTGAGGCCATGCAATGGCACATGCCTTTTGACAAGGGCACTGGTCCAATACGCCGAGGCCGGGGCATCGCCATTGGGTTCAAGGCCTCGGTTTCCCCCACCACATCCACAGCAACTGTCACCATTTTGGGGGATGGCAGCTGCGTTCTCGCGACCAGCACCGTGGATATGGGACAAGGGTCTGACACAGCAATGGCACAAATCGTCGCGGAGGTTCTTGGCATCCAGACCGAGCAAGTCAAGGTGATGCAACCTGACACCGACATCACACCCTACGACATGGGCACATTGGGCTCACGTTCAACTTTTCACATGGGTCATGCGGTGCGATTGGCCGCACAAGACGCTGCACAAAAGTTGAACGCCATGGCAGAAAAAGCAAGTTTATCGCAGCAAGGCGACATCAGCTTCCAAGAGATTCTTCTGAAAACCTATGGCATGCAAGCTGGCACTGTGATCGGCTTTGGAAGCTTCAAGCCGAGCTATACGCCGACCCAAGCGGTGGATGGATCGTCTGACAATGTGACGCCCTTTTGGATGATTGGCGCCACGGGGGTAGAGGTCGAAGTAGATACCGACACAGGACGCGTGCGCGTGCTTCGCATGGTCAACGTGGCGGATGCGGGTCAACCCCTCAATCCGTCCATCGTTGCGACACAACTTTCTGGCGCTGCGGTGATGCAGTACGGTCTGACAATGACGGAGGAAATGGTGCTCGACGGCGGACAAGTGACCAATGCCTCGTTTGCAGATTACAAAATTCCGAGCATCAACGACATTGACTTTCCAATGACCAATCTGCTGGTCGATGCCGACCATGCCGACGCACCTTTTGGTGCCAAGGGCGTGGGTGAAAGCGGAACTTTTGGTGTGTCACCCGCAATCGCCAATGCGATACACGATGCGGTAGGTGTTCGGTTGAATTCCCTGCCCTTGACGCCAGAGAAGGTTTTTATGGCTTTGCAACACCCGACTCATACAGGCTAATGTCATGGCAAACGAACAAGCAATCAGCTTCCAGTTGAATGGAAAGCATGTTTCAACACAGGTCGCGTCGCACCTCAATCTTGTGGAGTTGTTGAATCAATTCAGCCTGTGCGGCGCCAGAGAAAGTTGCGGGCAAGGACTCTGCGGATGCTGCTCTGTGCTGGTGGATGATCAGGCTGTGTCGGCTTGCCTGACGATCGCTTCGACGGTCGATGGCAAATCGATTGAAACCGTGGAGGGACTCTCAAGTGCGAATGAACCCCTCCATCCGATTCAACAGGCATTCATTGATTCAGGTGCGTTTCAATGCGGCTTCTGCACACCCGGCTTCATCATGATGACCAAAGCCTTGCTGGCTGAAAATCCTGACCCATCCGACGAAGACATTCGACACTATTTTTCTGGAAATTTGTGTCGCTGTGGAACTTATCCAGAAATCATGTCAGCGGTGAAGCAGGCTGCACGGCTGCTGCGGACGCACGCCTGAACGCTTGTGGGTTGATGACAGCGATGGATCTAGGGGAAACCCCCTTTGCATCAACCTGACTAGTCAACTAAGCTAATTGCAGAAATAGGCCTTTGCTGACGCATGGCCTTTCAGTGCAAGAAAAGGATGGTGTTTCGATGTCTTTGGTGGATACCCACATACATGTCTTCATTCCGGGCCTGAAATTGGCACCTGTCCGTCGCTATGTCCCAGATTACAGCGCCACCATCGAGGACTACCAAGTTCCGATGCGCAAGGCCAACATCACCCATGCCGTGTTGGTGCAGCCCAGTTTCTTGGGGACCGACAACAGTTATCTGTGCAGCGTTCTCAAGCAATACCCCAAGATGTTGCGTGGCATTGCTGTGGTGGATCCGTCTATTTCTGAAGATGAACTTGATCAACTTCAATCCGACGGTGTGGTCGGCATACGATTGAATTTGGACGGTTTGCCTCTGCCTGAGTTTGCCCATGGACACTGGCCGCAGTTGCTCACTTCGATTCGACGACGCGGATGGCAAATCGAAATTCACCGTGAAGCCAAAGACCTTCCAGAACTGATCGCGCCGTTGGTCGATGCAGGCATTCGCATTGTGGTTGACCACTTTGGCCGACCCGACGATGACCTCGGGGCCAAGGATCCTGGTTTTCAAGCACTGCTGAGGTTCGGGTCCACGCGTCAAGTGTGGGTCAAACTCTCTGGGGCTTATCGCAATGGCAGCCAAGGGCGGGGTTTTGCAGGGGCCAAGGAACAAGCAGTTTTGCTGCTTGAGCACATGGGTGCAGACAGACTTGTCTGGGGCAGTGATTGGCCACACACGCGACACGAGTCGTACATCACCGTCGAGCAGATGCTTATGTGCCTGGATGAATGGGTGCCTTCGGCCGAGGCACGGGCACACATTCAAGGTCAAAACGCGCTCGATTTGTTCAATTTTTGAAGGTTACCCATGTCTGACAACTCATTCGAAACACGCTCGACTTTGACAGTGAATGGTCAAGCGGTTGGCAGTTATTACAGCCTGCCCAAGCTTGAAGCAAAAGGATTAGGGAAGATCTCTCGCTTACCCATCTCCATTCGCATCATGCTGGAGTCAGTTCTCAGGCATGTCGATGGTGAATTGGTCACTGAACGCCATGTTCGCGAATTGGCAGGATGGCAACCCAATGCGACCAGGGTCAACGAAATACCATTCGTTGTTGCGCGCATCATTGCGCCTGATGCATCCGGCATTCCACTGCTGGCAGATTTGGCGGCCATGCGCGACGTCGCCCGTCGCCAAGGTCTCAGCGCTTCGGCGATTGAGCCTCTGGTGGATGTGGACTTGATCGTTGACCACTCGTTGATCGTCGATCGGGCCGGATCAGCAGACGCGATGGCGTTCAATATGCAGGAGGAATTTAGACGAAACGATGAACGCTACAGCTTCCTCAAGTGGGCCGCACAAGCTTTCAAAGCCGTGAAAATTGTTCCGCCTGGTATTGGCATCATTCACCAAGTGAATATTGAAAAGATATCGCGCGGTTATGCAGAAAAAGGCGGCGTCGTGTTTCCTGACACGATGGTAGGTCCAGACAGTCATACCAGCATGGCCAATGGAATTGGGGTGTTGGGTTGGGGCGTTGGGGGTATCGAGGCTGAAGCCGCGATGCTTGGACAACCGGTTTATCTGCTCACGCCTGATGTGGTCGGCGTGGAGTTGACCGGCAAACTGGCGACAGGAATTACCTCGACGGATTTGGTACTGACTGTGGTCGAGAAGCTAAGAGTCCACAAAGTGGTGGGTAAGTTTGTAGAATTTTTTGGCGATGGCGCAGCGGCATTGACTGCACCGGACCGCACCACCATCTCGAATATGGCGCCTGAATACGGGCCGACGGCGGCTTACTTTCCGGTGGATGAGTCAACCCTTTCCTATTTGCGCGCCGTTGGCAGGAGCGAACTGGAAATAGAAACACTCCGTGCTTACTACCAAGCACAACAAGCTTTTGGAATGCCGCGTCGCGGAGACATTGATTACAGCGATGTGTTGGTCATCGACCTAGGCGCGGTTGTTCCCAGCGTTGCAGGTCCGCGCCGTCCGCAAGACAGGATTGACCTTCGCGACTTGAAGTCGCACTGGAATAAGCAATTGGTGCAAAGCGCCAGTGCGGGTGGTTTTGGAAAAAAAGAACGCCCTGCCCCGCGTGATTCAAGCCATCAAGACCCCCATCAACGCTCACTGTGCGATGGAGATATTGTGATTGCGGCCATCACATCGTGCTCCAACACATCCAACCCTGGCGTGATGCTTGCAGCAGGTTTATTGGCCAAGAAGGCGGTGGAGCGCGGCTTGCGCGTCCATCCCAGGGTCAAGACCTCACTGACACCGGGCTCGAAAGTGGTGGGAAGTTACTTGATGCAATCCGGCTTGCAACCATTTTTAGACCAACTGGGTTTTCAAGTCGCTGGCTATGGGTGTGCCACGTGCATGGGCAACTCAGGTGGCTTGCCTGATTGGGTCGAAGAGCAAATAAATCGTGATGAATTGGTGGTGAGCTCCGTTCTTTCCGGCAATCGGAACTTCGAAGCGCGCATCCACCAACTGATCAAAGCAAATTTTTTAATGAGTCCTCCGCTCGTTGTGGCCTACGCCATAGCTGGACGCGTGGACATAGATACCGAGACCGAGCCTCTGGGGACAGACGCTTCGGGTCAACCGGTGTACCTCAAAGATGTGTGGCCAAGTGCCGAAGAAATTTCTTCCTTGATGCGCTTTGCAACAGATCCACATAATTTCAAACAGGTGTATGACAACCTGAATCATTCAAGCCAGTTGTGGGATGCCTTAGAGTCGCCCAAAGGTGATGTGTTCGATTGGAATGAGTCTTCCAGTTACTTACGCTCGCCTCCGTTTTTCAACGACTTTACCCAATCACCCAAACAACTGTTACCGCTCAAAAATGCACGGGCGTTGGCGATTTTGGGTGACTCTGTCACCACCGATCACATCAGCCCAGGCGGACAAATCCAGGCCAGCTCAGAAGCTGGTCGCTTTCTTGCAGGGTTGGGGGTCGCACCACAAGAATTCAACAGCTACATCGCTCGGCGTGCGCATGATGGCGTGATGGCACGTGGCACATTTGCCAATGTTCGATTGAAAAATTTGATGCTGCCTGGGACAGAAGGAGGAACCACCATCCATCTGCCCGATCGCAAGCAAATGAGTATTTACCAGGCGGCCTTGGCTTACCGGGGTGAGCAGACGCCCACGGTTGTGATTGCCGGCGAGGAATACGGCACGGGTTCAAGCAGGGACTGGGCCGCAAAAGGCCCAAGTCTTTTGGGCATTCGGGCCGTGATCGCGCGCAGTTTCGAACGCATTCATCGCAGTAATTTGGTGGGCATGGGCATACTTCCCTGCCAATTCCAAGGCACAGACAGCGCGCATACGCTCCAGCTGGATGGATCGGAAACTTTCGACATCATTGGCATCGAAAACGGTGTCCGCGCGCAGCAAGAAGTTGAATTGCTCATCCGGCGCGCGGGTGGCGAAGAAATCTCTGTGACGCTATTGGTTCGGATAGATACACCGATTGAAGAGCAGTACTTTAAGCATGGAGGAATTTTGCCTTTCGTTCTGCGCAAACTTCTGAAGGAAAGCGCCGCCAGCCATGTCTGAATCAAGCCAAACACAAAAAATCTGCCAATACATCACCGGCACCCGAACACGCGACATACCAGATCATGTGATGGACGAGGCACGTAAGTGCTTGGTTGATTGGACAGGCGTTTGCATCGGGGCCTTTGATGCACCAGAGGCACACATCGTCTACCACACCATGAATGCTTGGCAAAGTCATGGGCAAGCTCGTTACTTATGGGGCGGTCGAACGAGTGCGGCCGTTGCAGCTTTGGTCAACGGGACACTCTCACACTGTCTAGATTACGACGACACCCATATTCCCTCAGTGATCCACATCAGTGGCCCACTTTGGGCAGCCGTATTGGCGATTGGATCGGCACACCATGTGAGAGAAGAACTTCTACTCAAAGCCTTCATCACGGGATTTGAGATCGCGGCTCGCTTGGGTGACAAGGGGGTGGGGATAAGGCTCAACCAAAGCGGTTGGCATGCCACACCAGCGTTAGCCAAAGTGGCTGTTGCGGCCGCCGCCGCCGTGTTGCTGGACTTGAATGAAAGACAAGTCGAACATGCGCTTGGCATTGCCGCCACACAAGCCAGTGGATTGACCGTTTCGTTTGGCACCATGGCCAAACCCTTTCATCTTGGAAAAACCGCCATGGATGGCATATTGGCCGCAGAGCTCGCCCAAGCAGGATTTGAAGGTGCGACAGGCAGCGTTGATACGGACAGCAACCTGATTCGCACATTGTGTCA
Source organism: Comamonadaceae bacterium (assembly GCA_947381325.1). GTDB lineage: Bacteria > Pseudomonadota > Gammaproteobacteria > Burkholderiales > Burkholderiaceae_C > Limnohabitans. The sequence continues at coordinate 80,129 of CANCUP010000001.1, forward strand.
AGACCGGGAGATTCGCCTCGACCTCAGCGATTTCTCAGATGCGTGGGAAATATGCCGAAACAGCTTCAAGCCCTATGCCGCGTGTCAACTCACCCATGCAGCGATTGATGCAGCGAAACTGCTCCAACCTTTGCTTGAGAGCCGTCCCATTGCGCGCATGCAGGCAACAGTCAACCCCTTGGCGATCCAAATCGCTGGGCTTAGCAATGCCAGCATACCCACCGAAGGCAAGTTCAGTCTTGGATTTTGCATAGCACTAGGGCTCACCGGTCACTCGGTGACCACGCAAGACTTCACTTCAGAAAAATTACACCGCCCTGAGTTGCAAGATCTTGCCAACAAGGTTGAACTGCAAGGTGATGCGTCTGTCAGCCGAACATCGGCAAACTTGCGCATAGAGTTCAAAGACGGACAAGTGATCACGCAAGAGGTCGCGCATGCGTTTGGCAGCATCGGCAATCCACTTGGCTGGCCTGAATTGGAGCAGAAATTCATGGCCTTGGTCCAACCCACGCTTGATGAAAAAGCCAAAGAATTGCTTGAGGTGCTGCGTGATTTTCAAAACGTGGGCTCTATGGATCGCATGTTTGAATTGACCACACATCTTCCAAATTCTCGTGCAACAGCAAACCCTTAACGCCTGAGTGACGCAGAACACGCCGACCTCGATTCAATTCAACTAGAAAGTAGGTGATGACATGAACATTGATCATGAGAAACCACTGGTCGATCTCAACCGTCGGAAGTTTGCCACGTCCGCGTGCGCCTTGAGTGCTGCAAGTTGGCTTTCAGCTTATGGCCCCACTGCGCTGGCGCAATCCAACAATTACCCCAACAAAGTGGTTCGCATCATGTTGGGCTATGCACCAGGTGGTAGCGCCGATGTGATGGCTCGCTTGATTGCAGAGTACCTCAGCAACAGCATGAAGCAATCTTTCATTGTGGAGAACCGACCTGGGGCGAGCGGGAACATCGCAGTTCAACAAGTTGCCCGCGCGCCAGCCGATGGTTACACCCTGCTCTTTGGGAACCCGGCTGAAATGGTCATCAACAAAATCATCATGAAAGATCTCGCATTTGATCCAGATGCCGATTTCGTTCCAGTGGTGCAAGTGTTCAATATCCCGCTGGGGCTTGTGGTGCCAGCCAAGTCGCCTTACAAAACATTCAATGATTTGGTCGAAGATGCTCGGAGGAATCCCAAAAAGCTCACGTTTGCCTCAGCGGGAGGTGGAAGCCCGGGACATCTTGCAGGGGAAGCGCTTGCGCTCAAGGGCAAGGCTCCGATGACGCATGTCCCTTACAAAGGTGCAGCCCCCGCATTGATCGACCTGATTGGTGGACATGTGGACTGCTATTTTCCGGGCCTGACCGCTGTTGCGCAGCATATCAAGAGCGGAGCCGTGCGTTTGCTCGCATTGTCCTCTGCCAACCGTTCCAATCTATTTCCTGACACACCCACTGTGTCTGAATTGCTGCTGCCGGGATTTGACTTCACGTTGTGGGGAGGTTTGTTTGCGGCAACTAAAACACCCAACGAGATTGTCAAAACACTGAACTTTGAAGCCAATCAAGCGTATGCAAGGTCAGACTTTCAAGCGCGCAGCACACGTGAACAGTCCGATGTGATCCGTAACACGCCAGAACAGTTTGCAGCTCACATCAAGTCCCAAAGTGAAAAATACAGCCAAATCATCAAAGACATAGGCTACGTTGCATGATGCGCTCTCTTCCTGTGAATCCCTCGTCCGATCAAAGTTCTATTCGTGCTTGCTACATGCGGGGAGGCACCAGCAAAGGTGTTTTCTTTCTGGCGGAGGACCTACCTTCAGATCCTGTAGTTCGTGACCAGTTGTTACTGCGTGTGATGGGCAGTCCTGATGCTTATGGCAAACAAATTGACGGTATGGGTGGCGCAACATCCAGCACCAGCAAAGTCGTGATCATCAGCAAGTCAAACCGAGCTGATAGCGATGTCGATTACCTTTTTGGTCAGGTCTCAGTTCAAGAACCAACCATCGACTGGTCAGGAAATTGCGGAAATTTAACGGCGGCAGTAGGCCCATTTGCCATCCATCGTGGATTGGTGATGACAGACGCCAATCCGACCCGGTCAGTCCGAATTTGGCAAGCCAACATCAGCAAGTCGATCGTCGCACACGTGCCCATTCTTGAAGGACAGGTCGTTGAAGATGGTGATTTTGAACTCGATGGTGTCACATTTCCAGCCGCTGAAATTCGATTGGAGTTCATAGACCCTTCTGGATCAGAAGAACAGGGCCTGCTTCCCACTGGGAACTTGATAGACATCCTGCAAGTGCCAGGTATCGGTCCAGTTCAGGCCACCTTGATCACTGCGGGTAACCCAACCGTTGTGATTGACGCCTCTTCTCTCGGCTTAAAAGGCACAGAGATGCAAGCTGACTTCCATGCAAATTCAGAACTGTTGGAGCGTTGCGAGAGAATTCGTGCGCTTGGAGCCGTGGTCATGGGTTTAGCCGCCAACACAGAACAAGCCACAAAATCTCGGCCTGCAACGCCCAAGCTGGCTTTTGTTTCAAGGCCGCAGGACTACACGAGTTCAGCCGGGAAAAAAGTTCATGCAAAAGACATCGATCTGACCGCTCGCATACTGTCCATGGGGGCTTTGCACCATGCCCTCACAGGGACTGGCGCCATCGCGCTGGCGGTGGCTGGCGCATTGCCTGGAACCCTGGTGTACAACTGCATAGCCAGCGCACAAGACGGCACGGAGCCGGTCAATTCAGAACAGATACGACTGGGTCATCCGTCTGGCATATTGAATGTCGGAGCAATTGCAGGCATCCGTGAAGGTCAATGGGAAGTGACCAAAGCATTGGTGAGTCGCAGCGCGCGTCGTTTGATGGATGGGCAAGTCTATGTACCAAAGCGCTTGCACCGATAGGTTCAAATAGCATTTTTAAATCAACTCAACAAATCAACAGACCATGACAAAAAATTCCAAAGCCATTCTTCGTGAACGTGTCAACCAGCGCAATGCGTTGCTGGTTCCGGGCGCCTTCAATGCCATGAGCGCACGCACCATTGCCGATCTTGGCTTTGAAGCGGTTTATCTGAGTGGTGCTGGATTAACGAACATGTATTACGGCTTGCCAGACTTGGCATTCATCAGCCTCAGAGACATTGTGGAGCACACGTCAGCGATTCGCGATGCGGTTGAAATTCCACTGATCGTCGACATTGACACCGGGTTTGGCAATGCGCTGAATGTTCGTCACACCATTCGCGCTCTGGAGCGCGCAGGCGCAGATGCAGTACAAATTGAAGACCAAACTTTTCCAAAGCGCTGCGGGCACTTTTCAGGAAAAGATGTGGCGTCGACAGAAGAGATGTTGTCAAAGATCAAGTCAGCCGTCGATGCCCGTCAAGACAGTAATTTTCAAATCATTGCGCGCACGGATGCACGCTCAAAATACGGATTTGAAGCCGCCATTGAACGTGCGCAAAAGTTCGCAGAAGCTGGCGCCGACATTCTTTTTGTGGAAGCCACCGAAAGCATGGATGAAGTTCGGGCATTGACGCGTTTGCTTGATAAACCCCAACTGATGAACATCGTGATTGGTGGCAAAACGCCGGCGCTTGATCAAGCAGAACTTGCACAGTTGGGCTTTGGCATCGTCTTGTATGCCAATGCAGCCCTGCAAGGTGCCGCCTTAGGGATGCAAAAATCTTTGAGCCAACTCAAAGCAAGCGGACGCCTGGACGAAGACCCTTCGGTGGTTGTTCCTTTCAGCGAGCGACAAAGGTTGGTCAACAAGCCTTTTTACGATGGGCTCGAAAAAACTTACGCCTATTGAAATCTTGAGCGACGTCATTGGACGAAACGAATTTCTCACATGAACCACACGCCGATCTACGTTCAAATACAGTCCTTTTTGCGATTGGGCATTGAGAACGGGAAATTTCGCGAGGGCGATCGGCTACCTTCTGAACAACACTTGGCAGATCAATTTGGCACGACGCGTTCAACGGTTGCCAAAGCACTTCAGCAATTGGTATTTGAGGGATTGATTGACCGTCGCGTTGGCAGTGGAAGTTTTGTCAGCCCATCTCGGATTGAAGACTCTGTCGATACCAATTTGTTGGAGTCTTTCGAAGACCACATGCTGGCTGCCGGTGAGTTGCTCAACTACGCTTTGATTGCATTTGAACGAACAGCACCGACGCTTGAGATCAAAAAGGCTTTGCGATTGCAAAATCAAGCCTGCTATCGGCTTGAGCGCTTGCGGTGTTTAGGTCGACGCAAGGTAGCGCTCGAAATTCGTCACTTACCGGAATCCATTGCGCGTGGCATCAACCCAGAATGGCTCACTGTCAGTTCCGTTCAAGATGTTTTGCGTGAAGGATTAGGACTGCAGATTGGGCATATGGAAAACGCCATCAGCGCCACGGTGGCCAAGCTTCCCTTAGCTCAAACGATTGGGGTTGCTGAAGGCGCCGCTCTCTTGGTGCGAGAACATACTATTTTTGACACCAAAGGCCGCGCCTTGCTCTATGGAAAAACTTATTACACAGACAACTTCAGTGTTCGCTACAACTTAGGCAGTCCCAGATCCAATCGCAGATCGCCATGAACTCGCCCGTGAAAGCTCAATCGTGGACAAGGCCCGAGCGCCTTGCGGACAGAGGTTGAGCCCCCCCCAACAAGAAAAAGCACCGAGACTCTCGTCTAGGTGCTTTGTTCCATCAGGTATTTTTGGTGGGCAGTACAAGTTTCGAACTTGTGACCCCTGCAGTGTGAATGCAGTGCTCTACCCCTGAGCTAACCGCCCTTTTCCATTTCTGGAAAG
>CANCUP010000002.1 GCA_947381325.1 Comamonadaceae bacterium
GTTACGTGACCCGCGATGCCCGCGAAGTGGAACGTAAAAAGGTCGGCTTGCACTCTGCACGTCGCCGCAAGCAGTTCAGCAAGCGTTAATCCGCTTTCTGTCTTGCCCCAAAGCCGCACCGGTTCGCCGCTGCGGCTTTTTTGTGTCCGAACACGCAATTCCCGACTAAAGCGCTATACTTTAAGCCTTGATTTTGGAGAGTCCCCATGAGCGCAGTTGCTGAAAACATTCAAACCGAAATGCCCACCCCCATCGTCTTCACGGACAGCGCTGCTGCCAAAGTGGCGGATTTGATTGCGGAAGAAGGCAACCCAGACTTGAAGTTGCGCGTGTTTGTGCAGGGCGGCGGATGCTCGGGCTTTCAGTATGGTTTCACCTTCGACGAGGTGGTCAACGAAGACGACACCACCATGACCAAAAACAATGTGTCTTTGTTGATCGATGCCATGAGCTACCAGTACCTGTTGGGTGCTGAGATTGACTACAAAGAAGACTTGCAGGGCGCACAGTTCGTCATCAAGAACCCCAACGCCACGACCACCTGCGGTTGCGGTTCGTCGTTCTCGGTTTAACAGCCAGGTCCCTCGCGGACCCAGGTTTTCCTAGCCCTTAGGCAGGAAACACCCCACCCAAGATACGGGCGCCTTGTGCGCCCGTGACTTTTGGGGCGTTGCCCGGCAAGCGCCGCATGGTTTGGCGGGCCAGCCACGCAAAGGCGGTGGCTTCGACTTGCAAAGGGGGCAAGCCGCGCTCGGCGGTGGACACCACCTTGAGTTGCGGCAGCCCGCTTTGCAAGCGCGTCATCAGCCAACCATTCAAAGCGCCGCCGCCACACACCAGCAACTCGGTCGCTTCGGGGGCGTGACGATGCACATCGGCCACACAGGCGCGTGCGGTGAATTCGGTCAATGTGGCTTGCACATCAACCGGTGAGGCGCTTGCAAAATCTTGCAACTGTTTCGCCAACCACGTGGGGTTGAACAAATCACGGCCCGTGCTCTTGGGCGGAGCTTGGTGCAAAAACGGTTCATCCAACAAGGCTTGCAACAAGGGCGCAATCACCTGCCCTGAGCGCGCCCAAGCGCCGTCGTTGTCAAAGGGCTGGCCGGTGTGTTGTTGGCACCAATGGTCGAGCAAGGCGTTGCCTGGACCGCAGTCAAAGCCTTGTGCATCACCCGCAGGCGGCAGCACGCTGAGGTTGGCGATGCCGCCTAAGTTGAGCACGCCCAGGGTCTGCGTATCGTGGGCAAACATGTGGCGGTGAAACAGCGGCACCAAGGGCGCACCTTGTCCGCCTGCCGCGACGTCGCGGCTGCGAAAGTCGGCCACGACATCGATGCCCGTGAGCTCGGCCAGTAGGGAGGGGTTGTTGAGTTGCAGCGTGTAGCCTGTGCCGTCAAAGGCACCGGGTTGGTGGCGCACGGTTTGACCGTGGGCGCCGATGGCGTGCACCTCCTTGGCTTGGCGACCGCTGGCTTTGAACAAGGCCTGGACGGTGTCGGCGTAGACGCGCACCAAGTGGTTGGCGGCCAAGGCGGCGCGGTGCAGTTCGTTGTCTGCCGGTGTGTTGAGCTCGAGCAAGCTGTGCTTGAGCGAGGTATCAAACGGCTTGCTTTGGTGGCTGAGTACCTCGGGGCGCTGCCCCTCGAAATTCACCAGCACACCATCGACACCGTCGAGCGAGGTGCCCGACATCAAGCCGATGTAGAGCCGTGGCATTTACTCGGCGCGGCTTTGCTGCACGCTGGCGGCTGCGGTCAACTCAAGCTTGCTGCTGGCCACATGGCGCTTGAAGGCCTCGCGTGCTGAAGCAGAAACCTCTGTGGCCACACTTTGGCGCGCCATGGTCAGCGGGTCTTGGTGCTGGCCATTGACGCGGAATTCAAAGTGCAGGTGGGGTCCCGTGGCCCACCCGGTGGCGCCCACCTCGCCCAAGGTTTGGCCTTGCGCCACGCTTTGTCCGCGCTTGACCAAAATGCGGCTCAAGTGTGCGTACACCGTGGTGTGGCCGTTGGCGTGTTTGACGAACACCACATTGCCAAAGCCGCCCTGCACACCCGCAAAGTCAACCATGCCTTGTCCCACGCTGTGCACCGCAGTGCCGGTTGCCGCCGCGTAGTCGACACCCAAGTGAGCGCGCCAGGTTTGCAAGATCGGGTGAAAGCGCATTTTGAATCCACTGGTCATGCGCGAAAACGTCAAGGGTGAAGCCAGGTAGGCGCGGCGCAGGCTCACGCCCTCAGGCGAGAAATAACCCCCTTCGGTGGCTTGCGGATCTTTGAACCAGATGGCCTGGTGGGTTTTGCCGTTGTTCACAAACTCGGCCGACAACACGCGGCCTGTGCGCAGGGTTTCGCCATCGGCTTCGAGTGATTCGTAGACCACGGAGAAGCGATCCCCCTTGCGCAGGGCACGGTGGAAGTCGATGTCACCAGCGAAAATATTGGCCAACTGATTGGCCACGCTGTCTGGAATGTTGGCGTCGTCGGTGGCGGCAAACAATGAGGTTTGGATGGCGCCACTGGCCAGACGGGTGCTCACATTCAGCGGTGCGGTTTCTACGCGCTGCGTCAGGCCGTCTGCGTTGCGTTCAACCACCCAACGGGTGAACTGGTCGGATTTGTCGGTGCTCCAGCGTGCGGTCAGTCGGCGCAAGCGGCGTGAGGCATCGCCTTCAACACTGACCCAGCGCCCCGCACGTCCCAGCAGTTGCTGGCGAGCCAAGGGCGAGTTGCGCAAAAAGCTGGCGGCTTCTTCGTCGCTGAGCCCTAAGCGGTTGAGCAGGCTCTCCGCTGTGTCGTTCGAGCGGGTCACATCTGCGCGAAACAACACCATCGGTGTTTGGCTGTCGTTGCGAGGGGTGAGGTTCAAACTCACGTTCTCTAAGACCTCGCGCAAGGGCAGGTGGCTGGCGTCAGGGCCCAGATTGGCGACGGCGAATGCACCGCCCCCCATCACCGACAAGGCCACGGCCACACCCGCCATGATGCGGCGTGGGTGGGTGGTCCAAACGGTGTGCAGGCGCAAAGCCAAGCTGTTGAGGTGTTGCTGCAAGGGGGCTCTCCGGCAGAAGGTGGGTGTCAGGGTTTCATGCCCCCACGTCCCGAGGTGTGGACGCCAACTAAAATTGGCCCATCACACAAAAGGTGGAGTATAGCCGATCCACCGAAAAATCCTTATGAATCAAGCATCTTCACCCACTTACCCCATCACCGACCGCGTACGAGAAGCCCTGGCTGTTTCAAAGCGTGGCTGCGAAGAACTGATTCCTGAGGACGAGTGGGTCAAAAAGCTGGCCCGCTCTGAAGCCACCGGTCAGCCTTTGCGCATCAAGCTGGGCCTGGACCCGACGGCGCCAGACATTCACATTGGGCACACCGTGGTGCTCAACAAGATGCGCCAATTGCAAAACCTGGGGCACCAAGTCATTTTTTTGATCGGTGACTTCACCAGCCTGATTGGCGACCCGTCAGGACGCAACAGCACACGGCCCCCTTTGACGCCTGAGCAAATCAAGGCCAACGCCGAAACCTATTACAAGCAAGCGTCCTTGGTGCTGGATCCCGAAAAAACCGAGACCCGCTACAACAGCGAGTGGTGTTTGCCACTGGGCTCAATGGGCATGATCCAACTGGCTGCCAAATACACCGTGGCACGCATGATGGAGCGCAACGATTTTCATGACCGGTTCAAGGCGGGCACGCCCATCAGCGTGCACGAGTTTTTGTACCCGCTCATGCAGGGCTACGACTCGGTGGCCTTGAAGTCGGACTTGGAGTTGGGCGGCACCGACCAAAAATTCAACCTGCTCATGGGACGCCATCTGCAAGTGGAGTACGGACAAGAGGCGCAGTGCATCTTGACCATGCCTTTGCTCGAGGGCTTGGACGGCGTCGACAAAATGTCCAAGTCCAAAAACAACTACATCGGCATCAGCGAAGCGCCCAACACCATGTTTGCCAAGGTGTTGTCGATCTCCGACACCTTGATGTGGCGTTGGTACACCTTGCTGTCCTTCCAGTCGGAAGCCCAAATTGAGGCTTTGAAGCAAGAGATTGCCAATGGCCGCAATCCCAAAGATGCCAAAGTGGCGTTGGCCAAAGAAATCACGGCTCGTTTTCACGGTGCATCGGCTGCAGATGCCGCTGAGCAGGACTTCATCCACCGCAGCAAAGGCGGCGTACCCGATGACATTGCAGATGTCGCGCTGCTGGGCGCGCCGATGGGGATCGCGGGCTTGCTCAAATCGGCAGGCTTGGCGCCATCCTCCAGTGAGGCCAACCGCTTGATCGATGGCGGGGGCGTGCGTGTGGACTCGGTGGTGATCAGCGACAAAGGCCTCAAGCTTGGGGCGGGCAGCTATGTGGTCCAAGTGGGCAAGCGCAAATTCGCGCGCGTCACCCTGGCTTGATGTTGAAAGAAACGACGTCGCGCATGAACAAAGCCACCATGGCCAAATGGCTCACCCCACAGGGCTTGCTCTGGACGTCGGTCGGGGTGGCCGTGGTCACCATCGCCTTGAAAACCCTGGCATGGTGGCTCACCGATTCGGTGGGTTTGTTGTCGGACGCCATGGAGTCACTGGTCAACTTGGCCAGCGCCATCTTCGGGCTCATGATGGTGACCATCGCTGCGCGCCCGGCTGACGACGACCATCCGTATGGCCACCACAAAGCCGAGTATTTCTCAAGCGGCTTCGAGGGCATTTTGATCGTGGTGGCGGCGCTCGGCATTGTGTGGGCCGCCAGCCACCGCCTCTTTGAGCCGCAACCGATTGAGCAAGTGGGCATCGGCTTGGCTTTGTCGGTGGTCAGCTCAGCCCTCAATGGCTGGTTGGCCTGGGTGATGTTTCGAGCCGCCAAAACACACCGGTCCATCGCCTTGGAGGCCGATGCCCGCCACTTGGTCACCGACGTGTGGACTTCGGTGGGCGTGGTCTTGGGCATTGGTTTGGTCGGCATCACGGGGTGGTTGTGGCTGGATGCGGTGGTGGCCATTGGCGTTGCGCTGAATATTTTGAAAGAAGGCTTTCATTTGGTCTGGCGCGCGTCGCAAGGCTTGATGGACGAGGCGGTCGAGCCTGAGGTGATGGCGCAAATTCAAACCACCTTGGCGGGGTTTGAGCACCAGCGCGGCGAGCACCACATCATCCGGTTTGACCACGTCACCAGCCGCAAGGCGGGCCAGCGGCGCTTTGTCGATTTGCACATGCACATGCCTGCCGAATGGTCGCTCGGGCGTGCTGCCGCCCTGCGTACCACCGTGGAACAAGCCCTGATGAGTGATGTGCCCGGTTTGCGCGCCACCATCCAATTGCTGCCCAGTGATGTCGAGGCGCACATCGACGACGGACGAGACATCTTGTGAAAGCCGTTTTGCAGCGGGTCAGTGAAGCCCGGGTGGTGGTGGACGGTGAGACCGTGGGTGAAATTGCCCAAGGCTTGTTGGTGCTCTTGTGTGCCGAGCGTGGCGACACCGAGGCCGTGGGGCAAAAAATGCTCGACAAAATTTTGAAGCTGCGCGTGTTCTACGACGAAGCCGGCAAGATGAACCACAGCGTGCAAGACGTGGCGGGTGGGCTGTTGGTGGTGAGCCAATTCACCTTGGCCGCCGACACCCGCAGCGGCACCCGACCCAGCTTCACCCATGCGGCACCCGCCGATGAAGGGCGCCGCTTGTACGAGCACTTTGTGGCGCAAGCCCGCGAGCGCCATGCGCTGGTGCAAACCGGTGTGTTTGGTGCCGACATGAAAGTTCATTTGGTCAACGACGGCCCTGTCACCATCCCGCTCACGATAATCGGTGCATGACTGCACCTACCCCCACGTTTGACACCCTCCTTCTATCGCCTGCCACGCTGAGCAACTTGACCCAGCTCGGCTACACGGCCATGACGCCCATCCAGGCGGCCAGCCTGCCGCTCACCTTGGCGGGGCGCGATCTGCTGGCGCAAGCCAGCACGGGCAGCGGCAAGACAGCCGCCTTTGGCCTGCCCTTGGTGGAGAAGCTCGACGCCGCGCAATTCGACGCGCAAGCGCTGGTGCTGTGCCCCACGCGTGAATTGGCCGATCAGGTGACGCAAGAAATTCGCCGCCTCGCGCGTGCAGTGGGCAACATCAAAGTTGTCACCCTGTGCGGTGGCGTGGCGCTGCGTGGTCAGACGGTGAGCCTGGAGCATGGCGCCCATGTGGTGGTTGGAACCCCTGGCCGCATCCTCGACCATCTGGAGCGTGGCTCCTTGCGTTTGCAAGGCGTGCGCATGCTGGTGTTGGACGAAGCCGACCGCATGCTCGACATGGGCTTTTTCGACGACATCGCCAAGGTGGCGCGTCAATGCCCGGCGCAGCGCCAAACCCTGCTGTTCTCGGCCACCTACCCAGAAGGCATCGACAAACTGGCCGCGCAGTTCATGCGCGAGCCGCAAAGCGTCAAAGTGCAAGCGCAGCACGACGCACAAAAGATCCAGCAAATTTGTTACGAGGTGGAGGACCGCGAACGTCTGCATGCGGTGTCTTTGTTGCTCAATCACTTTCGCCCCGAGTCCACCCTGGCGTTTTGCAACACCAAGCAGCAATGCCGTGACTTGGTGGCTGTGTTGCAGGCCCAGGGCTTCAGCGCGCTGGCGCTGTATGGTGAGCTGGAACAACGCGAGCGCGACCAAGTGCTGGTGCAGTTCGCCAACCGCAGTTGCTCGGTGTTGGTGGCCACCGATGTGGCAGCACGTGGCTTGGATGTGGCCCAGCTGCAAGCGGTCATCAATGTGGATGTCACGCCTGACCCGGAAGTGCACATCCACCGCATTGGGCGCACGGGGCGCGGCGATGCCGAAGGCTTGGCCCTCAGCTTGGCGAGCATGGACGAGATGGGATCTGTGGGCAAGATCGAGCAGCTGCAAGGCCGTGAGTCGGTCTGGCAACCTCTGAGCAGCTTGACTCCCGCCGCAGGTGGCCTGTTGCAGCCGCCCATGGCCACCTTGCAAATTGTGGGCGGACGCAAAGAGAAAATCCGCGCGGGTGACGTGTTGGGCGCGCTCACCGGTGACGCTGGTTTTGCCAAAGAGCAGGTGGGCAAGATCAACGTCAACGAGTTCTCCACCTATGTGGCCGTCTCGCGTGACATCGCGCGTGAGGCCGTTCAGCGCTTGAGCGTGGGCCGCGTCAAAGGCAAAACCGTGAAAGTGCGTTTGCTCGAAGACACCGCCGGACGCTGATGGGCTGCACCTGCCAGGCCCGGCAGGTGCGTGGTTTCAGTAAGGGTTGGGCAGTCCCAGCTCCGCCAAGATGTCGATCTCGTAGGCCTCCATCTCTTGCGCATCTTGCGTGCTGGTTTCATGGTCCCAGCCCTGTGCATGCAAGGTGCCATGCACCAACAGGTGCGCATAGTGCGCTTGCAAGGTTTTGCCTTGTTCTTTGGCTTCACGTGCCACCACCGGCGCGCACAGCACCAAGTCGGCCACCACCACGGGCGCTTGCGTGTAGTCAAAGGTCAGCACATTGGTGGCGTAGTCTTTTTTGCGGTAGCTCAGGTTGAGCGCGCGTCCTTCGTCTTCGCCCACGATGCGCACCGTGATCTCTGCGTCCAGGGCCAGCGCGTGGCGAATCCAGCGGGCCACCTTGTGGCGTGGCAGCGCAGCGCGGTGACGTGCCGCATGCGGGACGTCACCGAATTGCAAAGAGAGTTGGAGTTTTTGCAGAGCCATGGTGCTGAGGGCTGTGAATCCAGGGGATGGTGGATACGAAGGTGTCAGAGGCGTTTGCGTGGCGCGGCGGGCGAGTCGGCCTCGCGTTTGGCGTCGTAGGCGTCCACGATGCGCGCCACCAGAGGGTGGCGCACCACATCGGCGCTGGTGAAATGGCAAATCGCAATGCCCTTGACGCGGCGCAGCACGCGTTCGGCATCGATCAAGCCGCTCAACTGGCCTTTGGGCAAATCGATTTGGCTCACGTCGCCCGTGACCACCGCTTTGGCCCCAAAGCCAATGCGGGTCAAAAACATTTTCATTTGTTCGGGTGTGGTGTTTTGCGCTTCGTCCAAGATGACAAAGGCGTTGTTCAAGGTACGCCCGCGCATGAACGCCAGCGGCGCAATTTCAATCGCCTGGCGCTCGAACGCTTTTTGCACCCGGTCAAAGCCCATCAGGTCATACAGCGCGTCGTACAGCGGGCGCAAATACGGGTCGACCTTTTGGCCCAAATCGCCGGGCAAGAAGCCCAGCTTTTCACCCGCTTCTACCGCAGGGCGGGTCAACACAATGCGTTGCACCGCGCTGCGCTCCAGCGCATCCACGGCACAGGCCACGGCCAAATAGGTTTTGCCCGTGCCTGCTGGGCCAATGCCAAACGTGATGTCGTGTTGGGCAATGTTCTCTAGGTACGCACTTTGGTTGGGCGTGCGCGCGCGCAGGTCGGTGCGGCGTGTCTGCAAGCTCATGCGGCCCTCTTCGTCTGGGCTCATGCCCGCGTCTGCCGCCAGCATCAGTTGCACCTGTTCAGCGGGGATGGTGCGTGCGGCGCGTTCGTACAAGGCTTGCAGCACCTCCAGTGCCCGGGTGGCTTTGGCCTTGGGGCCATCCACCTTGAACTGTTCGTGGCGGTGCGCGATTTTGACGTTCAGCGCCATCTCGATGGTGCGCAGATGTTCGTCAACGGGACCGCACAGGTGGGACAGGCGCGTGTTGTTGGGTGGGGAGAAGGTGTGTCGCAGAATCAAGTCGATAATCTCGCAAAAGGTGACCCAATGATAGGCAAGATGTGATTGGCAGATTAAGCGGCATCCTCAGCGAGAAAAATCCGCCCCAAGTGCTGGTGGACTGCAACGGCGTGGGCTACGAGGTGGATGTGCCCATGAGCACCTTCTACAACCTGCCCGCCACGGGCGAGCGTGTGACCTTGCTGACGCACTTCGTGGTGCGCGAAGACGCACAAATTCTGTATGGCTTTGGCACTGCCAGCGAGCGCGCCACCTTTCGCTTGCTGATCAAAATATCGGGCGTGGGCCCGCGCACCGCGCTCGGCGTGCTCAGTGGCATGAGTGCCGACGAGTTGGCCCGTGCCGTGGCTGAGCAAGAGCCGGGCCGTCTGACCAAGGTGCCCGGCATTGGCAAGAAAACCGCAGAACGTTTGTTGCTGGAACTCAAAGGCAAACTCGGTGCCGATCTCGGCCCCAGCAGCGCCGGTCACACCGACCACCACAGCGACATCTTGCAGGCCTTGCTGGCGCTGGGCTACAGCGACAAAGAAGCAGCCCTGTCACTCAAAGCCCTGCCTGCGGATGTGGGCGTGAGCGAGGGCATCAAGCTGGCCTTGAAGGCTCTGGCGAAGTAAGGCGGCGCGTCCATGAGCATTCAAACCGACAGTTTTGGCGAGGGCTTTGTGCCCCCCCCGCGTGTGGTGTCTGCCGCCCCCGTGTCGCCCCACGAAGAAGCCATTGAGCGTGCGCTGCGCCCTAAGCTCTTGCAAGAGTACGTGGGCCAGGTCAAGGTGCGCGAGCAACTGGAAATCTTCATCGGTGCGGCCAAAAAACGTGGCGAGGCACTTGACCATGTGCTGCTGTTTGGGCCACCGGGCTTGGGCAAAACCACCCTGAGCCACATCATTGCCCAAGAGCTGGGTGTGAACCTGCGCTCGACCAGTGGCCCGGTGCTGGAAAAGCCCAAAGACCTGGCCGCATTGCTCACAGGCTTAGAGAAAAACGATGTGCTGTTCATCGACGAAATCCACCGCCTCTCGCCGGTGGTCGAAGAAATTTTGTACCCCGCACTGGAGGACTACCAAATCGACATCATGATTGGCGAAGGCCCTGCTGCGCGCAGCATCAAGCTCGACTTGCAGCCTTTCACCCTGGTGGGCGCCACCACCCGCGCGGGCATGTTGACCAACCCGCTGCGCGATCGCTTTGGCATTGTGTCGCGCCTGGAGTTCTACACCGCCGATGAGTTGCAACGCATCGTCATGCGCAGTGCCGGCTTGCTCAACACGCCCACCGATGTGGAAGGTGGTTTTGAAATTGCGCGTCGTTCACGCGGCACACCACGCATTGCCAACCGCTTGTTACGCCGGGTGCGTGACTACGCTGAAGTCAAAGGCTCTGGGCGCATCACACAAGAGATGGCTCAACGCGCACTCGCCATGTTGGACGTCGACCCGCAAGGCTTTGACCTGATGGACCGCAAGCTGCTGGAGGCGGTGATCCACCGCTTTGATGGGGGCCCTGTGGGCTTGGACAACATCGCGGCCAGCATTGGCGAAGAGCGCGACACCATCGAAGACGTGATCGAGCCCTATCTGATCCAGCAAGGCTATTTGCAGCGCACGCCGCGTGGCCGCATGGCCACCTTGGCGGCCTACCGGCATTTGGGTGTGGCGCCCCCCAGTGCCAATGGCGACTTGCTGTCAGACGCTTGATTCGTCGCGTGATGTGCGCTCGAAGTGCGACACATCGCCCCAGCCCACCAAACTCAAACCCTGAGGCGTCCACAACAAACGGTTGATGGCGGCGTTGCCCAAATGCCAGGTGCGCGGGGCTTGGATGTCTTGCTGCGTGGCCAGGCGATACAGCACATCCATCACACCCCCGTGGGCCACCAGCACAATGTGCTGGCCCAGGTGCTGGCTGGCCAACGCGTCCACGCAGCGTGCAATGCGTTCGCGCAAGACCAGCAACGATTCACCACCCTGCGGCGACCACTGCGGATCGCGTGAACGCCACAGCTTGGCGTCGGCGGGCCAGTCGGCTTCAATCGCGGCCCAGGTCTGGCCTTGCAAATGACCAAAGTGGCGTTCGCGCAATGCAGGGGTTGGTATCAAGGGCACTGTTTGCGGGCCGGAGCGGGCCTGCGCAATGGCCTGTGCCGTTTGCAGCGCGCGCCCCAAATCGCTGCTGTAAATGGCGTGAATGTCTTCGTCCTGCAGGGCCTGGCCCACGCGTTGGGCCTGCCAAACGCCGGTGTCATTGAGCCCGATGTCGAGTTGTCCTTGGATGCGGGTGTCCACATTCCAGGCGGTTTCGCCATGACGGATGGCCAAAATTCGTGTGGCTTGCATAGGGCTTGAGTTTAGAAGTGGAAAGAGGCGTCAGCTTTTCATGCAAAATAGCACGATCGTTCTTTTTAGGTGGTTCATGACCGGTTCCCAAAAATTGCCCGCATCCGAAAGCCGTGCCGCACACAAAGGGCGGCAAACCAAAGCCGCCATCGTCGACGCCGCCTTGGGCTTGGCCACACAAATTGGTTTGGAGGGCTTGAGCATTGGCGCCTTGGCCGAGGTGGCGCGCATGAGCAAGTCGGGCGTGTTTGCCCACTTTGGCTCGCGTGAAGAGTTGCAGCTCTCGGTGGTGCGGGAGTACCACGAGCGTTTTGAGGCCGAGGTGTTTTACCCCGCCATGCAGGCCGAACGTGGCTTGCCCCGATTGCGTCAGCTGTTTGCCAACTGGACCCAACGCACCTCGGCCGAAATTGACTCCGGCTGCTTGTACATCAGCGGTGCGGCCGAGTTTGACGACCGCCCCGGCCCGGTGCGTGACGCCTTGGCGAGCTCGGTCAAAACCTGGCTGGCTGCCGTACATCGCGCGGTGGTGCAAGCGCGCGATGCGGGACATTTGGCGCCTGACATGGATGCCGAGCAAATGGTGTTCGAGATCCATGGCCTGATCTTGGCGCTCCAATACGAAGCACGTTTTTTGCGCTCAGCCAAATCGTTGCAGTACACCGCTGTGGGGTTTGAAAATATTTTGGCGCGTTATGGTGCCGCCACGCCAATGCTTCCCCGTCAGCGACAAACGGCTGAAATGGCGCTCAAGCAGTAAGGAGTTTCTGATGCCCAGCTACACCCCGCCCTTGCGTGACATGCAGTTTGTATTGCATGAGGTCTTGCATGTCACGGACGTCTTGCACGCCATGCCACCCCATGCCGACATGGACGCTGACACCTTGGCTGCCGTGCTCGAAGAGGGCGGCAAATTTGCGTCAGAGGTGCTCTTTCCGCTCAACCAAGTCGGCGATCAGCAAGGGTGCCGGCTCGATGTCACCACACACGAGGTGAGAACCCCCGAGGGTTTCAAAGCCGCTTATGCACAGTTTGTTGAAGGGGGGTGGCCATCGTTGAGTTGTGATCCAGCCTATGGCGGCCAGGGCCTGCCGATCGTGGTGAACCAGTGCCTGTACGAAATGCTCAACAGTGCCAACCAGGCGTGGACCATGTACCCCGGTCTCACACACGGCGCTTACGAGGCCTTGCATGCCCATGGCACCGAAGCACAAAAGCAGTGCTATCTGCCCAAGCTCACCAGCGGTGAATGGACGGGCACCATGTGTCTGACCGAGCCCCATTGCGGCACCGACCTGGGGTTGCTGCGCACCAAGGCCGAGCCGCAAGCCGACGGGACCTACCGCATCACGGGCCACAAAATTTTCATCAGTGCGGGGGAGCACGATTTGGTCAGCAACATCGTGCACTTGGTGTTGGCCCGTTTGCCCGACGCGCCTGCGGGCAGCAAAGGCATCAGCTTGTTTGTCGTGCCTAAGTTTTTGGTGCGCGACGACGGCAGTTTGGGCGAACGCAACGCCATCCACTGTGGTGGCTTGGAACACAAGATGGGCATCCACGGCAACGCCACCTGTCAGATGGTGCTCGACGGTGCCGTGGGCACCCTGGTCGGCCAACCCCACAAAGGCTTGGCGGCCATGTTTGTGATGATGAACGTGGCGCGCATCGGCGTGGGCATGCAGTCTTTGGGTTTGACCGAAGTGGCCTACCAAAACGCACGGGCTTACGCCAAAGAGCGCATCCAGTCGCGCAGTTTGACCGGCGTGAAGTCACCGCAACAACCCGCCGACAGCATCTTGGTGCATCCCGATGTGCGCAAGATGCTGCTCACCGCCAAAGCCTATGCCGAAGGGGGCCGCGCCCTGAGCTTGCATTGCGCCTTGTGGGTGGACCAAGCGTTGAGCCATCCTGACCCTGCTGTGCGTGCCGAGTCCGCCGAACAAGTGGCCTTGCTCACACCCATCGTCAAGGCCTTCATCACCGACAACGCCTGGATCGCCACCTCGGCGTGCATGCAGGTGCTGGGCGGACACGGCTACATCCGCGAATGGGGCATGGAGCAGTATGTGCGTGACGCCCGCATCAACATGATCTATGAAGGCACCAACACCATCCAAAGCTTGGACTTGCTGGGGCGCAAGGTCTTGGGCAATCAAGGGGCCTCGCTCAAAAAGTTTGGCGAATACATCACCGCCTTGGTGATGGCTGAGCAGGGCAACGAGGACATGGCTGAGTTCATCCAACCTTTGGCCAAGTTGGGCCAGCAAATGACCCAGTTCACGGGAGAGATCGGCTACAAAGCTTTGCAAAACGCCGACGAGGTGGGCGCCGCGGCGGTGGACTATCTGCGTGTGGCCGGGCACTTGGTGTTCGGCTATTTTTGGGCTCGCATGGCGCAAGTCGCCTTGCAACGCATCGCTGCGGGTGACCGTGATCCGTTCTACCAAGCCAAGCTACAAACCGCCCGCTTTTACTTTGCCAAGTTGTTCCCTGAAACGGCTTCTCTGATGCAAACCGCACGTGCGGGATCTGCCGTGTTGATGGACACCGAGGCGGTGTTTGCCTGAGTTCAAGGCGGCGACAATGCGAAGCAATTTCAAGGAGTGGGTATGTTGAGTTGGCGTGCTTTTGGGATGGCCAGCGTGATGTGCGGCTGGGTGCTGGCCGCACACGCGCAGATGACACCGGTAGGCCTGTGGCGCACCATCGACGATGACACGGGCGAGGCCCGTGCCGAGATCGACATCGTCGAGCGCCAAGGGGTGTTGTTTGGCCGTGTGGCCAAGTCGCTGGACCCAGACCCCAAGGCTGTCAAAACCTGTGACGATTGCAAAGACGACCGCAAGGGACAAGCCATTGTGGGCATGGAGATCATCCGTGGCGTGCGCTACGAGCCGGATGACAAACGCTGGGGCGGCGGCGGCAAAATCCTCGACCCGGAAAACGGCAAGGAATACACCGTGCGCATGGTGCCGCTCGAAGGCGGCAAACGCTTGCAGTTGCGTGGCTACATTGGCCCGTTTTACCGCACCCAAATTTGGCAACGCATTCCATAAACCCAACCGAGATTTGTGATGACCGACATCCTGCAACACCTCGACCAAGGCGTGATGACGCTGACCTTCAACCGCTTGGACAAAAAGAACTCCATCACGGCCGCCATGTACGCCAGCTTGGCCGATGCTGTGGAACATGCCCAAACCAACACCGAGGTGCGCGTGGTGCTGATCCAAGGGCATGAAACCATCTTCAGCGCCGGCAACGACATCGCCGACTTTTTGAACCACCCGCCCTCAGGTCATGACGCCCCGGTGTTTCGCTTTTTACGGGCCATCGCGGGTTTGAGCAAGCCTTTGCTGGCCGCCGTGGCTGGGCCAGCGGTGGGCATTGGCACCACGCTCTTGTTCCACTGTGACTTGGTCTACGCCGGTGACAACGCCGCCTTCTCGATGCCCTTTGTCAATTTGGGTCTGTGCCCAGAAGCGGGCTCCAGCATCTTGGTGCCGCAGATGATGGGCCACCACCGTGCGGCGGAGGCTTTGCTCATGGGCGAGCCTTTCATGGCCGAGGCAGCGCAAGAAGTGGGCTTGGTCAACCGCGTGGTGCCCCCCACCGAGGTCAACAGTTATGCCCAGGCGCAGGCGGGCAAACTGGCGGCCAAGCCCTTGAGTTCTTTGGTCGAGACCAAGCGGCTCATGAAGAGTGGCCAGTCTGCACAGATCATGGCGCAGATCGAGGCCGAGGCCACCAGCTTTGGGCGCATGTTGCAAGAGCCTGCTGCGCGAGAAGCGTTTGGTGCCTTCATGGAGAAGCGTCGCCCTGACTTTTCCAAACTCTGAAAGCCTTGTTTTGATCAAACGTCTGTCTGCCGATGGCCACTTTGAGCCCGAATTCGTCGAAGGTGTGCGCGCCATCTTTGAAGAAAAAATTGTGTTCAATCAAATCTTGGGCGTCAAGTTGGTGGACATCACGCCTACCGTGGTCACGGCGCGTTTGCCCATGAGGCCTGAGCTGGTCGGGCATTTCGCCTACAACCGGGTGCACGGTGGCGTCATCAGCGCGAGTTTGGATGCCTTGGGTGGCTTGGCTTGCTTGGTGGCCAAGGCAGCACGGCACATGGACCAAACGGCTGCGCAGCGGCTCGATTTCTTTCTCAAGGTCGGCACCATCGATTTGCGCATCGACTACCTGCGCCAAGGCATCGGCGAGTTTTTTGACATGCGTGCTGAGGTGCTGCGCATTGGCTCGCGTGTGGGGAGCACGCGCATGGAGTTTTTCGACCCCGATGGCCAGATGGTGGCGGCAGGCAGCGGGGCCTACATCGTCTCTTGAGCTCAGTCTTTGGGAATAGGGCGCGGCTTGCCCTGGTCGTCAATCGCCACATAGGTCAAGGTGGCTTGCGTGACTTTGATGTACTGCCCTTGCCGGCTGAAACGCTCGGCATACACCTCCACATCGACGCTGATGGAGGTGTTGCCAATGCGGTTGACCTTGGCAAAAAAGCTCAAGATGTCGCCCACTTTCACCGCTTGTTTGAAGATGAACTCGTTCACCGCCACCGTGGCCATGCGGCCGCGCACATAGCGCGCAGGTAGCACAGCCCCGGCCAAGTCCACCTGCGCCATGACCCAGCCGCCAAAAATATCGCCGTTGGCGTTGCAGTCGGCAGGCATGGGGATGACCTTGAGCACCAGCTCTTGGTCGGTGGGCAGTGTCACCACTGCGGCGGAGGAATGGGAAGACATAGGCACAATCCACGGTTAACTATTTGGCATTGTGCAATATGCGTCATCACGCGCCTTCAACTCCCCCAAGTCCCGATACCTCGGGCACCCCGCGTTCAGACAGCGCCACCCTCCAGCGACTCTTCCCCTACCTGTGGCAATACAAATGGCGCGTCATGGCGGCCTTGGCGTTCATGGTGGGCGCCAAGTTGGCCAACGTGGGCGTGCCCTTGTTGCTCAAAGAGTTGATCGACAGCATGTCTTTCAAGCCCAGCGACCCCACCGCGGTGCTGGTGGTGCCGGTGTCTTTGTTGCTGGTCTATGGCGTGTTGCGTTTGTCGGTGTCGGCCTTCACCGAGTTGCGTGAGTTGGTGTTTGCCAAAGCCACCCAAGGCGCAGCCCGGCAAATTGCGCTGGAAACCTTTCAGCATCTGCACGGTTTGAGTTTGCGCTTTCACCTCGAGCGTCAAACCGGCGGCATGACGCGCGACATCGAGCGCGGCGTGCGTGGCATTGAGTCCTTGATTTCTTATTCGCTCTACAGCATCGTGCCCACCTTGATCGAGGTGGCCTTGGTGCTCACCATCTTGGCGGTGAAGTTTGATGTGTGGTTTGCCGGCATCACCTTGCTGGCCTTGGCGGTCTACATCGTGTTCACGGTCAGCGTCACCGAATGGCGCACCCACTTTCGCCGTCTGGCCAACGAGTTTGACTCGGCGGCCCACACCAAGGCGGTGGACTCGTTGCTCAACTACGAAACCGTCAAATACTTCAGCAACGAAGGCTTTGAAGCCAAGCGCTACGACACCAGCCTGGACCAGCTGCGCCGTGCACGCCTGAAGTCGCAAACCTCGCTGTCGCTGCTCAACACCGGCCAGCAACTCATCATCGCCATCGCTTTGGTCACCATGCTGTGGCGTGCCACTGTGGGGGTGGTGGAAGGGCGCATGACTTTGGGCGACTTGGTGATGATCAACGCCTTCATGATTCAGCTCTACATCCCGCTCAATTTCTTGGGCGTGCTCTACCGTGAAATCAAACAAAGCCTGACCGACTTGGACCGCATGTTCAGCTTGCTGGAAAAAGAGCGCGAAGTCGCCGACGACCCCGGCGCACCCGATTTGCAGGTGAGCGGCCCACCCACCGTGCGCTTTGAGTCGGTGGTGTTTGCCTATGAGCCTGCGCGTCCTATATTGCACGGCATCAGCTTTGACATTCCTGCGGGCAAAACCGTGGCGGTGGTGGGGCCCTCGGGCTCGGGCAAGTCCACCCTGGCGCGTTTGTTGTTCAGGTTTTATGACGTGGGCAGTGGCCACATCACCATCGACGGCCAAGACATTCGCCGCGTCACGCAGCACAGCGTGCGCCGTGCCCTGGGCATCGTGCCGCAAGACACGGTGTTGTTCAACGACACCGTGCGCTACAACATCGCTTATGGGCGCACCGATGCGTCCGTGCAAGAGGTCGAGCAAGCGGCCCGTGCCGCCCACATCCACGACTTCATCGCCGCCACGCCCAAGGGTTACGACACCATGGTGGGTGAGCGCGGCTTGAAGCTCTCGGGTGGCGAGAAGCAGCGCGTGGCGATTGCGCGCACCTTGCTCAAGAACCCACCGATTGTGATTTTTGACGAAGCCACGTCGGCCTTGGACAGCGCCAACGAGCGCGCGATCCAAGGTGAGTTGCAAAGCGCCGCGCACAACAAAACCACCTTGGTGATTGCCCACCGTTTGTCCACCGTGGTCGATGCCCACGAAATTTTGGTGCTCGACGCCGGCCACATCGTGGAGCGCGGATCGCACGCGGCTTTGTTGGCGCTCAATGGGCGCTATGCGCAGATGTGGGCGTTACAGCAGTCGTCTGAGGTTTGACACAAAAAAGGCCTCTCGTCAGCAACGAGAGGCCTTCAAAGCCAAAGCTGACAAGCGTTTACTTCAAACCAGCTGCGGCCTTCAATGCAGCTGCTTTGTCGGTGCGCTCCCAGGTGAACTCGGGCTCTTCGCGACCGAAGTGGCCGTAAGCCGCGGTCTTGCTGTAGATCGGGCGCAGCAAGTCGAGCATTTGAATGATGCCCTTGGGGCGCAGGTCAAAGTGCTCGGCCACCAAGGCGGCGATCTTCTCGTCGCTGATCACGCCCGTGCCTTCGGTGTTGACCGTGATGTTCATCGGACGGGCCACACCAATCGCGTACGCCACTTGAATTTGGCACTTGCTGGCCAAACCGGCGGCCACGATGTTCTTGGCCACATAGCGTGCGGCGTAAGCGGCGGAGCGGTCGACCTTGGAGGGGTCTTTGCCCGAGAAGGCGCCACCCCCGTGGGGGCAAGCGCCGCCGTAGGTGTCCACAATGATCTTGCGGCCTGTCAAGCCGCAGTCACCTTGTGGGCCGCCAATGACGAAACGGCCGGTGGGGTTGATCAAGTACTTGGTGTCTTTGAGCCACTCTTTGGGCAGCACGGGCTTGATGATTTCTTCGATGATGGCTTCGGTGAAGCTGGCCTTCATCTTGGTGGCTGTCTCCGACTGATCGGGGCTGTGTTGGGTGGACAGCACCACGGTGTCGATGCTGTGGGGCTTGCCGTCCACATAGCGCATGGTCACTTGGCTCTTGGCGTCAGGACGCAAGAAAGGCAAGCGGCCATCTTTGCGCAGCTGGGCTTGACGCTCGACCAAGCGGTGGGCGTAGTGGATGGGGGCGGGCATCAGCTCAGGGGTTTCGCTGCAGGCGTAACCAAACATCAGGCCTTGGTCGCCAGCGCCGATGTTGAGGTGGTCGTCAGAGGCGTGGTCCACGCCTTGGGCGATGTCGTTGGATTGCTTGTCGTAAGCAACCAAGACCGCGCAGCCTTTGTAGTCAATGCCGTAGTCGGTGTTGTCGTAGCCAATGCGCTTGATGGTGTCGCGCGCCACTTGGATGTAGTCGACGTTGGCTTGGGTGGTGATCTCACCGGCCAACACCACCAAACCTGTATTGGTCAGGGTTTCAGCGGCCACGCGCGAACGCGGGTCTTGGGCAAAGATGGCGTCGAGGATGGCGTCCGAGATTTGGTCTGCCACTTTGTCGGGGTGGCCTTCCGAGACGGATTCGGACGTGAAGAGATAGTCGAGAGACATGAGAAAAGCTCCTAAGGTTGATGGTTGGCGTTGCCAACCCCGAAGGAGCCCGGCGAACGCTTTAGCAGATGAACCAGTGTTGACCGATTCGGGTCCCACCGAAGTGGGGTTGTCGCTCTGCAAGTTGCTCTGTTAACTCAGCGACAATCAATATTGTAATTTAACTTTTATCGTTCTGATCCGCCTCATGGCTGCTGCAACCCGCTTGTTTGTTTGGCTATCGCGCATGCCCCTGTCGAGGATGCAACGCGTGGGTGCTGTGCTGGGCTGGTTGGTGTGGGCTGTGTCGCCGCGTTATCGCCAACACTTCAAGGCCAATGTGCAGGCTGCCGGAGTGCCTTGGCACGACGCGCGTCCTGCGATCGCGGCCATGGGCATGATGGTGGCTGAGCTGCCGTGGGTGTGGATGCGCTCAACCGCCCCCCCCTTGGGTGACGTGGTGCGTTGGGACGGTGCGGAGCATTTTGAAGCGGCCATGCGCGCAGGCAAGGGGGTCATTGTGATGTCGCCCCATTTGGGCTGTTGGGAAATTGGCGCGCAAGCGATTGCCGAAAAATTTGGGCCGCGTTTTGGCCCTTTGGTGGCGCTGTACCGACCGGCCCGCAAAGCATGGCTCGAGCCCTTGGTGGCACAAGCCAGAACGCGCCCCTACTTGGCTTCCGCGCCCACCTCTTTGGCGGGGGTGCGCACCTTGATTCGCACCTTGCGTGCCGGTGGCTACACCGCCATATTGCCCGACCAAGTGCCACCATTGGGGCAAGGTGTGTGGGCCCCTTTCTTTGGCCGTGAGGTCTACACCATGACCTTGTTGTCCAAACTGGCGCAACAGACCGGCGCCACCGTGCTCTTGACGTGGTGTGAACGCTTGGCGCCGGGGCAAGGTTTTTGCCTGCACATGCGACCTTTCAACGCGCCCGAGTTGTTGGACGTCAACTGCCCGCCTGAGCTGGCGGCGGCAGCGGTCAACCGTGGCGTTGAGCAATTGGTGCGGGCGGCTCCCGGGCAATACCTTTGGAGCTATGCGCGCGACAAACAACCGCGGGCAGAGGGCTAGGCCATGGGCTCGCACATGGGGCTTTGGTTGTTGCGCGGATTGGGGTATTTGCCCTTGCCGTTCCTGCGTGCTTTGGGCGCTGGCTTAGGGCTGTTGTTGTTTGTGCTGGTGGCCGAGCGGCGTCACGTGGTGCTGACCAACTTGCGCATTTGCTTTCCTGCGTTGAGCCCCCGAGCGCGCGCCGAGTTGGCGCGCCAGAGTTTTGTGCATTTTGCCCAGGCTTGGTTGGACCGCAGCTGGCTGTGGCACCGCGCGCCGGCGTGCATCCGTTCGCGTGTGGCGTTGACCGGCGAGGTGGCCGATTTGTTGCAAGCACAACCCACCGTGCTGTTTGCGCCCCATTTCGTGGGCCTGGACGTGGGGTGGACAGCGCTGACACTGAATTTGCCCTTGCACTTCACCACCATCTTCACGCCGCAATCCAATGCCGCCGTGGACGCTTGGGTGGCCCAGGGCCGTCAACGTTTTGGCGATGTGCGTTTGTTCAGCCGAGAAGATGGCGTCAAGCCGATCGTCAGCGCCTTGCGCCACGATGCCTTGCTGTATTTGTTGCCTGACATGAACTTTGGCGCCAATGAATCGATCTTTGTCCCGTTTTACGGCGAGCTTGCCGCGACGGTGCCTTCGTTGTCACGTTTTGCCAAATTGGGACGTGCCCGTGTGGTGCCTGTGATCACCCGCATGACGGCCAGCGGGTATGAGGTGGTGGTGCATCCGGCATGGACCGACTTTCCCACCGACGATGCGCAGGCCGATACCGCCACCATGAATCGGCGTTTGCAAGACATGATTGAGACCATGCCGGCGCAGTACTTCTGGGTGCACAAGCGTTTCAAAACCCGGCCAGAGGGTGCGCCAGAGCTGTATTGACGGCGGTGTGTGGCGTGCCCGCTGGAATCAGGGGTGCATCCAGTCGTAGAGCAAGGTGGCGACTTCGTCCACGCCTTGCTTTTTGAGGGCAGAAAACAGTTTGACTTGTCCGCCACCAGCTTGCAGTTTGGCGATCGAGAGTGCTTTGGCACCCTCGGTGCGGTTGAGCTTGTCGGCCTTGGTCAGCAGCACCAAGAACTTCAGACCCTCTTCCACGCGCGGGCGAATCACGTCGAGCAAGATGTCGTCCAAATCGGTCAAGCCATGGCGTGGGTCGCACAGCAGCACCACGGCGCGCAGGTTCTCGCGGGTGAGCAAATAGTTGGCCATCACTTGCTGCCAGCGGATCTTGTCTTGCTTGGGGACCGCGGCGTAGCCATAGCCCGGCAAGTCAGCCAGCACCGCATCGGTTTGGCCTTGGCGGCCCAAAGCAAACAGGTTGATGTGCTGGGTGCGACCGGGTGTTTTGGACGCATAGGCCAAGCGCTTTTGCTGCGTCAGCACATTGATGCAGGTGGACTTGCCTGCGTTGGAGCGCCCGACAAAGGCAATTTCTGGCAATTCGTAGGCGGGCAGGTGGTGCAGTTGGGCGGCGGTGGTCAAAAACCGGGCGGTGTGCAACCAGCCCATGGCATGCTTGGCCTGATCGGCGGGACTCAACAATGCGGGCGAAGGCGCAGCCGAGACGCTGAGCACGGGTTCCTCCGGGGTGTGGGCGGGGGAGGGGGCGGCTTGGGTGTCTGGCTGATTCATGCAGCATTGTAGAATCTGCCGAGTTTTTCAACGTCTTTGCGCGTCTTTTACCAAAGCACCTCTATGAAATTGTTTGCCTCTTTGCTGATCGCTGCCGCCTTGGTGGCTCCTGTTGTGTCTGCACACGCCAACGAACCCGCCAAAGCCGCCAAGCCAGACTTGGCCAAAGGCGAAGCCAGCTTCACAGCCGTGTGCGCGGCCTGCCACGGTGCCGATGGCAACTCGGGCACTCCCGTCAACCCCAAGCTGGCCCAGCAGCACCCTGAGTACATCGTCAAGCAACTGCAAGAGTTCAAATCAGGCAAGCGAGCCAATGCCATCATGAGCGGCATGGCAGCAGCCCTCAGCGATGACGACATGAAGAACATCGCCGCTTGGGTGGGTTCCAAAAAAGCCAAAACCGGCTTTGCCAAAGACAAAGAGTTGGTCACCCTGGGTGAACGCATTTACCGTGGTGGCATTGCCGACCGTCAAATTGCGGCTTGCGCTGGTTGCCACACGCCCAACGGTGCGGGTATTCCTTCGCAGTACCCCCGTCTGTCAGGTCAGCATGCTGAATACACCGCCGCCCAACTGACGGCGTTCCGTGACGGCGTGCGCAAAAACAGCGTGCAAATGGCCCAAGTGGCCGCCAAGCTCAACGACCGCGAAATCAAAGCCGTGGCCGACTACATGGCCGGTCTGCGTTGATCTGACCCCTTGTGTGCAAAAAAGCTGGCCGTGTGCCAGCTTTTTTTTGGGTTTTGAATTTGCACAACTTCCTTGGCCCACGTCTGGCCTTTGAGGCGCGGCGCTGCACCTTGGCGTCAAGCACCGCACAATGTCACGCTTGACCACCAGGAGATACCGTGCAGCGCCACCTCTTTTCAGCCCACAGTGATTCAGGATTTATTCACCCCTACAGCAGCGAGATCACGCCACAGGCCGCGTATGTGAAGCGGCGAGACTGGTTGAAACAACTCACAGCGGGTGCAGGAGGCGCGGCCCTCGCTGCGTGGGCGGGTCGTGAGGCCTGGGCCCAATCCGCTGTGGCCAAGCCCGGCAAGCTCAGCCCTCTGGTGGGCGCGGTGAGTCGCCAAGCGGGGGGCACCACGATGGAGAAGGTCACGCCTTATGCCGATGCCAGCAGCTACAACAATTACTACGAGTTCGGCACCGACAAAGCCGACCCGGCCAAATACGCCCACACCCTCAAGACCCAGCCCTGGCGTGTCGATATCGAAGGTTTGGTCAAAAAGCCGGGGCCCATCGATCTGGAAGAACTGCTCAAGGTCAGCCCCATGGAGGAGCGCATTTACCGTTTGCGCTGCGTGGAGGGGTGGTCGATGGTCATCCCCTGGGTGGGCTACTCCTTGTCCGAATTGATCAAACGTGTCGAGCCTTTGGGCAGCGCCAAGTATGTCGAGTTCATCACCCTGGCCGATCCCAAGACCATGCCGGGCGTGGCGTCACGTGTGCTGGATTGGCCTTATGTGGAAGGGCTGCGTCTGGACGAAGCCATGCATCCTTTGACCCTGTTGAGTTTTGGCATGTACGGCGAGGTGCTGCCCAACCAAAGCGGCGCGCCCGTGCGCTTGGTGGTGCCTTGGAAATATGGCTTCAAAAGTGCCAAGAGCTTGGTCAAGATCCGTTTTGTCGACAAGCAACCCATCAACTCTTGGGGCCGCTCAGCGCCTCAGGAGTACGGGTTTTATTCCAACGTCAATCCGACGGTGGACCACCCACGCTGGAGCCAAGCCACCGAGCGACGCATTGGTGAAGACGGCCTGTTCGCCAAGAAGCGCAAGACCTTGATGTTCAACGGTTACGAAGCGCAGGTGGGTCAGCTCTACAAGGGCATGGACCTGGCTAAGTTTTTCTGAACACGACGCGCGCTGTGTCCGTGACCCTGACCGTGCGCTCGGCCTTGCGTCACGCGGCGGCCAAGCCGCTGTTGGGCGGCGTGTTGGTGATGCCTTTTGCTTGGCTGCTGTGGGGCGCGCTCAACGATGCGCTGGGGGCCAACCCCGCCGAATACCTGATCCGCTCTTCGGGCGACTGGACCTTGCGTGCCTTGTGCCTGGCACTGGCCGTGACCCCCTTGCGTGTGAGCTTGGGGTGGCCCGAGCTGGCGCGTTTTCGCCGCATGCTGGGGCTCACGGTGTATGGCTATGCGCTGCTGCACCTGCTGTGTTACAGCTGGCTCGATATGGGCTTTGAGTGGGGCGACATCGCCCTTGACATTGCCAAGCGCCCGTTCATTTGGATGGGCTTTTCAGGCTTTGTGTTGCTCACGCCCTTGGCGGCCACGTCGTTCAATGCGGCCATTCGGCGTTTAGGGGCCAAGCGCTGGCAAACTTTGCACAAGGCGGTCTACTGGGTGGCTGGCTTGGCGGTATTGCACTTTTACTGGATGCGTGCGGGCAAGCACAACTTTGCCGAGGTGTGGGTGTATGGCGGCGTGCTGGCTGGATTGCTGGGCTGGCGCTTGGTGCGCAGATTCAAGCGCACCACTTAAAGATTTGAAGTCAACCAATTTCGGGCTCAGTCAAGAGGTGCGTCACACTTCAGGCTGTGAGTGGCCATTTTTGCTAGTATCCACAAGCCTGCTGTTTGCAAGAGCGAGGAATTTATGACGACCATCGATATTGCAGCGATGCCTGCATCAGAAAAGCTCAAGCTGATGGAGGCGCTTTGGGACTCCCTCTGCGTGAGTTCGGAAGGTGATTTTGAATCCCCCGCATGGCATGAGAAGGCCTTGAAGGATGCCGAACAGGCGCTGGCTGCGGGTGTGGCGACTATGGTTGACTGGGACCAAGCCAAGGATCATCTGCGCGCTCGCAAACAAGCGTGAAAATCCGCCTACTTTCCCTCGCAATTGACGACCTTCGCGCAGGTTCTCGCTTTTACGAAAGCCAGCAAACGGGGCTTGGTGACTATTTTCTTGACGCGCTGTTCTCAGACATTGATTCGTTGCTGTTGTACGCAGGCGTTCACCAAAAGGTGTTCGGCTACCACCGCGCGCTTTCTAAACGGTTTCCCTACGCGATCTACTACCGTGTCGGTGTAGAGGAGGTGCAAGTTTGGCGTGTGCTCGACTGTCGCCAGAACCCCACTTCCATCAAGCAAAGGCTTCAACGAGATTGAGCGACGCAGTTCGCTTGGCGAGGCCAAACAACCTACAAACGCATTCAGTCAGTGAGGTCTTTGACTTGACCGACCAAGCGCTCCAGAGCCATTTGCTCAGCGGCTGACTCGCGGCGGCGAATCACATGGGCCTGGGTGCCGTCGACCAACACTTCCGCTGCACGTCCACGGGTGTTGTAGTTGCTGGCCATGGCCATGCAGTAGGCGCCGGTAGAGAGCACGGCCAACACATCACCGGCCTGCACCACCAATTGGCGGTCACGACCGAGCCAGTCGCCGCTTTCGCAAATTGGGCCGACCACGTCGTAGCACACGCTGTCACCCGCGCGGGGTGCGAGTGGCACGATTTGGTGGAAGGCCTCGTACATGGCGGGACGGGGCAAGTCGTTCATGGCAGCGTCGACGATGCAAAAGTTTTTCTGCTCGCCGGGCTTGAGGTAGAGCACCTCGGTCAGGCACACCCCGGCATTGCCCACCAGCGAGCGACCGGGTTCGATCATCAGTTGGCGCTGACCATAGCCACGTGCATCGAGCTTGGCGAGCAGTTGCGCCCACAGCGCATCGGCGGCGGGCGGAGTGTCGCCGTTGTAGTTGATGCCCAAGCCACCGCCAAAGTCGATGTGGGCAATGGCAATGCCTGCGGCTTCGATGGCGTCCACCAAATCGAGCACGCGGTCCATTGCATCCAGGTAGGGCGTCGCCTCGGTGATTTGCGAGCCAATGTGGCAGTCAATGCCCACCACCTGCAAACCTGGCAGTGACGCGGCGCGCTGGTAGGTGCGCAAGGCTTGCTCGTGGGCGACGCCAAATTTGTTGCCCTTGAGTCCGGTGGAGATGTAGGGGTGGGTCTTGGCGTCCACATTGGGGTTGACGCGGATGCTCACGGGCGCGCGCAGGCCCATGGCGTGTGCCACCTCGCTCAAAACTTCCAGTTCGGCATCGCTCTCGACGTTGAAGCAGGCGATGCCCGCTTGCAGGGCTTGGCGCATTTCGGCGCGGGTTTTGCCCACCCCTGAAAAAATGACTTTGCGCGGGTCGCCACCGGCGGCGATGACGCGTTCCAACTCGCCGCCCGAGACGATGTCAAAGCCACAGCCGGCCTGTGCAAACACTTGCAGCACACCCAAGGACGAGTTGGCTTTCATGGCGTAGCAGATGCGGGCCTTGCGCCCAGCAAAGCCACGTTGATAAGCGGCCAGTGCGCTCAGCATGGCGGCTTTGGAGTAAACAAACAAGGGCGTGCCGTGCTGCGCGGCCAGGTCGGCCAGTTTCACGCCTTCTAGGTAAAGGGCATTGTGTTGGGTGGCCACAAAGGGGGCGCCGGCAAGCGAGGGGTGTGACATCGAACAGCTCGTGAAAGAAAACAGAAAAATCAGCGGCCCGATGACGCGGGGCTGACCGGTGCCGAGGCGGCAGGCGTGGGGGATGGCGCGCTGGACGCCGCGCCACCGGGCAACTGGCGGCGCACGATCTCGGGCAAGGTGGCGCGTTGTTGAAACTCGGGGTCGTTGGGCAATTGCAGCGGCCCTTTTTGACCGCAGGCTACCAACAGCACCACAGCGCCTGCAATGGCGGCCACACGGCCACCAAGGGCACTGGCCCTGACTAGAATCTTTTGCTCAATACCCATGGCGCAAATTGTAATGACCGATCTTGAATTCTTGGACCACGCTGAACAACTCCTGCGCGCGGTGGAGCTGGCGTGTGACCGCATCAACGACGAGAGCGACGCCGACATCGACAACCAGCGCACCGGCGGCATGATCACGCTGACCTTTGCCAACCGCAGCCAAATCATCATCAACCTGCAAAAGCCCTTGCATGAGGTGTGGTTGGCGGCGCGCTCAGGGGGTTATCACTTTCGCTTTGATGGCCAGCAATGGGCCGACACCAAAGGGCAGGGTGAGTTCTTTCAGCGTTTGACGCAAGACGCCACCACCCAATCGGGCATGACGCTCACCTTCACAGCCTAGGCCGACCCGGCCGCTCGCAGGCGGTTTCGCCCACAGCTTGGCGCGAGACGCTCAGTTCTTGAACAAATCGAGGATGCGTTTTTTCTCGTCGTTGGCGGGCAACTCGCTGGGGCTTGATTTGCTCTCCAGCCCCAAGCTGCTCACCCCACCGCCACGGCTGTATTCGCTGTAGAACCACTCTCCGCCTTCATGCGTGAGGCCGGCAGGTGGTGTGGGTTCGGCAACGGGCACGTTTTGCAGGGCGTGCTGCATGTAGCTGATCCACACCGGCAAGCTCAGGCCGCCACCGGTTTCGCGGTCACCCAGCTTGCGTGGCGTGTCGTAGCCAATCCAGGTCACGGCGGTGAGCGTGGGGTGGTAGCCCGCAAACCAGGCGTCCATGGAGTCGTTGGTGGTGCCTGTCTTGCCATAAATGTCGGGCCGCTTCAAGGTGGCTTGGGCGCGTGCGGCGGTGCCTGAGCGGGTGACCTCTTGCAACAAGCTGGTCATCACAAACGCGTTGCGCGCGTCGATGCCGCGCACCGACTCGTCCAACTCGGGCGGTGTGAACTCAGACAACACCTTGCCCGTTTGGTCGGTGACTTTGCTGATCAGGAAAGGGTTGATGCGGTAGCCGCCATTGGCAAACACCGAATAGCCGGTGGCCATTTGCATGGGGGTGACCGAGCCCGCGCCCAGCGCCATGGTCAGGTAGGGCGGGTGTTTGTCGGCTTCAAACCCAAAGTGGGTGATCCACTGCTGCGCGTTTTGTGCGCCTACCGCTTGCAGCACGCGGATCGAGACCATGTTCTTTGACTTGGCCAAGCCTTTGCGCAAGGTCATGGGACCGTCGAAGGTGCCGTCGTAGTTTTTGGGCTCCCACGGTTGGCCGCCGGTCACGCTGGCGTCAAAAAACAGCGGCGCATCGTTGACCACGGTGGCGGGCGTGAAGCCCTTTTCCAGAGCCGCAGAGTAAATGAAAGGCTTGAAGCTGGAGCCCGGTTGGCGCCAGGCTTGGGTCACGTGGTTGAACTTGTTTTTGTCAAAGTCAAAGCCGCCCACCAGCGCATGGATGGCGCCATTGCGTGGGTCGACCGACACAAATGCGCCTTCGACTTCGGGCAGTTGGGTGATTTCCCACGCGCCTTTGGCAGTTTTGGTGACGCGAATCAAGGCGCCCGGGCGCAAGCGGATGTTGGGCGGTGCTTTGTCAGACAGGCCCGACTGCACCGGCTGCAAGCCTTCGCCGGTGATCTCCAACACCTCGCTGTTTTGCCGCACCGCACGCACCTTTTTCGGCCCGGCTTCTAGCACCACAGCGGCCAGCAAATCACCCTTGTCGCCTTGCTCGATCAAGGCGTCGTCGATGGCGTCTTCTTGTTCTGCCGGGTTACTGGGCAGCGTGATGAATTTTTCGGGGCCACGGTAGTGCTGGCGGCGCTCGTAGTCCATGATGCCGCGACGCAAGGCGTGGTAAGCCGATTGCTGGTCACTGGCGCGAATGGTGGTGTACACGTTGAGACCCCGGGTGTAAATGTCGGGTCCGTATTGCGCAAACATCAATTGGCGCGCCATCTCAGCCACGTATTCGGCATGGGTGTTTTGGCTGCTCATGGCGGTGCGAATTTTGAGCTCTTCTTGTTTGGCGGCGGCGGCTTCGGCTTTGGTGATGAAGCCGTTTTCTTCCATGCGCTCAATGATGTAGAGCTGGCGTGAGCGTGCCCGCTTGGGGTTGGCAATGGGGTTGTAGGCCGAAGGGGCCTTGGGCAAACCGGCGAGCATGGCGGCTTCTGCGATGGTGATGTTTTTCAGGGGCTTGCCAAAGTAGGCTTCGGAGGCTGCGGCAAAACCGTAGGCGCGGTTGCCCAAATAAATTTGGTTCAGGTAGATCTCAAAAATCTGGTCTTTGCTGAGTAGGTGCTCGAGCTTGGTGGTGAGCAAGATTTCGTAGATTTTTCGGGTGAAGGTTTTCTCAGACGACAGGTACACGTTGCGCGCCACCTGCATGGTGATGGTGGACGCGCCTTGGCTTTTGGCACGGCCCAAGTTGGCCAAGCTGGCGCGCAGCAAGCCGATGTAGTCCACACCGCCGTGTTGGTAAAAACGGGCATCTTCAATCGCCAGCACCGCGTCTTTCATGACCTTGGGAATGTCTTTGAAGGGTGTGAGGTTGCGCCGCTCTTCGCCAAACTCGCCAATCTGTGTGCCCTCGACGGAATAGACCCGCATCGACAGCTTGGGTCGGTAGTCCGACAAGTCGGTCACATCGGGCAATTGGGGATAGGCCATGGCCAGCGCCACGCCCACCAACAAGGCCACCACCACCAGACCAGCGGCGGCGATGCCAAAGGCCCACAGCAACAACTGACCAGCCAGTGAGCGGGGCGCTGCGCCAGCAGCGGCGTGTTCTTGCGAACTTTCGGGGGGGTGCTTGTGGGCCATATATAGGGGGAATTATAAAAAACGCGCCTTGATCAAAAAATCTCTGAGTCAAGCGCGTCAAAGCCCATACCTGGGGTGCTCAAAATCTGCGGGCTTTCACCCCCCCCCGTCTATTTAAAAGAGTCACCATGCGTTTCCCGTCTTGGCTGCTGTCGCCTTCTCCAAAGCGTCAATGCGTGGCAGGACTGGATCTGAGCCCCCATGGGGCTTGGCTGGTGGTCTTGAATGGCAGCTTGTCAGGGGCTGAGACCGTGGATTGCTGTGAGTTGCTGGACCCGCCCGAGGGTTTGCTCCAGGGCGCTCAACTGCTGGACCCTTTTGCGCTGGGACATTGGCTCAAGCGCTGGTTGAACGACAAACACCTGTTTCCCGATGGGCTGTGCTTGGCCGTGGAAGATGCCTGGCTGACGCGCCAAGTGGTGAGCTTGTCCGCGCAGTTGTCCGAGCGAGATGTCGCTTTCCAACTGGCCGCCGAATTGCCGTTGGCAGAGTTTGCGCAGGCGTCTCCACTGTGTTGGGCCTACACACCGTCAGCACCCCAGGGGAGGAACCCGTCAGCTGCTGTGCATGCCTATGCCTTGGCTTGGTTGGCGCAAGAACCCGTGCAAGCTTTGATCAGCTTGGCCAAAGCGGCGGGTATTCGCGCTTGGGTGGTGGAGCCTCGATCCGATGCCACCCATCGCCCTGAGCAACTGGCCAAGCATGTCTTGCGCCCTTCTGCGCCCGTGGCGAAAGCTGCGCAAGCCGCGTATGGCTTGGCTCTGTCGGCGTGGGCTGAGACGGGCATGAATTTTTTACCCCACCGGCGCTGGGCGCGGCAACGTCGTCAACGCGCTTGGCTGCAGCGCCTGAGTTGGATGCTGGCCCTGGGTGTGAGCCTGGGTGGTGTGGCGACCGCTTGGTTGGCCTATGGGGCACAGTTGCAACCAGCCCTTGTGGCGGATCAAGCGCTGATTGCTGAGCGTTTAGCCCGGGCGCGTGACACCCAGCAATCCTTGCAAGCGACGCATAAACAGTGGACGACCCAATGGCAATGGGCGCAGGCGCAGCAAGCCCAGCAGCGCCAAACCGTCTTGTGGCACGCGGGCTTGGCCGATGCCGGTGTGTGGGTGTCGCAGCTGCGCCAGCACCAATCACACTGGGTGGTTCAGGGTGAAGCACTGGGCGCTGACCAGGTGCGGCAGTGGGCAGCCCAACTGGCGCAGCAACCGGTGTGGCAAAACCCGCCTGAGGTGCACCAGTTGCAGTTCAAGCGCTCAGCTTCGAACGGCGGCGGCTGGGTTTGGCACTTTCGATTAGAAGCTGACCTGAAGGAGGCACGTTGATGCGTGACCTGCACCAAGCCTTGTTGGGTGCATGGCGTGCCTGGGTGGCATGGGCCGACGCCAACCGCACGTCCTCGGGATGGGCCGCACTCTTTGTGGGCCTGCTGCTGACCCTGCCCTGGCTGCTGTCTGCGTTGCAAGATGTTGTGGCTGTGCAAGACAGCTTGGTGCAGTTGGCCCAGCAGCAGCACGAATTGCGGGTCTTGGAGGAGGGCAACATCGCGCTGGCGCGGCGGGTCAGCGCCGAGGCCACGCTGCCAACCATGCCCGACGGTGTGGCGCAGCTGACCCTGTCGGCCCATGCGCAGGGTTTGCAAACTTCGGGTGTGTCGGTCGGCAAACCTACCCCCGTGGTCACGTCTGATCGCATGAATGTGCAGCAAGTGCCGGTCAGCTTACGGGTCCAAGGCGCTTGGGCAGATTGGCAGCATTGGATCGCCCGCTGGCCCGAGGCCTTGCCTGGCGTGAGCTTGACGGGGCTGGAGCTTCAAGCCCAAGCCAGTGGCGATGTGGTGGCTGACATGGCGCTGTGGGTGCTGCAACGCCCAGTCTCTTGGGCGGCTCAACAGCTGAGCGCCGAGCCGGGTGCTCCTGGGCTGCCACCGACGGGTTGGGCGCTGGATGCCTCAGCATGGGGTCGGGTGCAGCAGCAGTCGCTTCAGCACGCAAGCTTTGCGCCTTGGCGAGCCAGTGAATGGAACCGAAAGCGTCAGCCCCTTGAGTCGGTGGCGCGTGAGCAGGTGCACTACACCGGGCGCCTCGAACAAGCGGGGCGCCAAGTGGCTTTGTTGCGGGTGACGCAACACGAGCAGGCGGCGCTGCCCGAGTTTCACACGGTGGGGGTGGGCGCTTATGTGGGGCACGACATGGGGCGCATTGAGGCCATCGAACCCCTGCAGTTGCGTCTGCGTGAGTTGGTGCGCGACGCCAACGGCGCATGGCGTGCACGGACCGTCTTCATGCCATTCAAGGAGGGTGGGCCATGAGGCTGCTGGTGTCTGTCTTTGGGTTGCGTCGGTGGCGCTGCTGGTGGGTGTGTTGGGCCTTTGCTGCGAGCCACCTTCATGCGCAAGAACCGATACCGGTCTACAGCGGCAAACCCTTGTCTCTGAACTTTCAGACCATCGAGGTTCGCACCGCCTTGCAAATCTTGGCCGATTTCACCGGGCTCAACATCGTCACCTCCGACAGCGTG
Source organism: Comamonadaceae bacterium (assembly GCA_947381325.1). Lineage (GTDB taxonomy): Bacteria > Pseudomonadota > Gammaproteobacteria > Burkholderiales > Burkholderiaceae_C > Limnohabitans. The sequence goes on from CANCUP010000002.1 coordinate 31,598, forward strand.
ACCGGTTCATTGACCCTGCGATTGCAGCAGGTGCCTTGGGATCAAGTGCTGGACATCATCACGCAAGCCAAAGGCTTGAGCCAGCGTCGCCAAGGCAATGTGATTTGGGTGGCGCCCCGCGCTGAGGTGGCTGCACGCGACAAGCTCGAGTTTGAAAGCCGCATCGCCCTGCAAAACCTCGAACCGCTGCAGACCCGCAGCTTTGTGCTCAATCACGCCAAGGCCCTGGATGTGGTGGGGCAAATTCAAGGCACGGCGGCCGCGCCGCTCTCGCCTTCTTTGCCGGGTTGGGGCAGCAACTTGGGCACTGGCAGTTATGCCAGCGCCGCGCAGGGTGTCGCCGCCATGGGCAGTGCCATCGGCAGTTCTGCGCGCCTGTTGAGCGCGCGCGGCAGCGTCATGGCTGAGCCGCGCACCAACCAACTGTTTGTCACCGACATCCCCATGCGCTTGGACCAAGTGACCGAGATGATTGCCAAGATCGATGTGCCGCTGCGCCAAGTGATGATCGAGGCGCGCATTGTGCAAGCCAGCGACAGCTTTGGCCGAACCTTGGGCGTGCGTCTGGGCGGCTTGGGACAAACCGGCGCCCAAACGGTGGTGGGCCCCACCGCTGCCAACACCCTCGCCAATGCCAACCCCACCGCCATGCAGGGCACCAGCTTCAACATCGCCGACAAAGCCCTCAACACCTCTGGACAGTTCGTCAACTTGCCTGCGGCTGCCATCAACGGCTTTGAGTCGGCCAGCTTTGCGGTGTCGATCTTCAATGCGTCGAAAAACCAGTTTTTGAATTTGGAGTTGTCTGCGCTGGAGGCCGATGGCAAAGGCAAGGTGGTGTCGAGTCCACGGGTGGTCACCGCCGACCAAACCAAGGCCATCATCGAGCAAGGCACCGAGCTGCCTTACCAAGTGGCTGCGGCCAGCGGCGCCACCTCGATCGCCTTTCGCAAGGCCAACCTCAAACTCGAAGTCACACCGCAAATCACCCCCGAGGGCGGCATTGTGTTGGATTTGGACATTCACAAAGACAGCGTCGGGCAAACCACCCCGGCAGGGTTTGCGATTGACACCAAACACGTGTCTACCCAAGTGCGGGTGGACAACGGGGGCACCGTCATGATCGGTGGCATCTACGAGAGCAGCGAGCAAGACGACGAGTACAAGGTGCCGTTTTTAGCCGATGTGCCGGTGCTGGGCACTCTGTTTAAAAACCGCCGTCGCAGCACCTCCAAGCAAGAGTTGCTGGTGTTCATAACCCCTAAAATACTCGACCAAAGTGCATCTGCACGTTAAGAAAGCACACCTTGTTGGTTTTGGTCGGTCTGCCAGGGTCTGGCAAATCCACCGTGGGGCGGCAGCTCGCCCGACGGCTCTCTATCCCTTTCGTTGATTCGGATCATGCGATTGAGCAGCGCCTAGGCTGCTCGATCCGCGACTTTTTCGAGCGCGAAGGGGAGGAGCGTTTTCGTGACGTGGAAGCCGAGGTGCTCGACGACTTGAGCCAACGCCCGCGCGCGGTGTTGTCCACCGGTGGCGGGTCTGTGTTGCGGCCCGAAAACCGCCAGCGCTTGCATGAACGCGGCCAGGTGTTTTACTTGCGCTCCACCCCCGAAGAAGTGTTTCGCCGTTTGCGCCATGACCAAAACCGCCCTCTCTTGCAAGTGGCCGATCCGCTCGGGCGTTTGCGCGAGTTGTTTGCCATCCGTGACCCGCTCTACCGCGAAGCGGCGCACTATGTGATTGAAACCGGGCGCCCCACCGTGGCGTCGCTGGTCAACATGATCGTGTCGCAACTGGAGCTGGCCGGCCAGCTGGGCCCCTCCCCAAGTTCTGCCTTGCGCTCTTAGCGTGGGCCTCAATTCATAAGGCGTTTGCCATGTCTGCTTCTCCGGTTTCTTCCCCCTCTGCGGTGACTGTGTCGATCGATTTGGGCGAGCGCAGCTACCCCATCCTGATTGGCACCCAACTCCTCGACCAAGCCAGCACCTGGGCGGATTTGCCCAAAGCCAGCAGCGCCGTGATCGTCACCAACGACACCGTGGGGCCGCTCTATGTGGCGCGCTTGCAAGCGGCTTTGGCGGGCCAGTACCCGCACATCCACACGGTGGTGCTGCCCGATGGCGAAAGTCACAAAGACTGGCCAACGCTGAATCAAATTTTTGACCTGTTGCTGGCCCAAGGTTGCGACCGCAAAACCGTGTTGTTTGCCTTGGGCGGCGGTGTGGTGGGCGACATGACGGGCTTTGCTGCCGCCTGCTACATGCGCGGTGTGCCTTTTGTGCAAGTGCCCACCACCTTGCTGGCCCAGGTGGACTCGTCGGTGGGGGGCAAAACCGCCATCAACCATCCGCTGGGCAAGAACATGGTGGGTGCTTTCTACCAACCCCAGCGCGTGGTGTGCGATTTGGACACCTTGCAAACCTTGCCGGCGCGTGAAATGAGTGCGGGCTTGGCCGAAATCATCAAGTACGGACCGATTGCTGACATGGCGTTTCTCGACTGGATCGACGCCCACCTCGACGCCCTGATGGCACGTGACCCCAAAGCACTGGCCCACGCCGTGCAACGCAGCTGTGAAATCAAGGCCTGGGTGGTGGGTCAAGACGAACGCGAGTCGGGCCTGCGCGCCATCCTCAACTTTGGCCACACCTTTGGCCACGCCATCGAAGCCGGCCTGGGCTTTGGGGTCTGGTTGCATGGCGAGGCTGTGGGTTGTGGCATGGTGATGGCGGCGCATTTGTCGCAACGCTTGGGGCTGGTCGATGCGGCGTTTGTCAGCCGTTTCACCGCCTTGCTGGCGCGGGCCGGTTTGCCCACGGTGGGCCCACAACTGGGCGTCGAGGCTTACCTGCACCACATGCGGGTGGACAAAAAAGCCGAGGCCGGCGACATCCGCTTTGTGCTGATCAACCAGCCCGGCAGCGCGGTGGTACGCGGTGCACCTGACGACGTGGTGGCTGAGGTCATCACCGCATGCTGCCAAGGATGAACACCTCAAGCCTCGCCGTGTTTGCCTGCGACCCGGCGCAATCGCGCGGTCGCCGACACGTCGAATCCGAGGCGCACCTGCTGGCACCCAATGTGCGCAATCCGCACCAACGCGACCGCGACCGCATCGTCCACGCCACCGCATTTCGGCGCTTGGTCTACAAGACCCAGGTGTTCTTGAACCACGAAGGCGATTTGTTTCGCACCCGCATGACGCACTCCCTGGAGGTGGCGCAACTGGGGCGTTCCATCGCACGCGCCTTGCGTTTGAACGAAGACTTGGTCGAGGCCGTGGCCTTGGCCCATGACCTGGGCCACACACCGTTTGGCCATGCCGGCCAAGATGCGCTCAACGAATGCATGGCGCCCTTCGGCGGCTTTGAGCACAACCTGCAAAGCTTGCGTGTGGTGGACGAACTGGAAGAGCGCTATCCCGCCTTCAACGGCTTGAACCTGAGCTTTGAAACCCGTGAAGGCATCTTGAAGCACTGCGCGCGGCGCAACGCCGAGTTGATCGAGGCGCAAGAGCCCGGCGGGGTGGCTGCCCGTTTTTTGAATGGCACGCAACCCAGCTTGGAAGCCCAGTTGTGCAACCTGGCCGACGAGATTGCCTACAACGCGCACGACATCGATGACGGCGTGCGCTCAGGGCTATTGACTTTGGAGCAAATGCAAGAGGTGCCGCTGTTCGCACGCTACTGCGAACAGACCTTGGCCGACTACCCGCAACTGCAAGGTCGCCGTGTGCTGTACGAGACCATCCGCCGCATGCTGAGCGATCAGGTGTATGACGTGGTGGCCGCCACCCAAACGGCGTTGGCGCAGCACGCGCCGGCCAGTCCCGATGCGGCGCGTGCCTGCCCAGCACTGATGCAGTTCAGCGACGAGATGCGGGCACAGTCCAAGGCGCTGAAGTCGTTTTTGTTTCGTAACCTCTACCGTCACCCGCAGGTGATGCAAACCACCGACTGGGCGCGTGACGTGGTGCGCGCGTTGTTTGCCGCCTACTTGGCCAAGCCCCACGAAATGCCTGCTGCCTACGCCCAGCGCCCGGATGTGCCGCGTGCTGTGGCCGACTACCTGTCGGGCATGACCGACCGTTTTGCCACCCGCGAACACACGCGCTTGATCCCATGACCTTCACCCGCTCTTTCATTCATCCGTCTTGGGTGGTGGTGCTCGCAGGCGTGTGCGCGGCCTTGCATGTGGGCAAAATTCCGCCCGCCTTGCCGGTGCTGCAAGCGGCTTTGTCCTTGAGCTTGGTGCAAGCTGGCTTTTTGCTCTCGATGGTGCAGCTCGCTGGCATGACGCTGGGTTTGGTGGTGGGCTTGAGCGTGGACAGTGTGGGTCTGCGCCGCAGTGTCTTGATGGGCTTGGGGCTGCTCACGCTGGCCAGTGCCTTGGGCGGTTTTGCCACGGGCATCGAAGCCCTGCTGGTCTTGCGTGCGATGGAAGGCTTTGGCTTTTTGTGGGTGGTCATGCCCGCCCCGGCATTGATTCGCCGTTGTGTCTCGACTGCGCAGCTCAACACCCGCATGGGACAGTGGAGTGCTTACATGCCCCTGGGCACCGCCACCGCTTTGTGGGTGGGCTCTTGGGTGCTGTCGGTGTGGAGCTGGCACGTCTGGTGGTGGCTGATGAGCGGTGTTTCGGCTCTGGCGTGGTGGACGGTGTGGACGGGCATTGCGCCCGACGTACCCCATGCACCTTCTGCCAGAGCGGCCGCGAGCGAAGGTTGGCGACAACGTTTGCGTCAAACCTTGCGTGCTCGCGGCCCTTGGTTGTTGTCGTTGACCTTTGGGGTCTATGCCGCGCAGTGGTTGGCGGTGATTGGTTTCTTGCCCACGGTCTACGCAGGCCTGGGTGTGGCCGAGGGTTTGTCGGGTTTGCTCACGGCCGGTGTGGCCTTGGCCAATATGGGTGGCAACTTGGCGTCGGGGCGTTTGTTGCAGCGTGGCTGGCAAGGGCGTCAGCTGTTGTTCATTGGCTTTGGCGCCATGGCCTTGGGGGCTGTCGGTGCGTTTGGCGAATGGCAGGGTTGGGGCTTGCCCATGGCCGGGCGCTATGTGTCGGTCATCTTGCTCTCGTCGGTCGGCGGCTTGATCCCCGGTACCTTGTTTGCGCTGGCCATGCGCTTGGCACCGAGCCCTGACACGCTGTCGACCACCGTGGGTTGGATGCAGCAGTGGTCGGCCACCGGGCAGTTCTTCGGCCCGCCCTTGGTGGCTTGGGTGGCTGCCTTTGCCGGTGGATGGGAGTGGACCTGGGCGGTGACAGGCAGTTGTTGTTTGATAGGCATGGGCTTGGCTGTGGCCATTGACCGAGCCTTGCGCGCTCTACCGTCCCGTGCATGATGGACGCAGCCATGACCGAGACCGAGCGCACTGTCATTGAAGACACCCAAACCTGGTTGATGCAAGCCGTGGTGGGTTTGAACCTGTGCCCGTTTGCCAAAGCCGTGGTGGTGAAAGACAGGGTGCGCTACCGCGTGTGCACCTCGGCCGATCCGGCCGAGCTGTTGGCCATGCTGCGCGACGAGTTGCAACACCTGGCTGAGGCAGACCCGGAACAACTCGACACCACCTTGCTGATTGCGCCCCATGCCTTGCCTGAGTTTTTAGACTTCAACGACTTCTTGAGCGACTGCGATGCGGTGTTGCAAGACCTCGCGTTAGACGGTGTCTTGCAAGTGGCCGACTTTCACCCGCGCTACCAATTTGGCGGCACGGATGTGGACGACATGGAGAACTTCACCAACCGCTCGCCGTATCCCACGTTGCACTTGTTGCGCGAGTCGAGCATCGACAAGGCCGTGGAGGCCTACCCGGATGCGTCGCTCATCTTCGAGCGCAACATCGAGGTGCTCAACACGCTGGGGCATGCGGGGTGGCTCGCGTTGGGAGTTCGGGCGCGGGTGTGAGCGAGCGTGTCTGCGAGCATGTCGGTTCTTCGTGTGCGCTTCGCACACCGGCTGTGCCGCTTGGCTGCGGGTGAGTTAGGGTAAGACTGCCCATCCCATGTGCCCGGCACAATCGCACCATGCCCAAACACAAAGAAGCCGCAACGCCCAAACCTCTGGACCTCGACCTGCGCCCCGGCCAATCCATTGAACTGCTCAAAGCGCTGCACATCCTCACGCGCGAGGGCAAGCTCAACCAAGACTCGCGGCGCAAACTCAAGCAGGTCTACCACCTGTTTCAGTTCATCGACAAGCTGCTGAAAGAACTGCCCGCCAGCGAGACGGGGCCCACCTTGGCGGACCACGGGGCAGGCAAGTCGTATTTGGGTTTCATCATCTACGACCTGTTTTTCAAGGCGCTGGGGCGGGGTCACATTTACGGCATTGAAACCCGGGCTGAACTGGTGGCCTCCTCACAGGCGCTGGCGCAGCGTTTGGGGTTTGAGCGCATGCAGTTTCTCAACCTCAGTGTGGCCGAGTCGGCGCACAGTGAGGCGCTGCCGGCGCAGATTGATGTGGTCACCGCGCTGCACGCCTGCGACACCGCCACCGACGACGCCATCGCCTTTGGCCTGCAAAAGAAAGCCAAGTTCATGGTCTTGGTGCCTTGTTGCCAAGCCGAGCTGGCGCGCGTGCTCAACCAGCACAAAGCCCTGAACTTGCAGCGCACACCCTTGGCTGAGCTGTGGCGCCACCCGCTGCACACCCGCGAGATGGGCAGCCAACTCACCAACGTGTTGCGCTGTTTGTACCTGGAGGCGCAGGGCTACCAAGTCACCGTCACCGAGCTGGTGGGTTGGGAGCACAGCATGAAAAACGAACTCATCCTGGCCAAGTACACCGGCCAGAAAAAACGCAGCGCTGCCGAGCGTTTGCAGGCCCTGCTGGAAGAGTTTGGTTTGCAAGACCTGGCGCAGACCCGTTTCCATATTTAATGGGGGTCAGTTAATGGGGGTCAGAACCCAATTAATATGGCGCCATGGCTCGCCTTCCTCGTCTCACTGTCACCGGCTACCCGCACCACGTCATCTTGCGCGGCAACAACCGGCAAGATATTTTCAAAACCACCGCGGATCACCAGCGCATGCTGGACCTCTTGTACGACCACAGCCGAGCGCAACAGGTGGACATTCATGCCTATGTGCTGATGAGCAACCACCTGCACTTGCTGGTCACGCCCCAACAAGACCAAGCCTTGCCCAAGATGATGCAAGCGGTGGGACGCAGCTATGTGCAGGTGTTCAACAAAGTGCATGGCCGCACCGGCACCCTCTGGGAGGGGCGGTACCGTTCCACCCTGATCCAGACCGACCGCTACTTGCTGGCCTGCATGGTCTACATCGACCTCAATCCCGTGCGAGCTCATAGGGTCACAGAGCCCGAAGACCATGTGTGGTCAAGCTACGCGCATTACATCGGGCGCCGCAACGATCGGCTGATCACGCCACACGCCTTGTATTGGAGCTTGGGCAACACGCCTTTTGCCCGCGAGGCAGCGTACGCCGAATTGGTGCAAGCTGGCATCACTTCTGACCAACAGGGTGCATTGACCGATGCCACGCTCAGTGGTTGGGCGCTGGGCGATGAGGCGTTCAAGCTCAGTTTGCAAGCCCAAACCGAGCGCCGTTTGAGCAAAACTAAGGCGGGGAGGCCCTTTGCCAAGGGTGATTGATCTGTCCCTAATTAGATTGCAGCTTAATTCGTGAGCGGTTTAATTGGGTTCTGACCCCAATTAATTTTCTTGGCACAGATGCTGCACTAGGGTATCCTCTCACCCCCGCTGAATATTTAGAGGAATGCGCCATGACCACGGCTGCCCAAAAAGCTCAATTGCAACACCAGGGTTTGTACGACCCCTCCAACGAACATGACGCCTGTGGCGTGGGCTTTGTGGCCCACATCAAGGGGGTCAAGAGCCATGCGATCGTGGGTCAGGCCCTCAAGATTCTTGAAAACTTGGACCACCGGGGTGCCGTGGGTGCTGACGCTTTGATGGGCGACGGCGCGGGCATTTTGATTCAGCTGCCCGATGCGCTGTACCGCGAAGAAATGGCCAAGCAGGGTGTGACCTTGCCAGCCATGGGCGAGTACGGTGTGGGCATGGTGTTTTTGCCCAAAGAGCACGCATCCCGTCTGGCCTGTGAGCAAGAGCTCGAGCGTGCCGTGTTGGCCGAAGGCCAGGTGATGTTGGGCTGGCGCGATGTGCCGGTCAACCTCGAGATGCCCATGTCGCCCACGGTGCGCGCCAAAGAGCCGATCATGCGGCAGATCTTCATCGGTCGTGGCAACAACGTGATCGTGCAAGACGCCTTGGAGCGCAAGCTGTACGTGATCCGTAAAACCGCCAGCGCGGCGATTCAACGCCTCAACTTGAAGCACAGCAAAGAGTATTACGTGCCCAGCATGTCCAGCCGCACCGTCATTTACAAGGGCTTGCTGTTGGCCGACCAGGTGGGCACGTATTTCACCGATTTGCAAGACGAGCGCTGTGTCTCTGCGCTGGGTTTGGTGCACCAGCGTTTCTCAACCAACACCTTTCCCGAGTGGCCGCTGGCTCACCCGTACCGCTATGTGGCGCACAACGGCGAGATCAACACCGTCAAGGGCAACTACAACTGGATGAAGGCGCGCGAAGGCGTGATGTCGTCACCCGTGTTGGGCGACGACCTGAAAAAGCTCTACCCGATCAGCTTTGCCGACCAATCGGACACTGCCACGTTTGACAACTGTTTGGAGTTGCTCACGATGTCGGGCTACCCCATCAGCCAGGCCGTGATGATGATGATCCCAGAGCCTTGGGAGCAACACACCACCATGGACGAGCGCCGCAAAGCGTTTTACGAATACCACGCAGCCATGTTGGAGCCCTGGGACGGTCCCGCGTCCATTGTGTTCACCGACGGTCGCCAGATTGGTGCCACGCTCGACCGCAACGGCTTGCGTCCCTCGCGCTACTGCATCACCGACGACGACATGGTGATCATGGGCTCGGAGTCGGGCGTGTTGCCTGTGGCCGAAAGCAAGATCGTGCGCAAGTGGCGCTTGCAGCCCGGCAAGATGTTCCTGATCGACCTGGAACAAGGCCGCATGATCGACGACGAAGAGCTCAAAGCGGGCTTGGCCAACACCAAGCCTTACAAGCAGTGGATCGAGAACGTGCGCATCCGCTTGGACGATGTGGTTCACCCCGTCGCAGGCGAAGGTGCCCAAGAGCTGCCCAAGGGCGCCTATGAAACCCATGGCGCTGGCCTGGAAGACGCCAGTCCCGAATTGCTGGACTTGCAACAAGCCTTTGGCTACACCCAAGAAGACATCAAGTTTTTGATGGCGCCCATGGCCATCAACGGCGAAGAGGGCATTGGCTCAATGGGCAACGACAGCCCACTCGCCGTGTTGTCCAGTAAAAACAAGCCGCTCTACAACTACTTCAAGCAGTTGTTTGCCCAAGTGACCAACCCGCCGATCGACCCGATCCGCGAAGCCATCGTCATGTCTTTGGTGTCGTTCATCGGCCCCAAGCCCAACTTGCTCGACATCAACCAGGTCAACCCGCCGATGCGCTTGGAAGTGAGCCAGCCGGTGCTCGACTTCACCGACATGGCCAAGTTGCGCGACATCGCACAGCACACCCAAGGCAAATTCAAGAGCGCCACCCTCAACATCGCCTACCCGCTGGCCTGGGGCCATGACGGTGTGGAAGCCAAATTGGCGTCCTTGTGTGCCGAAGCGGTGGATGCGATCAAAGGTGGCCACAACATTCTGATCATCAGCGACCGTGGCGTGAGTGCCACCGAGGTCGCGATTCCTGCCGTGCTGGCGCTCTCAGCCATTCACCAGCACTTGGTGCGCGAAGGCTTGCGCACCACCGCAGGCTTGGTGGTCGAAACAGGCAGCGCCCGCGAAGTGCATCACTTTGCCGTGTTGGCCGGTTATGGCGCCGAAGCGGTTCACCCCTACCTCGCCATGCAAACCTTGGCGGCCATGCACAAAGACCTGCCGGCCGATTTGTCGACCGACAAAGCCATCTACAACTACGTCAAAGCGATCGGCAAAGGCCTGTCCAAGATCATGTCCAAGATGGGCGTGTCGACCTACATGTCGTATTGCGGCGCGCAGTTGTTCGAGGCAATTGGCATCAACACCGAAACTGTCCACAAGTACTTCACCGGAACACCCACTCGGGTGGAAGGGATTGGCATTTTTGAGATGGCCGAAGAAGCCATCCGCATGCACAAAGCTGCCTTTGGCGACAGCCCCATCTTGGCCAACATGCTCGACACTGGCGGTGAATACGCTTGGCGTGCCCGTGGTGAAGAACACATGTGGACGCCCGACGCGATTGCCAAGTTGCAGCACAGCACGCGCTCGAACAACTTCAGCACCTACAAAGAGTACGCCCAGATCATCAACGACCAAAACAAACGCCACCTGACTTTGCGTGGCTTGTTTGAGTTCAAGATCGACCCGGCCAAAGCCATTTCGGTGGACGAGGTCGAACCCGCCACCGAGATCGTCAAACGCTTTGCCACCGGCGCCATGTCCCTGGGCTCAATCAGCACCGAAGCCCATGCCACCTTGGCTGTGGCCATGAACCGCATCGGCGGCAAAAGCAACACCGGCGAAGGCGGTGAAGACCCGGCGCGTTACCGCAACGAACTCAAAGGCATCCCCATCCAACTGGGCGAAACCTTGAAGAGCGTGATTGGTGATGACGTGGTCGAAGTCGACATGCCGCTGCAAGCGGGTGACAGCTTGCGCTCGCGCATCAAGCAAGTGGCTTCGGGCCGCTTTGGTGTCACGGCTGAGTACCTGACATCGTCGGATCAAATTCAAATCAAGATGGCCCAGGGCGCCAAGCCCGGTGAGGGCGGTCAGTTGCCGGGTTCCAAGGTGTCCGAGTACATCGGCAAGCTGCGCTACAGCGTCCCCGGTGTGGGCTTGATTTCGCCCCCGCCCCACCACGACATTTACTCCATCGAAGACTTGGCGCAGTTGATCCACGACCTCAAAAACGTGGCACCCCATGCCGACATCAGCGTCAAGCTGGTGTCTGAAATTGGTGTGGGCACCATCGCGGCCGGCGTGGCCAAGTGCAAGGCCGACCACGTGGTGATCGCCGGGCACGACGGTGGCACGGGCGCCTCGCCTTGGTCGTCCATCAAGCACGCAGGCAGCCCCTGGGAAATCGGTTTGGCCGAAACCCAGCAAACCTTGGTGCTCAACGGTCTGCGCGGTCGTATCCGTGTGCAAGCCGACGGCCAAATGAAGACCGGCCGCGACGTGGCGGTGGGCGCTTTGTTGGGGGCTGACGAATTTGGCTTTGCCACCGCGCCGCTGGTGGTGGAAGGCTGCATCATGATGCGCAAGTGCCACCTGAACACCTGTCCGGTGGGTGTGGCCACGCAAGACCCTGAGTTGCGCAAAAAGTTCACCGGCAAGCCTGAGCATGTGGTGAATTACTTCTTCTTCATCGCCGAAGAAGTTCGCCAGATCATGGCCCAGCTGGGCATCCGCAAGTTCGACGACATGATTGGTCGCGCCGATTTGCTGGACATGCGCCAAGGCATTGAGCACTGGAAAGCCAGCGGCTTGGACTTCGGCCGTTTGTTGGCTGTGCCGCAAGTCGGGCCCGAGGTGCCGCGCTTGCACATGTCGGTGCAAGACCATGGCTTGGACAAAGCACTCGATCAGAAACTGATCGAGAAATCCAAACCTGCGATCGAGCGCGGTGAAAAAGTGCAGTTCATGGACGTGGCACGCAACGTCAACCGCTCGGTCGGCGCCATGCTCTCGGGTGCCGTGACCAAGGTGCATCCTGAAGGCTTGCCTGACGACACCATCCGCATCCAACTCGAAGGCACGGGCGGTCAATCGTTTGGCGCTTTCTTGTGCCATGGCATCACGCTGTACCTGATCGGTGACGCCAACGACTACACCGGCAAAGGCTTGTCGGGTGGTCGTGTGGTGGTGCGTCCCAGCATCGACTTCCGTGGCGACGCGGTCAACAACATCATTGTCGGCAACACCGTGATGATTGGCGCGACGCGCGGCGAGGCTTTCTTCAGCGGCGTGGCCGGTGAGCGCTTTGCAGTGCGTCTGTCGGGCGCCACCGCGGTGGTCGAGGGCACGGGCGACCATGGCTGCGAATACATGACCGGTGGCACCGTGGCTGTGCTGGGCAAGACCGGACGCAACTTTGCGGCGGGCATGAGCGGCGGCGTGGCCTATGTGTACGACGAGGATGGTCAATTCGCCAAGCGCTGCAACACCGCCATGGTGTCTCTGGACAAAGTGCTGACCGCTGCCGAACAAGAAGCCGCTTTGCCGCGCGCCATCTGGCACCGTGACCAAAGCGACGAGGCGCAGCTCAAAAAGCTGCTCGAAGACCACCACCGTTGGACCGGCTCCAAGCGTGCCCGCACCTTGCTCGACACCTGGGCCGAGTCACGTGGCAAGTTCGTCAAAGTCTTCCCCAACGAATACAAGCGTGCCCTGGGCGAGCTCCATGCCGCCAAGGAAGCAAAGGCACCTGCGACCAAGGCCAAAAAAGCCGTGGCTGCCAAATAAGCCATTCAGCACGTAAGAGCATAAGGACACACATCATGGGAAAAGTCACCGGCTTCATGGAAATTGAGCGCATCGAAGAGGGCTACAAGCCCGTGCCCGAGCGCCTGAAGCATTACAAAGAGTTCGTCATCGGCTTGGATGACAAGCAAGCCAAAGACCAAAGCGCGCGTTGCATGGATTGCGGCACACCGTTTTGCAACAACGGCTGCCCGGTCAACAACATCATTCCGGATTTCAACGACTTGGTGTACCAGGGCGATTGGAAAAACGCCATTGAGGTGCTGCACAGCACCAACAACTTCCCCGAGTTCACCGGCCGCATTTGCCCCGCGCCGTGCGAAGCGGCTTGCACCTTGAACGTCAACGACGACGCGGTGGGCATCAAGTCCATCGAGCACGCCATCATCGACAAAGCTTGGGCCGAGGGTTGGGTCACCGCCCAGACCCCCAAGCACAAGACGGGCAAAAAAGTGGCTGTCGTGGGCTCAGGCCCCGCAGGCATGGCGGCGGCCCAACAGCTCGCGCGCGTGGGCCACGACGTGACCTTGTTCGAAAAGAACGACCGCATCGGCGGTTTGTTGCGCTACGGCATTCCAGACTTCAAGATGGAAAAGTCGCACATCGACCGCCGTGCCAAACAGCTTCAGGCCGAAGGCGTGACCATCCGCACCGGCGTGATGGTGGGTGAGTTGCCCAAAGGTTCCAAGGTCACCAACTGGGCCGTCGAGACCATCAGCCCGGAGCAGCTCAAGAAAGAGTTTGATGCGGTGCTCTTGACCGGTGGCTCTGAGCAGTCGCGCGACCTGCCAGCGCCTGGCCGCGACTTGGCCGGCATCCATTTTGCGATGGAGTTTTTGCCCCAGCAAAACAAGGTCAACGCAGGCGACAAGTTGAAAGACCAGTTGCGCGCCGATGGCAAGCATGTGGTGGTGATTGGCGGTGGCGACACCGGCAGCGATTGCGTGGGCACCAGCACACGCCACGGTGCTGCAGGTGTGGTGCAGTTTGAAGTCATGCCCATGCCGCCCGAGCAAGAAAACAAGCCTTTGGTCTGGCCTTATTGGCCCCTGAAGCTGCGCACCAGCTCCAGCCACGACGAGAGTGCTGAAAAAGGCTTGCTCAAGCGCGAGTTCGCGATTTCGACCAAAGAGTTTGTGGGCGAAAACGGCCAAGTGACCGGCGTGAAAACCGTGCGCGTCGAATGGAAAGACGGCAAGATGGTGGAAGTGGCGGGCTCGGAAGAAATCATCAAGGCTGATTTGGTGTTGCTCGCCATGGGTTTTGTGAACCCTGTGGCCACCGTGCTCGACGCCTTTGGCGTGGACAAAGACGCACGTGGCAATGCCAAGGCCAGCACCGAAGTCACGGGTGGTTATGCCACCAACGTGGCCAAGGTGTTTGCGGCGGGCGACATTCGCCGAGGTCAATCCTTGGTGGTGTGGGCCATTCGCGAAGGCCGTCAGGCCGCACGCGCGGTGGATGAGTTTTTGATGGGTGTGAGCGATCTGCCCCGTTGATGAATTGCCATCTTTACAAGTCTGTAAGGACTTGGTTTTAAAATTGCAAAAGCCGGCATTCCCCGGCTTTTGTTTTCTATGACCCCCACCTCATCCTCCTCTTCCACTATGACGCCCTTGGTCGAACTGCGCGACATCCGCTTTGGCTACGGCGAGCGCGTGATCCTGGATGGCATCAGCTTGACCGTGCCGCGTGGCAAGGTCACGGCCTTGATGGGCGCGTCAGGTGGCGGCAAAACCACGGTCTTGCGCCTGATCGGCGGGCAGTACCGTGCCCAGTCAGGCAGCTTGACATTTGACGGCCAAGAAATCTCCACCCTCGACCCAGCAGGCTTGTATGCCGTGCGCCGTCGCATGGGCATGTTGTTTCAGTTTGGCGCCTTATTCACCGACTTGAGTGTGTTTGACAACGTGGCGTTTCCCCTGCGTGAGCACACCGACTTGAGCGAGTCCATGGTGCGCGACATCGTGCTGATGAAGCTCGAAGCCGTGGGCTTGCGCGGCGCACGCGATCTGATGCCCTCAGAAGTCTCAGGCGGCATGGCGCGTCGTGTTGCCCTGGCCCGCGCCATGGCGCTGGACCCGCAACTGGTGATGTACGACGAGCCTTTTGCGGGCTTGGACCCCATTTCGCTAGGCACCGCTGCGCGTTTGATTCGCCAGCTCAACGACACCTTGGGGTTGACCAGTGTCATCGTGTCGCACGACTTGGACGAAACCTTCCACATTGCCGATCAGGTGATCGTGCTGGCCAACGGCAAGATCGCGGCTCAGGGCACGCCCGACGAGGTGCGCCACAGCACCGACCCCTTGGTGCACCAGTTTGTCAGCGCAGCGCCTGAAGGGCCGGTGCGCTTTCATTACCCCGGCCCCTCTGTGGCGCAAGATTTTGGCGTGGGAGGTTCGCTGTGAAGTTCATTGCCAACGTCGGCTTCGCCATTCGCAGCTACTTGACCAACTTGGGCCAGGGCACACGTTTGTTCGTGCGCCTGGTCAGCTTGTTTGGCGACAACATGCGCCGCTTTGGCTTGGTGCGCGACCAAATCCATTTCTTGGGCAATTACTCGCTGGCCATCATTGCCGTGTCGGGCCTGTTCGTGGGGTTCGTGCTCAGCTTGCAGGGCTACTACACCTTGCAGCGCTACGGCTCGTCCGAAGCACTGGGCTTGCTGGTGGCCCTGAGCCTGGTGCGCGAGTTGGGCCCGGTGGTCAGTGCCTTGTTGTTCGCTGGCCGTGCCGGTACCTCGCTCACCGCCGAAATTGGCCTGATGAAAGCGGGCGAACAACTCAGTGCCATGGACCTGATGGCGGTCGATCCGGTGCGTCGCATTTTGGGTCCGCGTTTTTGGGGCGGCATCCTCACCATGCCTTTGCTGGCGGCTGTCTTCAGCGCCGTGGGGGTGTTGGGAGGCTGGATGGTCGGCGTGCTCATGATCGGTGTCGATGCGGGCTCTTTTTGGAGCCAGATGCAAGGCGGTGTTGACGTTTGGAAAGACGTGGGCAACGGGGTGGTGAAAAGTTTTGTCTTTGGCGTCACCGTGACTTTTGTGGCCTTGCTTCAAGGCTATGAAGCACAGCCCACGCCTGAAGGCGTGTCGCGCGCCACCACCCGCACGGTGGTGGTGGCTTCTTTGGCGGTGTTGGCCTTGGACTTTGTTCTGACGGCCATGATGTTCAGTATTTAAATTCGAGGCGACGCAATGCAACGCTCTAAAAATGATCTGTGGGTGGGTTTGTTTGTCCTGTTGGGGGCGGCGGCCATTTTGTTTTTGGCCCTCAAGTCGGCCAACTTACTGAGCTTGAATTTCCAGTCCACCTATTCGGTGAGTGCAAGGTTTGACAACATCGGCGGCTTGAAGCGCCAAGCGGCGGTCAAAAGCTCAGGCGTGGTGGTGGGGCGTGTGGAGTCGGTCACCTTCGACGACAAAACCTTCCAAGCCACCGTGACCATGGCCATGGAGAGTCGCTACAAATTCCCCAAAGACAGCTCGTTGAAAATTTTGACCAGTGGCTTGTTGGGCGAGCAATACATTGGCATTGAAGCGGGTTCAGAGACCGAGAATTTGGTGTCGGGCGATCGCATCCAGTCCACCCAGTCGGCCGTCGTGTTGGAAAACCTGATCAGCCAATTCCTCTACAACAAAGCGGCAGATACGCCAGCGGCGCCAGGTGCTGCGAAATGAGACAGCCAATTTTCATGCATCGGTTGCGTGCGCTGCTGTGCGCGGCCGCCTTGGCGGGGCTCAGTGGCTGTGCCTCTGGCCCGAATGCCAATCCCAAAGACCCACTGGAGCCATTCAACCGCAAGATCTTCAATTTCAACGACACACTCGACAGCAACGTACTCAAGCCAGTGGCCACGGGCTACCAGAGCGTCACGCCCGATCTGGTTCAAACCGGTGTGCGCAATGTGTTCAACAACTTGTCGGACATGTGGTCCACCGTCAACAGCGGTTTGCAGCTCAAGGGCCGCGACACCGCCGAGTCGTTCATGCGCGTGGTGGTCAACACGGTGTTGGGTGTCTACGGCATCTTTGACGTAGCGACCGAGATCAAGTTGCAGCGCCACACCGAAGATTTTGGCCAAACCTTGGGTTACTGGGGTGTGCCCAGCGGCCCTTATGTGGTGTTGCCTTTGCTGGGCCCTTCCACCGTGCGTGACACCGCAGGCTTGCCTGTGGATACGTCGGTCGATGTGGTGCGCAACTTGGACCATGTGCCTACCCGCAACAGTGCCATGGCGCTGCGCATCACCGACAAGCGTGCCGGTTTGCTCAAGGCGGGCAATCTGCTGGAAGAAGCTTCGTTGGACAAGTACAGCTTCACGCGTGATGCGTATTTGCAGTACCGCCGTTCACAAATCTACGATGGCAACCCGCCTGAAGAGGATGAACCCGATTACAGCGCCGAGCCCCCTGCGTCAGCCCAATGAGCTGACAGCACGTTGAACTTTCACTTGATCCATGGAATTGAAACCGATGACCTGTTTTTCTCTCACGCGTCGCCATTTGGGCCGTGTTGTGTTTGGGTGGGCCCTGGGGCTGTCGACCAGCTTGGCGATGGGCTCGGCGGCGTGGGCTGCCGATGACACCGCGGATATGTTCGTCAAACGTTTGTCGACCGAATTACTCGACACGGTCAGAGCCGACAAATCGATCTTGACGGGTGACATCAACAAAATCTCGGTGTTGGTCGATCAGCGCGTCATGCCGCATCTGAACTTTCAACGCATGACGGCGTCTGCTGTGGGGCCCGGCTGGCGCCAGGCCACGCCCGAACAACAAAAACGCTTGCAAGAAGAGTTCAAGGCTTTGTTGGTGCGCACGTATGCGGGTGCGGTCACCCAGGTGAGTGACCAATCCATTGTGGTCAAACCTTTGCGCGCAGCAGCAGACGACAAAGAGGTGATCGTGCGCACCGAGGTGCGCGGCAAAGGCGACCCCATTCAGCTGGACTACCGGGTTGAAAAAGCCCCCGATGCACCGGCGGGTTGGCGCATCTACAACCTCAATGTCATGGGCGTGTGGTTGGTCGACAACTACCGCACCCAGTTCGCCCAAGAGATCAATGCCAAAGGCGTGGACGGCTTGATCGCGAGTTTGGCCGAGCGCAACAAAGCCAACAGCGTGCGCAAAGCGGACGCCAAATAAGCCATGACCAGCCCTGCCGTGTTGCCCGTCGCTTTGCCTGCCGTGTTGACGCAGGCGCAAGCCCAGTCCGTCTCGGACGCCTTGGTCAAAACCTTGCTGGCCAACTTGGCGCAGGGTGGTCAAGCCGTGGTGGACGCTTCGGCGCTGTCGCAGTTTGATTCGTCCGCGCTGGCGGTGGTGTTGGCCTGTCGCCGTGCGGTGTTGGCGCAGGGCGGGCAGCTTCAAGTCCAAGGCTTGCCCGAACGCGCTCAAGCCTTGGCGCGCGTCTACGGCGTGACCGATTTGCTCACCTGAGCGATGCCGCCCGAAGGGTACTGGCAAAGCCTTAAAATATAAGGCTTCCCATGCCAGCCATCTCCTTCCAATCCGTTTCCAAAACCTATGTCACTGACCGAGGCCCGTTTCAGGCTTTGGACGGTGTGCGCTTTGACATCGAGCCCGGCGAGTTCTTCGGTTTGCTCGGCCCCAACGGCGCAGGCAAAACCACCTTGATCAGCATCCTTGCCGGTTTGGGCAAGGCCACGGCAGGGGCCGTGACCGTGCATGGTTTTGATGTCAACACCCAAGCCGCTCAGGCGCGACGCCAATTGGGCGTGGTGCCGCAAGAGTTGGTGTTCGACCCCTTCTTCAATGTGCGCGAGACCTTGCGCTTTCAGTCGGGCTACTTTGGGGTGGCGCACAACGACGACTGGATTGATGAGTTGCTGCACAGTCTTGGCTTGGCCGACAAGGCCCACCACAACATGCGCCAACTCTCGGGTGGCATGAAGCGTCGCGTTTTGGTGGCGCAGGCCCTGGTACACAAACCCCCAGTCATCGTGCTCGACGAGCCGACCGCTGGCGTGGACGTGGAGCTGCGCCAAACCCTTTGGCAGTTCATTGCCAAGCTCAACAAACAAGGCCACACCGTGTTGTTGACCACGCACTACCTGGAAGAGGCCGAGGCCTTGTGCAGCCGCATTGCGATGCTCAAGCAGGGCAAGGTGGTGGCGCTTGACAGCACCAGCGAGTTGCTCAAAGCGGCGTCGAGCACCGTGCTGCGCTTCAAGCTCGATGCCGAGTTGCCTGCCGCCTTGGCTGCCAAGGCGCGTGTCACAGGCCGCATCGTGCAATTGCCCGCCAACGATGCGCTGGAGATTGAGCGCTACTTGGCCGCAGTGCGTGAAGCGGGCTTGGTGGCCGAAGACATTGAGATTCGCAAAGCCGATTTGGAAGATGTGTTTTTGGACGTGATGTCCTCTCACCCGGATGAGGTGCGCGCATGACCGGCTGGACTGCCCTGTTTTATAAAGAAGTGATGCGCTTTTGGAAAGTCGGTTTCCAAACGGTCGCTGCGCCTGTCTTGACGGCGGTGCTGTACCTGCTGATCTTTGGTCATGTGCTGGAAGACCGGGTGCAGGTCTACAGCGGGGTGAGCTACACCGCGTTCTTGATCCCTGGCTTGGTGATGATGAGTGTGTTGCAAAACGCGTTTGCCAACAGCTCGTCGTCCTTGGTGCAGAGCAAGATCATGGGCAATTTGGTGTTCTTGTTGCTCACGCCCTTGTCGCATTGGAATTGGTTTTTGGCCTACACCTTGTCGGCCATGGTGCGTGGCTTGGTGGTGGGCTTTGGCGTGCTGCTGGTGACCAGTGTGTTTGTCTGGCAATCCTCGGTGCTCAGCGTCTCGCTCTTGCCGGCTTACCCACTGTGGGCTTTGGTGTTTGCCGTTTGTGGTGCGGCGATGCTCGGTTGTCTGGGGCTGATCGCCGGTTTGTGGGCTGACAAATTTGACCAAATGGCCGCGTTTCAAAATTTCGTCATCATGCCGATGACGTTTTTGAGCGGCGTGTTTTATTCCATCCATTCCTTGCCCAGTTTTTGGCAAGGCGTGAGCCACCTCAACCCCTTCTTCTACATGATCGACGGTTTTCGTTATGGCTTTTTCGGCCAAAGCGATGTCTCGCCCTGGTTGAGTCTGGGCTTGGTGTTGACATGCCTGAGCCTGGTGTCGGGCGTGGCCCTGCACTTGCTGCGCACAGGCTACAAAATTAGAGGCTAAGAAGCACCATGACTGCACAAGAACTTCAAGCATTGATTGCTGCCAAGCTGCCCTGCGAACATTTGCAGGTTGACGGCGATGGCCGTCACTGGTACGCCACCTTGGTATCGACCGAGTTTGAGGGCAAGCGTCTGATTCAGCGCCACCAGCGGGTGTATGCCACGTTGGGCCAAAAAATGCAGACGGACGAAGTCCACGCCTTGTCGATGAAAACCTACACCCCCGCCGAGTGGCAAGCCCTGCCCGCTGCTGACCGCGCTTGAGCACGAAACACAATGGATAAATTATTGATTCGCGGTGGCCGCACATTGAAGGGCGAGGTGCAGATCTCTGGCGCCAAGAACGCCGCTTTGCCCGAGCTGTGCGCGGCCTTGTTGACCGACCAGTCTGTGGTGTTGGGCAATGTGCCGCAGCTGCAAGACGTGGCCACCATGCTCAAGCTCATTCGCAACATGGGCGTCACCGCCGAGCGTGATGAGTCTGGCGCTGTCCATTTGAATGCAGGAAGTTTGAACAACCCCGAAGCGCCTTACGAGTTGGTCAAAACCATGCGTGCCTCGGTCTTGGCTTTGGGGCCCTTGCTCGCGCGTTTTGGCCATGCCAAGGTGTCGCTGCCCGGCGGTTGTGCCATTGGCTCGCGCCCGGTCGATCAGCACATCAAGGGCCTGCAGGCCATGGGTGCCGAGATTGAAGTGGCGCACGGCTACATGCTGGCCAAGCTCAAACCGGGTTTGACGCGCTTGAAGGGCGCGCGCATTGCCACCGACATGGTGACCGTCACGGGCACCGAAAACTTCCTGATGGCCGCTGCTTTGGCCGACGGCGAGACGGTCTTGGAAAACGCTGCCCAAGAGCCTGAAATCCCTGATTTGGCGGAAATGCTGATCGCCATGGGCGCCAAGATTGAAGGACACGGCAGCAGCCGCATTCACATCCAAGGCGTGAGCCGTTTGAACGGCTGTCACCACCAGGTGGTGGCTGACCGCATTGAAGCGGGCACTTTTTTGTGTGCCGTGGCGGCCACGGGGGGTGATGTGTTCTTGCGCCATGCGCGGGCCGACCATTTGGATGCGGTCATCGACAAGCTGCGCGATGCTGGTGCCACCGTCACTGCCACCCCTGAGGGCATCCGCATTCAAGGCGCAGCCCCCGCGTTTGCGCACCTGAAGGCACAAAACTTCCGCACCACCGAATACCCCGGCTTTCCCACCGACATGCAAGCGCAGTTCATGGTGCTCAACGCCATCGCCCAAGGCGCGTCCAAGGTGACCGAGACCATTTTTGAAAACCGCTTCATGCACGTCAACGAGTTGGTGCGCTTGGGTGCGCACATTCAGATCGACGGCAAGGTGGCGGTGCTCGAAGGCGTGCCCCAGTTGTCGGGTGCCACCGTCATGGCCACCGACTTGCGCGCTTCGGCGTCGCTGGTGATTGCCGGCTTGGTGGCCGAAGGCGAGACCTTGGTCGATCGCATCTACCACCTCGACCGAGGTTACGACAAGATGGAAGCCAAGCTGCGCGCTATTGGCGCTGACATCGAAAGAGTCAAGCAGTGATCCGCGCGCGCGCCACTGCATGTCCTGCGCTGCTTCCTGAGCAGGCCCTCGCAGTCCAGGGCGAACCGGCGGCGCTCACGCCATGAAAGGACAAAACATGATCACACTCGCGCTCTCTAAAGGCCGCATCTTTGACGAAACCATGCCGCTGCTCAAAGCCGCAGGCATTGAGGTGTTGGAAGACCCCGAAAAATCGCGCAAGCTGATCTTGCCCACCAACCACGCCAACGTGCGTGTGGTGCTGGTGCGTGCCTCGGATGTGCCCACCTACGTGCAGTACGGCGGGGCCGATTTGGGCGTGACCGGCTTGGACACCTTGATCGAACACGGTGGAGGCTATGCCAACGGCGTGGCGGCTACGGGCCTGTACCAGCCGCTGGACTTGCAAATTGCCAAATGCCGCATGAGCGTGGCGGTGCGGGCAGACTTTGACTACGCGGCCCAGGTCAAGCAGGGCGCACGCTTGAAGGTGGCCACCAAATACACCGCGATTGCGCGTGATTTTTTTGCCTCCAAGGGCGTCCACGTCGACATGGTCAAGCTGTATGGCTCCATGGAGTTGGCGCCACTCACTGGCTTGGCAGACGCCATCGTTGACTTGGTGTCGACGGGCAACACGCTCAAGGCCAACCACTTGGTGGAGGTCGAACGCATCATGGACATCAGCTCGCGTTTGGTGGTCAACCAAGCGGCCCTCAAAATGAAGCAAGCGCCCATTCGCCGCATCATCGATGCGTTTGAAGCCGCCTTGCCCGCCCTTAACCCTTAACTTCTGACACGCACCTGCCATGGCACAACCGCTTCGTCTCTCGACCACAAGCCCAACCTTTGAAGCCGATTTCAAAGCCCGCTTGCATTGGTCTGCCGACACCGATGCTGCCATTGAGCAACGTGTGGCCGAGATCTTGGCCGATGTGCGCGCACGCGGCGACGCCGCAGTGCTGGAATACACCGAGCGCTTCGACGGCTTGAAGGCCCACAGCATGGCCGCGCTGGAGTTGACGCAGGCCGAGCTCAAAGCCGCTTTCGACGGTTTGCCCAACGCGCAGCGCGAGGCCTTGCAGGCAGCGGCGGCCCGGGTGCGCAGCTACCACGAGGCGCAACGCAAAGCCAGCGGCGAGAGCTGGAGCTACCGCGACGCCGATGGCACCTTGCTGGGCCAAAAAGTCACGCCCCTGGACCGCGTGGGCATTTACGTGCCAGGTGGCAAAGCGGCTTACCCATCGAGTGTGTTGATGAATGCCATTCCCGCCCACGTGGCCGGGGTGGGCGAGATCATCATGGTGGTGCCCGCGCCCGCCCGCGACAAAAATTCGGCACATGCTGCACAGGGCGAGCGCAACCCCTTGGTGCTGGCCGCGGCCTATGTGGCAGGGGTCAGCCGTGCTTTCACCATTGGCGGCGCGCAAGCGGTGGCAGCGTTGGCCTACGGCACGGCCACGGTGCCAGCGGTCGACAAAGTCACGGGCCCTGGCAACGCCTATGTGGCGGCCGCCAAGCGCCGTGTGTTTGGCACTGTGGGCATCGACATGATTGCGGGTCCGAGCGAAATTTTGGTGTTGGCAGACGGCTCCACCCCACCCGATTGGGTGGCGATGGATTTGTTCAGCCAGGCCGAGCACGACGAGCTGGCGCAAAGCGTGTTGCTGTGTCCCGATTCGGCCTACATTGACCGTGTGCAAGCCGAGATCGAGCGGTTGCTGCCGCAGATGCCACGGCGCGCCATCATCGAAAAATCGCTCAATGGCCGTGGGGTGTTGATTCATACCCGCAGCATGGAAGAGGCCTGCGCCATCAGCAACCGCATTGCGCCCGAGCACTTGGAAGTGTCGAGCCATGAACCGCATCGCTGGGAGCCGTTGCTCAAGCACGCGGGGGCCATCTTCTTGGGGGCCTACACCAGCGAGAGCTTGGGCGATTACTGTGCGGGCCCCAACCATGTGTTGCCCACCAGTGGCACCGCACGCTTTAGCTCGCCATTGGGGGTGTACGACTTTCAAAAGCGCAGCAGCCTGATTGAGGTGAGCGAGCAGGGGGCGCAGACGCTGGGCAAGATTGCCGCTGTGTTGGCCTATGGCGAAGGCTTGCAAGCCCACGCCATGGCGGCTGAGTTCCGTTTGAAGAAAAGCAACTGACATGACGAATCCAACGAACCTGGCGCTGCGCTTCATTCGCCCCGATGTCCAAGCCATGCATGCGTATGTGGTGCAGCATTCGGCGGGCATGGTCAAGCTCGATGCGATGGAAAATCCCTTCACGCTGCCCCCTGAATTGCAAGCCCAATTGGGCGCGCGCTTGGGGGCGGTGGACATCAATCGCTACCCCGGCACACGCATCGACGATTTGAAGCACGCGCTGGCGCGTTATGTTGATTTGCCTGCAGGCCTGGGCCTGATGTTGGGCAATGGCTCAGACGAATTGATTTCTTTGTTGTCCATGGCTTGCGCTGTGCCCAACGCCAAGGTGCTGGCGCCAGAGCCTGGTTTTGTGATGTACGGCATGAGCGCGCAATTGCAAGGTTTGCAATACATCGGCGTGCCCTTGACGGCTGACTTTGAGTTGGACGAAGTCGCCATGGCTGAGGCCATAGCCCAGTCTGAGCCCGCCATCGTCTACATCGCCTACCCCAACAACCCCACGGCCAATCTGTGGAACGCCGACACCATCCGTCGCCTCATCACACAGGTCAGCGCCTACGGCGGTTGGGTGGTGATGGACGAGGCCTACCAGCCGTTCTCGAGCCGCAGTTGGTTGGATGAAATTCGCCGTGATCCGAACGCCAATGCCCAGGTGTTGTTGATGCGCACGCTGTCCAAATTTGGCTTGGCTGGTATTCGCCTGGGCTACATGGTGGGCCCCACGGCGCTGGTGCATGAAGTCGACAAACTGCGCCCACCCTACAACGTCAGCGTGCTCAACGCCGAGTGCGCCTTGTTTGCGCTCGAGCACACCGAGGTGTTCGCGCAACAAGCCGCCACCATCCGTGCCGAACGTGAAAAGTTGTTCAACGCCTTGCAGCAGTTGCCGGGTGTCACCCCTTATGCCAGCGAAGCCAACATGATGGTGCTGCGCTTCACGGGCGACGCGGACGCAGCCCACCGCGCGTTTGAGGTGCTCAAGGCCCATAAGGTATTGGTCAAGAACGTTTCTAAAATGCATCCCTTGCTGGCCAACTGCCTGCGCCTGACGGTGGGAACACCGGATGAGAACGCACAGCTCCTGGCCGCTTTGACCTCTGCCCTTTCTTGAAAGCCCCGCATGACCGCCCGCACCGCTGAAGTCAGCCGCCACACTGCCGAGACCCGCATCACCGTCAAGGTCAACCTCGATGGCACGGGGCAATCCAAGCTGTCCACCGGCATTGGTTTTTTCGACCACATGCTGGATCAAATTGCGCGTCATGGCTTGATCGATTTGGACATCCATGCCGAAGGTGATTTGCACATCGATGGCCACCACACCGTGGAAGATGTGGGCATCACCTTGGGCCAGGCGTTTGCCAAAGCCGTGGGCGATAAAAAAGGCATTCGCCGCTATGGCCACGCCTACGTGCCACTCGACGAAGCACTGAGCCGCGTGGTGGTGGATTTCTCAGGCCGCCCAGGTTTGGTGATGCACGTGCCGTTCAAGAGCGGCATGATTGGCGAATTCGACAGCCAACTGGCGTTTGAATTTTTCCAAGGCTTTGTGAACCACGCCTTCGTGACCTTGCACATCGACAACTTGCGTGGCGAAAACGCGCACCACCAGGCCGAGACCGTGTTCAAGGCCTTTGCCCGCGCTTTACGCGCTGCGCTCGAACTGGACCCACGTTCTGTGGGGGTGATTCCCTCGACCAAGGGCAGTCTGTGATGCTTCAAGCGCAGTGCGACCAGCAGCCGCAAGCCCCTGAGACTGCGCTGCCATGAACAACAAAGTGGCCGTCGTGGACTACGGCATGGGCAACCTGCGCTCGGTGGCGCAAGCCGTGATGCACGCCGCCTCGGTGGTCGACCATGCCGAGGTGGTGGTCACCTCCAGCCCGCAGGTGGTGCGTGATGCACACCGCGTGGTCTTGCCGGGTCAAGGTGCCATGCCCGATTGCATGCGCGAACTGCGTGAGTCGGGCCTGATGGACGCCGTATTGGATGCCGCGCACAAGAAACCTCTGTTTGGAGTCTGTGTGGGCATGCAAATGTTGCTCGACCACAGCGCAGAGGGCGACACCCCGGGCTTGGGACTGATTCCCGGGGAGGTGGTGAAGTTTGATTTGGCCGGGCGCACCCAAGCCGATGGCAGCCGCTTCAAAGTGCCGCAGATGGGCTGGAACCAGGTGTTGCAAACCCGAGCTCACCCCATGTGGCAAGACGTGCCCGACAACAGTTACTTCTATTTCGTGCACAGCTTTTATGCACGCCCCAAAGACTTGGCCCATTGCGCAGCGCAAACGGACTATGGCAACTTGTTCACCTGCGCTGTGGCGCGCGATAATATTTTTGCGACACAATTTCACCCAGAAAAAAGTGCGACACACGGTTTGACCCTGTACCGCAATTTTCTGCACTGGACACCCTGATCTTTCACCTCACCGGGCCTGCTTGAAGCCCTTTGACACCATGCTACTTATTCCTGCGATTGACCTCAAAGACGGACATTGCGTGCGCCTCAAACAAGGCGACATGGACCAGGCCACCACGTTTGGCGAAGACCCCGCGCAAATGGCCCTGAATTGGGTGGCCAAAGGTGCGCGGCGTTTGCACCTGGTGGACTTGAACGGCGCGTTCGCGGGCAAGCCGCAAAACAACCTGGCCATCAAAGCCATTTTGAAAGCCGTGGGACAAGACATTCCGGTGCAGCTCGGTGGCGGCATCCGTGACTTGGACACGATTGAAAAATACATCGACGCGGGTTTGCGCTACGTCATCATCGGCACGGCTGCGGTGAAAAACCCGGGTTTTTTGCGCGACGCTTGCAGTGCGTTTGGCGGTCACATCATCGTGGGGCTCGATGCCAAAGACGGCAAAGTGGCCACCGATGGTTGGAGCAAACTCACCGGTCACGAAGTGGCAGATCTGGGCAAGAAGTTTGAAGACTACGGTGTGGAGTCCATCATCTACACCGACATTGGGCGTGACGGCATGCTCAGCGGCATCAACATCGAAGCCACCGTCAAACTGGCACAGGCCCTGACCATTCCCGTCATCGCCTCAGGCGGTTTGTCCAACATGGCCGACATCGACCAGTTGTGCGCCGTGGAAGACGAAGGCGTGGAAGGCGTGATTTGTGGCCGTGCCATTTACAGCGGGGATCTGGATTTTGAAAAAGCCCAGGCCCGCGCTGACGAACTCAATGGCTAAGCCGTCGTGCGCGGGTTGCGCGGCCTGCGCCTGAAGCCCCCGCATGTTGACCTCTACCCCGGAAGTTTTCCAAGGCCTGGACTGCCATCGCCTGACCTTGCCGTGCGGCGACACCGTGTTGGTGGCCTTGCAAGGTGCCCATGTGTTGTCGTGGGTCAGCCAAGGGCGTGAGCGTTTGTTTCTGAGCCCGGCCAATCTGTGGGATGGCCAGTCGGCCATCCGTGGCGGTGTGCCGGTGTGTTTTCCGCAATTCAACCAGCGTGGCGACTTGCCCAAGCATGGCTTTGCCCGCAACATGGCGTGGACGTTGGCGGGTTCACGTGTGGACGACGCGCAGGCGCACATCGATGTCAGTCTGACGGCAGATGCGCGTACATGCGCCATGTGGCCGCAGCAATTTGTGGCGCAACTGCGGGTGCAGTTGCAGCCCGGTGAGTTGCAAATGAGTTTGTCCGTGCACAACACCGACACGCAGCCCTTGCTCTTTACAGGCGCCTTGCACACTTACTTGTTGGTGGATGACATTGATTTGACCGACGTGACCGGTTTGCAGGGCCAGGCCGAATGGGATGCCGTGGCCGATGTGCATGGCGTGGCCGATGAGGCCCTGTACTTGGATGGCGAGTTTGACCGTGTGTACGCTGCCGCCCCTGGCCCGCTGCGCGTGCAAGATGGCAGCGGCGTGCTGTGCATTGCGCAAAGCCCGTCCTGGGGCCAATCGGTGGTGTGGAACCCTGGTCCTGAGAAATGCGCCACACTGGCGGACATGCCGCCCGATGGCTTTGCGCACATGGTGTGCGTGGAGGCGGCTCAGGTGTATGAGCCGATCCATGTGCCAGCAGGTCAGCAATGGCTCGGCTGGCAACGTTTGACGGTGGCTTGAGAATTTATCTGTTGGACTTCTATGCTCGCTAAACGCATCATTCCTTGCCTTGACGTGACCGGTGGTCGCGTGGTCAAAGGCGTCAACTTTGTGGCGCTGCGTGATGCAGGAGACCCGGTGGAAATTGCCGCCCGCTACAACGAGCAAGGCGCCGATGAGCTGACGTTTTTGGACATCACCGCCACCAGCGATGCGCGCGATGTGATCTTGCACATCATCGAAGCCGTGGCCAGCCAAGTGTTCATTCCGCTCACGGTGGGTGGGGGCGTGCGCACGGTGGACGACGTGCGCCGCTTGCTCAACGCCGGTGCCGACAAGGTGAGCTTCAACTCAGCCGCCATTGCCAACCCTCAAGTGATTCGTGAGGCCTCGGCCAAATACGGTGCCCAGTGCATCGTGGTGGCCATTGATGCCAAGCGCCGCACCCCCGAAGAAGAACAACGCATGGGCGCCAACGGTCTGCCGATGGGCCCCGGCTGGGACGTGTTCAGCCATGGCGGGCGCAAAAACGTGGGCCTGGATGCGGTGGCTTGGGCCACCCAAATGGCCGACCACGGCGCTGGCGAAATTTTGCTCACCAGCATGGACCGTGACGGCACCAAGTCAGGTTTTGATTTGGCCTTGACCCGTGCCGTGGCCGATGCTGTGTCGGTGCCTGTCATCGCCTCAGGGGGCGTTGGCAATCTGGATCACTTGGCCGACGGCGTGCAGCAAGGCGGTGCCGATGCGGTGCTGGCGGCCAGCATTTTTCACTATGGCGAATACACCGTGCAACAAGCCAAAGAACGCATGCGTGAGCGCGGCATTCCTGTGCGACTGTGAGAGAGACCTGGATGACACACCCTGCTTGGTTGGATGCTGTGCGATGGGACGACAAGGGCCTGGTGCCCGTCATCGCCCAAGAAAAAGACAGCGGCGATGTGCTGATGTTTGCTTGGATGAACCGCGAAGCCCTGCAAAAAACCGCAGAGCTCAAGCGGGCGGTGTACTTCAGCCGTTCGCGCAACAAGTTGTGGTTCAAAGGCGAAGAGTCGGGCCACGTGCAAACCGTGCATGACATTCGCCTGGACTGCGACAGCGACGTGGTGTTGCTGCGTGTGACACAGCTGGGTCACACCCCGGGCATAGCCTGCCATACTGGGCGTCACAGTTGCTTTTTCCAACGCTTGGAAGGCGACGACTGGCAAGCCTGTGAGCCTGTGCTCAAAGACCCCGAATCGATTTACAAATGACCGCCATGAGTTCGACCGACGTCAACAATTTAGACACTTTGCAACGCCTCGCAGCAGTGATTGAAAGTCGCAAGCCGGCCAACGGGGGCGACCCTGAGAAGAGCTACGTCTCGCGTTTGCTGCACAAAGGTCCCGATGCTTTTTTGAAAAAGATTGGTGAAGAGGCCACAGAGACCGTGATGGCCGCCAAAGATGTGGACCATGGCGGAGACCCTGCGAAGTTGGTGTACGAAGTGGCTGATTTGTGGTTTCACAGCATGATTGCGCTGGCCCATTACGGTTTGACGCCTGCCGATGTGGTCAATGAGTTGGCGCGTCGTGAAGGACTCAGTGGCCTTGAGGAAAAGGCCTTGAGAAAAGCCCAGGACCGAGAGCAGCGTGGCGAGTGAGTTCGCTGCAGTTTGAATTTTCAAAGTAAACGCCATGACTGACCCCAACTGCATCTTTTGCAAAATCATCGCTGGACAGATTCCTTCACGAAAAGTCTACGAAGACGATGAGATTTTTGCGTTTCATGACATCCATCCTTGGGCGCCCATACATTTTTTAGTGATTCCCAAACTGCATATTCCATCGATGGCGCACATAGGCTCTGAACACGAGGCGCTTTTGGGTCGAATGATGACCCTGGCGCCTAAGTTGGCTTTGCAAGAGGGTGCGCGTCCTTATCCAGAGGGTGGCTTTCGTCTTGTGACCAACACAGGGGTAGAAGGTGGACAAGAAGTGCACCATTTGCATTGGCATGTCATGGGTGGACCGCGCCCCTGGCTGCGTGGCTGATTAGAATTCCCCGTATTCAAGGAGAAACACATGGGTTCGTTTTCAATTTGGCATTGGCTGATCGTTTTGCTGATCGTCATCATGGTGTTTGGCACCAAAAAGCTCAAAAACCTGGGCGGCGATCTGGGTGGGGCTGTGAAAGGCTTCAAAGATGGCATGAAAGACGGCTCGACGCCCGAGGACAAGCCTGCTGCGGCGCCTGCTGCTGTGGCGGCCGACAAAACCACCATTGACGTCGAAGTCAAGAGCAAAACTTAATTGCTGTTGATCGCCTGCTTTGTTTGATCTTGATTTTTCCAAAATTGCGGTAGTCAGTGCGGTGGCGCTCGTCGTCATCGGGCCTGAGCGACTGCCCGGCGTGGCGCGCACGGTGGGGACTTTGATCGGCAAAGCAAGACGCTATGTCGCGGATGTCAAAGCCGAGGTGAACCGCACGATGGAGCTCGACGAGCTCAAGAAAATGAAAGACACCATGGAGAGTGCGGCCCGCGATGTGGAGCATTCAGTTCAGACGGCGACCAGCGAGTTTGAGAAAGACTGGGCCGAAACGACGGCAGGTTTGACCGGCAACGAGTACACCCCGTTAGAAACGCCGCCATTGAGCTACCAACATCCCGGAAAAAAGTGGCGCCTCAAGCGAGGCAGCGTGCCGCACTGGTACAAAGCCCGCCAAGGTGTGCGTACCAAGGCGCTCTCTAGCGCTGCCCGTGTGGCCCGTTTTCGTCCCGCAGTGAGGCCTGATGTCTGATACCCCTTCCCAAGACGAGTTGGCTGGCACCGAGCAGCCCTTTGTTCAGCACCTGATTGAGCTGCGCGACCGTTTGGTCAAGTCCACCATTGCGGTGGCGATTGCTGGTGCCGTATTGGCGATCTTTCCTGGACCTGCCGAGTTGTACGATTTGTTGGCGGCACCCTTGGTGGCGCAGTTGCCCGCAGGCGCAACCTTGATCGCCACGTCGGTGATTTCACCGTTTTTGGTGCCCCTCAAAATTTTGCTCATGACCGCTTTTTTGCTGGCCTTGCCTGTGGTGTTGTACCAGGTGTGGGCCTTTGTGGCGCCGGGCTTGTATGCGCACGAAAAAAAGCTGGTCTTGCCTTTGGTGGTCTCCAGCACTTTGTTGTTCATGATTGGGGTGGCTTTTTGTTACCTCTTTGTGTTCGGTCAGGTCTTCAAGTTCATCCAAAGTTTCGCGCCCAAGAGCATCACGGCGGCACCTGACATTGAGGCCTACTTGAGTTTTGTGTTGACCATGTTCATCGCCTTTGGCTTGGCCTTTGAGGTGCCGATTGTGGTGATCGTGTTGGCCCGTATGAAGGTGGTGAGCATTGAAAAGCTCAAGGGCTTTCGCTCTTATTTCATCGTGCTGGCCTTCATCATTGCGGCCATCGTCACACCGCCTGATGTGGTGTCGCAGTTGGCGTTGGCAATCCCCATGTGTGTGTTGTACGAAATTGGCATCTGGGCTGCTCAGGTGTTCATCAAACATACCCAAGCCCCTGACGCTGAGTAAAAACGTCGTCAAAGCCCCATGAAACGTCATTGGTTGCTTTTTTCTCAATGGGTCACTGTGTTGGTGGCAATTTGGTTTGTGGTGGCCACCCTCAAGCCGGAATGGGTAAGCCGCATGCCGCGCATCGCGGGTGTGAGCTTGCAAGAGGCTGCGCCCATGCCACCTGGTGCGGTGATGCCTGGCAGCTTGAGTCCTGCCGCCAAGCGGGCAGCGCCTGCGGTGGTGAGCATTGCCACGACGCAGGCGGCCGCCAAAAACTCACCCTCCAATGATCCGTGGTTTCGCTTTTTCTACGGTGACCGAGATGACGATGCGCCCCAGGCTGGATTGGGCAGCGGCGTGATTGTGAGCCCAGAGGGCTATATCCTGACCAACAACCATGTGATTGAGGGCGCGGATGAGATTGAGGTCACCCTCAGTGACAGCCGACGCGCGCGTGCGACGGTGATTGGCACGGACCCGGAGACCGATTTGGCCATCTTGCGCATTGAGCTCGACCGCCTGCCGGTGATCACGCTGGGCAACTCTGATGCAGCGCAAGTGGGGGACAAGGTCTTGGCGATTGGCAATCCATTCGGGGTGGGTCAAACCGTGACCAGTGGCATTGTGTCGGCCTTGGGACGCAATCAACTGGGCATCAACACATTTGAAAATTTCATTCAGACAGATGCCGCCATCAACCCGGGCAATTCCGGTGGTGCGCTGGTCGATGTGAATGGCAGTTTGCTGGGCATCAACACAGCGATCTATTCGCGCTCGGGCGGCAACATGGGCATCGGCTTTGCCATTCCTGTCTCAACCGCACGGCAAGTCTTAGAGGGCATCGTGCGTGACGGACAAGTCACCCGGGGTTGGGTGGGTGTGGAGCCCAACGAATTGACCCCTGAATTGGCCGAGACTTTTGGCTTGAAAGACGTGGAAGGCGTGATCATCACAGGCGTTCTGCAAAACGCGCCAGCGGCCAAAGCAGGACTACGTCCAGGCGATGTGCTGGTGCGGGTGGCGGGTGAGCCCGTGCGTCATGTGGGCGAGTTGCTGACGCGCATTGCAGCCTTGACGCCGGGTGTCTCCGCCAAGATCGATGTGATGCGTCGCAATCAAGCCTTGACCTTGGAGGTGACGCCCACCCAGCGCCCCAAAACCAAGGCGGTGCAACGGTGACTGAGCCAGTGAATGTTTCGCGTCATGCGTTGGTTTCCACTTGCAACGCTTTGTTGCAGCCTGCGCGCTTCAAAGACTATGGCCCCAACGGCTTGCAGGTTGAGGGCAAGGAACACGTTGGGCATATCGTGTCAGGGGTGACAGCCAGCCGTGCTTTGATTGAGGTTGCCATTGACGCCAAGGCGGATGCGATATTTGTCCATCACGGCTTGTTTTGGCGCGGTCAAGATGGCGCTGTGACGGGATGGATGAAGCAGCGATTGGCCTTGTTGCTGGCGCATGACATCAATTTGCTGGCCTATCACTTACCCCTGGATGCGCACCCCGAGTTGGGCAATAACGCACAACTGGGACAACGCTTGGGTTTGAAGGTGGCGGGCAGCTTTGGTGATCAAGACCTGGGCTTGCTGGGTGAATGTGTGGATGGACAGGGATTTGCCTCGGTCAATGATTTGGCGCACACCTTGGCGCAGGTGTTGCAACGCACGCCGGTGGTCGTGCCGGGTGCGGGACGGCCTATCCGACGGATTGCTTGGTGCACCGGTGGTGCCCAAGGTTTTTTTGAAGCGGCCATTGCTGCGGGTGCTGATGCCTTCATCACGGGCGAAATTTCTGAGCCCCAAGCCCATTTGGCGCGTGAGACAGGCGTGGCTTTTTTGGCCTGTGGTCACCATGCCACCGAGCGGTTCGGTGCGCCAGCGGTGGCCGCGCATGTGGCCGCGCAGTTGGGGCTGACGCACCAGTTCATTGACATCGACAACCCGGCCTGACCATGGCGCATGTGTTCAAGCCTGTGGCCATCACGTTAGGGGACGCATCGGGCATTGGTCCAGAGATCATTGCCATGGCGTTTCGCGACACGCCCGACAAAGTCCAAGGCTGTGTGGTCGTGGGCGATGTGGCTGTGATGCAGCGCGCTGTCGACGTGCTGGCCGTCGCCAAGCCCAATGCGAAACGCATCCGCTTGCTGGTGCTGTCGCAGTTGTCAGACTTGCCCCCAGTTTTGCCGGCGCTGACCTTGCCGGTGTTGCAAGTCGGGCATCCCTTGGGTGTGACGCAGTTGCCTGCATGGGGATGTGTCAATGCAGTGGCGGGACGCCTAGCGGCTGATGCGGTGGTGTGGGCCGCGCAAGCCGCTTTGCGGGGTGAGGTGAGCGCCTTGGTGACGGCTCCTTTGCACAAGGAAGCCTTGTTTGCGGCGGGCGTGCCTTTTCCCGGGCACACCGAAATGCTGCAAGCCTGCGCTGCAGCCCATGTCGGGGTGTCTGTGGAGGACATGCCTGTGCGCATGATGCTGGCCAATCGCGAATTGCGCACGGTGCTGGTCAGCATTCATGTGCCACTGAGACAGGCCATTGAGGCGGTGACCGTTGAGAATATTTTGCAAACCCTGCGCATCACACATGCGGCTGAATTGGCTGCCACGGGGCGTGTGCCGCACATGGGGGTTGCAGGCTTGAATCCCCATGCAGGCGAGGGTGGCCTGTTGGGGCGAGAGGAGTTGGACATCATCGTGCCCGCCCTAGAGCAAGCGCGCGCTGAGGGTCTGCATGTCAGCGGCCCCTTGGCTCCTGACACCATTTTCATGCGGGCCCGTGTCAAAGGCGATCAGCCGGGTGAGTTTGATGTGGTGATTGCCATGTACCACGACCAAGGGCTGATTCCGGTCAAATACTTGGGGGTTGAGCAGGGCGTCAATGTCACCTTGGGTTTGCCTCTGATTCGGACCAGTCCAGACCATGGGACTGCGTTTGATTTGGCTGGCAAGGGGCTGGCTGACCCTGCCAGTTTGTTGGAGGCCTTGGCCATGGCGCGCCGCTTGGGCGCGGATAGGCTGATCTGACTGCGGGGCTTGGCTCGATGGCAGAGCCGTCAGCTACAATAGGCGGTTAACCCAACCAGTGACAATTGTTTGAGGAATTTCATGAGTGACACCCCAGTAGACACCCGTAAACGCACGTGGCTGATTGCCTCCACTTGCGCAGGTGCAGTCGGCGGCGCAGCGGTGGCCGTCCCGTTCATCAGCACGTTTCAACCCTCAGAAAAGGCCAAAGCTGCCGGCGCTGCGGTTGAGGTCGACATCTCGGCACTCAAGCCTGGTGAAAAAATGACAGTTGAATGGCGTGGCAAACCGGTTTGGATCGTCAAGCGGACCCCTGAACAATTGGAAAGTCTGAGCAAAACCGAATCTCTGTTGGCCGACCCCAAATCGGAGCGCAAGCCTGCTGAATTCACCCCCGTTTACGCGCGCAATCAAGCCCGCTCCATCAAGCCCGAAATTTTTGTGGGTGTGGGCATTTGCACGCACTTGGGTTGCTCGCCCTCAGACAAATTCACGTTGGGCGCACAACCTTCCTTGCCTGACGATTGGCAAGGTGGTTTTTTGTGCCCCTGTCACGGTTCAACGTTCGACATGGCAGGCCGCGTGTTCAAGAACAAGCCCGCGCCAGACAACCTCGAAGTGCCACCACACATGTACCTGTCCGACACCAAGTTGTTGATCGGTGAAGACAAGAAAGCCTGATAGGACACACCATGGCTGAATTCAAAGAAATCTCCCCTAACGCCAGCGCTGGCGAAAAACTGCTC
>CANCUP010000003.1 GCA_947381325.1 Comamonadaceae bacterium
TCCCAAACGGTCCATCATGGGCACGACGCCCGAGGTCGACACCGTCACACGACGGCGTGACAGGCCATAGCCGTGGTCATCCAACATCGCGCGCAAAGCGGGCACCAAGGCGCTGTAGTTTTGCAGCGGTTCGCCCATGCCCATCATCACCACGTTAGAGATCACGCGCTCGGTGGTGTTGAATTTTTTGCGCAGGAAATGCTCAGCAAACCACAGCTGCGCGATGATTTCGCCCGCCGTCAAATTGCGGCTGAAGCCTTGGTGACCGGTCGAGCAAAAACGACAGCCCACCGCACAACCGGCTTGCGATGAGACACACAAGGTACCACGGTCGTCTTCGGGAATGAACACGGTTTCAACGGCGTTGCCGTCTCCCACGTCGAACAGCCACTTGATGGTGCCGTCAGCAGAGTCGTGTTGCGACATGGGGGTCAGGGGCTGAACCTGGGCACAGGTTTTGAGCTTTTCACGCAAGGACTTGGCCAGATCGCTCATCTGGTCAAAATCTTGCGCGCCCTTTTGGTGGATCCAGCGAAACAGCTGGGTGGCACGGAAGCGCTTCTCACCCAGGCGCTCACAAAAAACGGCCAAACCGTCGAGATCAAAGTCAAGCAGGTTGGCCGTCATGGTGCGCAATGAGGAGGCTGCGGTGTTGCAGGCCCCTCGGTAGCTTTCAGTGACCGTAAACGTTCATGCCAGCGAAGAAGAAAGCGATTTCAACTGCGGCAGTTTCAGGGGCGTCAGAGCCGTGTACCGCGTTGGCGTCGATGCTGTCGGCGAAGTCAGCACGGATGGTGCCCGCAGCGGCTTTCTTGGGATCGGTTGCGCCCATCAGGTCACGGTTTTTCAAGATCGCGTTTTCACCTTGCAACACTTGGATCATGACGGGGCCAGAGATCATGAAATCCACCAAGTCTTTGAAGAAAGGACGCTCTTTGTGCACCGCATAGAAAGCTTCGGCTTCGCCGCGTGACAGATGGGCCATGCGTGCAGCGATCACTTTCAAGCCAGCAGCTTCGAAACGGGCGTAGATTTGTCCGATGACATTTTTAGCCACAGCGTCAGGCTTGATGATGGAGAGGGTGCGTTCGATGGTCATTTTCTTTTTTCCTATGGAGTTGTTTTAGAAACTTTGGTTCGTCAATTGCTAAGCCGGATATTTTAACCGCTCTCAGCGGGCGTCAAGGGGTTTCCCTTAGAGTCAGCAGGTATTCAGCGTGGGCCTCGGCTGCCGCGTTTGGGGCCTGACGGTGGACGCGGCCCGGTGGCGGGTTTGCCACCCCGGACCAAGCCCGCCTTGAAGGCCCGTTGACCGGCTTTTTTACGTTGCCGTTCGATGTCAAAACTGTCAGCGCCGATGTAGCCCACCGAGGTTTTCATCGGATCAGGCTGGGCGTCGCGCACAGGCACTTGTGGGGTTTTGCCACCACGTCTGCGCTCGGTGCGCACCAAGCGCTCGGGCCCGGTGTTGCGCTCTTCGGGCGCACGCGGGTAAGAGGGACGCGGCCCCACGCTGTTGCCACGACGGCGACTGCTGGCGCGCTCGGTGCGGTGGTTGTGGGCGGGTCCGCTTTCTAGCGGTGCCTGGGCACCGGCGGCTTCCATCAGGGCGCGGATGTCGCGCTCCCCCAACTCAACGAAAGCCCCACGCTTCAAACCACGTGGCAACACCATGGCGCCATAGCGGATGCGAATCAAACGGCTGACCGCGTGGCCCACCGCTTCGAACATGCGGCGCACCTCGCGGTTACGACCTTCGGAGATGGTCACGCGGTACCAGCAGTTGGAGCCTTCGCCACCGCCCTCTTCGATCGAACCAAACTGCGCGGGACCGTCGTCCAGCTGAATGCCGTCGATGAGCTGTTGTTTTTGCTCCATGCTGAGTTTGCCCAGCGAACGCACCGCGTATTCGCGTTGCAAACCAAAACGCGGGTGCATCAATTGGTTGGCCAACTCGCCCGAGCTGGTGAACAACAGCAAACCCTCGGTGTTCAAGTCCAAGCGGCCGACCGACTGCCACTTGCCCTGGTACAGGCGCGGCAAACGGCGAAACACGGTGGGACGGTTTTGCGGGTCGTCGTGGGTCACCACTTCGCCCGCAGGCTTGTGGTACGCAATCACGCGCGGCGGTGGCGGCGCAATGCGCACTTTGAGTTGTTTGCCATTGACCTTGATTTGGTCGCCAAACTGAACCCGCTGGCCCACGTGGGCGGGCTCGTTGTTCACAAAAACATGCCCATCGGCAATCAGCTTTTCCATCTCAATGCGCGAACCCATGCCCGACTGCGCCAACACCTTGTGCAGCTTGGGCGACTCGGGTTGGGGCAGCAGCACGCGTTTGCTGGGCAGGTCGTCTTCGCGCGTGGCTTCGACGTCAAATTCGCCCGACACGACGTCGGCGAACTCGATCACCGGCTCGTGGGGCAGCGTGGCCCCGTCGTCGTGGATTTCAGGGTGCATGGGGTTCTTCTTCGCCGTCTGAGGCAGGTTCAACAGGGTGGATGGGTTCGCTGGGGTCGGCGCTTGGCGGGGCGTCATCAGGCAAGGCCTGGGTCTGGCTGGCATCGAGCTGCTCTAGCGCAGCGTCAAGCAAGAGCGGCGCTTCCAGCATCGCGGGGTTGTTTTGGGCATGCACCGCATCTTCAAGCGCCATGAGCATTTGCGAGTCGGGCGCTTCGTCACTCAAACGTGCAAAGGCATTGGTTTGCGCCTGCGTGGTGTCGTAAGTCGGCAGCTGATCGAGTGAAGCCAGCCCCAGGTCATCCAAAAACTGCCGTGTGGTGGCATACAAGGACGGACGCCCCACGGTTTCGCGGTGGCCAATGACTTCCACCCACCCACGGTCCTCAAGTTGCTTGAGCACCAAGGAGTTGATGGTCACGCCACGAATGTCTTCCATGTCGCCACGCGTCACCGGCTGGCGGTACGCAATGATGGCCAGGGTTTCCATGGCCGCTCGGCTGTATTTGGGTGGTTTTTCGGGGTTCAGGCGGTCGAGGTACTCGCGCATGTCGGGGCGACTTTGAAAGCGCCAACCGGTGGCGACTTCGACCAACTCGACGCCCCGTTGCATCCAGTCTTGTTGCAAGTCTTCGAGCAGGGTTTTGATCGTGTCTGCACCCAAGGCATCTTGAAACAAAACGCGCATTTCACGCACAGGCAAGGGCTGGTGAGAACAGATCAGTGCGGTCTCAAGGACACGCTTGGCGTCGACGGTATTCATCGTCTGCTTTTTCCGAAATCGGTATTGAAGGAGGGCCCCGAAAATCTATCTCGGGGCAGTGAGGGCAATGCAGCAGGCACTTGGCACCTGGGCTGGGAGTCATCGCAAGTCAGAGCCAAAGGGCCCACCGCTTTCACAAGCGTGCGCCGCGATTGTACTTGCAGCGCCTGAACCGTGGTCAGGCAGGGCGTTGGAGCCCCATATGGGTCAAGAGACTCGCCATGTCACTGGGCAGTGGTGACTCAAACGCCAAGGGTTGGGCGGTGATGGGATGGGCAAAGCGCAAACGAAAAGCGTGCAGCGCCTGGCGCGTAATCCCTAAGCCCATGGGCCCCGCATACAAAGCGTCACCCAAGAGCGGATGGCCAATGTGTGCCATGTGGACCCGAATTTGGTGGGTACGACCGCTGTGTAAGGTGCATTGCACCAGGCAGGCTTCTTCTTGCGTGTCGAGGCAGTCGAAGGTGGTGTGGGCCTCTTTGCCGCTTTGGCGCGTCAAGTCGACCACCGCCATGCGCAGACGGTTGCGCGTATCGCGTCCCACCGCGGCCTCGACCTCCCGGCGTTTGGCACCGTTCCATTGGCGGTAAGCAATGGCCAGGTATTCGCGGTGAACCTCACGCGCACCGATCATCGCCACCAACGCATCCATGCAACGGCGGCTGCGTGCCACCACCATCAAGCCGCTGGTGTCTTTGTCCAATCGGTGCACGATCCCCGCGCGCGGGAGCATGACAGCGTGTGGGTCCAATGCCAACAAACCGTTGAGCAATGTGCCGCTCCAGTTGCCAGGTGCCGGATGCACCACCAAACCAGCCGGTTTGTGAATGATGCGCAGGTCATCGTCTTGGTAAACCACGTCCAAATCCATGGCTTCAGGCTTGAAGGCTTGACTTTGCGGCGTGGGCCTGAGGGCCACGTGGTAGCGCTCGCCCATGCGCACGCGGGCCGAAGCTTTGTGCATCACACGGGCTTGGGGCAGCAAGCTGGTGACGCAGCCATCGCTCAAGAGTTGTTGAGAAAAACTTCGTGAGAACTCGGGCAGCAAGATGGCCAAGGCACGGTCCAAGCGTTCGCCGTGCAGGGTGGTGGGAATGTCGAGTTCACGCCATTCCACCTCGGGCCCCTCCACCACATCGACTGTGTCGTCCAGCAAAGCATCCTCCTCGGTGGGTGCTGGGTGCGTTGGTTGAGCCGATAGAATGGGTTGTCTTTGCTTCAAGAAAGTAGCCTGTGGTGTTACGACTCAAATTATCGGTGGTGTGGGTGGCCTTCGGCTTGGTTGGCGCGATTCTTTTGTCAGGATGTGCTTCAGAAAAAGATGTCACCGCGAATTGGACTGTCGACAAACTCTACGCCGAAGCCAAAGATGAAATGACCGCCGGCGCCTATGACAAAGCGATCGGTTACTTTGAAAAGCTCGAAGGGCGCGCAGCCGGCACGGTGCTGGCTCAGCAAGCACAAATCGACAAGGCATGGGCTCAGTACAAGACCAATGAGCCTGTCCAAGCCGTGGCCACTTTGGATCGTTTCATCAAGCTCAACCCAGCCAGCCCTGCTTTGGACTATGCGATCTATTTGAAAGGCATCGTCAACTTCAACGACAACTTGGGGCTGTTTTCCTCACTGGCCAACCAAGATTTGGCCGAGCGTGATCCCAAGCAAGCCAAGGACTCATTTGAAGCATTCCGCGAACTGACCCTGAGATTTCCAGATTCGAAGTACAGCCCTGACGCTCGCTTGCGCATGGCCTACATCAAAAACTCATTGGCCCGCTCCAATGTGTACGTGGCCCGGCACTACTTCAACCGAGGCGCCTATGTTGCCGCGGTGAACCGTGCGCAGATCACCGTCAATGAGTACCGTGATGTGCCAGCTGTGGAAGAGGCCTTGTTCATCATGGTGCAATCGTATGACCGTCTAGGGCTAGAACAATTGCGCGATGACACACGGCGGGTGCTTGAGAACACCTACCCAGACAGTGTCTTGTTGCACCCTGAGCGTGCGGCAGCGGCTAAAAAACCTTGGTGGAAGCTGTGGTGATCGCAGCTTGTTGGAGCGCCTCGAGGGCCTGAAACAATTCCTCGTCGTTTTCCAATCGGCGCATGGCAGGCAAAGCTGCCAGCAACCGTTTGCCATAGCCTGTGGTGACCAAGCGGTTGTCGCACAAGACCAACAGGCCTTGATCGGTTTCTCGGCGTATCAAGCGGCCTGCACCTTGCTTCAAGGCCACCACAGCCTCAGGGACAAAATAATCATTGAATGGGCTGCGGCCTTGGGATTCCAGTCGTTTGCTGCGTGCCTCGACCAAGGGATCATTAGGGGGTGGAAATGGCAACTTGTCGATCACCACCAATTGCAAGGCCTCTCCTGGCACGTCAAAGCCTTCCCAAAACGTGGCCGAGGCGACCAACACACAAGCGCCCTCCCCGGCCTGTGCACCTTCGCGAAAGCGCTGCATCAAATGGCGCTTGGGCCACTCGCCTTGCACCAACACCTCAATGCCGCTGCCATCGAGGTGCTGCTTCATCAACTCGCCAATGGCGCGCAAGGCTCGCAAGGTGGTGGTCAACACCAAGGTGCGTCCGCCCAAGCGACGCACCGAATCGCTGGCGAGTTGGGCCACTTGGGTGCTGTGGGCCGGGTCGTTGGGCCGCACCACATGGCGTGGCACATACAGGCTGGCCTGATTGGGGTAATCAAAGGGGCTGCTGACTCGCAGCACCTTGGCCGACTCCAGACCACACGGTTCGGTGAACCAGGTCAGCCCGTCGTCGTCGCCCAAGGTGGCCGAGGTGAAGACCCAGGCACGCGGGCGATCGTCCAAGCGCACCCCCGGGTTGCCACTGTCTTGGGGTTTGGCGGACAGCAATTTGTCTCGCACACTTTGCGCAATGTCCAACGGCGCTTCCATCAATCGCAGCTGCGATGCCGTCACATCCAGCCAACGCACCGCTTCGGCTGCGCAGGGTTTCAAAAAAGCATCGACTTGTTGCGCAATGTCGGCCACACGCTCGAACATGCGCACAAAGTCGGGGGCCAGTTCACTCACGGTTTCCAGGGCACGCAAGGCCTGCACACAGGCCGCGCCGAGGTCTTGCAGCGCCAGACTCCAGGCCTCCGGGTGAATGCCCTCTGGGGCGTCGCCCGTCCAACGCAAGGTGAGTGCACCCGGGCGTTTGCCAGCCACCAAGCGCAGTTCGCGTGTGG
Organism: Comamonadaceae bacterium; assembly: GCA_947381325.1. GTDB lineage: Bacteria > Pseudomonadota > Gammaproteobacteria > Burkholderiales > Burkholderiaceae_C > Limnohabitans. The sequence goes on from CANCUP010000003.1 coordinate 6,434, forward strand.
CGCGCTCCAGCAAGGACGACACGCCTTGCCAATCGGCCAAACCGCGTGCCAGCTGCAAGCCCGTGGCCAGCATGTCACGCGTCAAGTCCAGCAGCTGCGCCGTGCCTAACTGATGACCTAAAAACTGAACCCCGGTTTCATTGAGCTGATGCGCTTCGTCAAATATCACCACGCGCACGGTGGGCAGCAACTCCGCCATGCCTGTTTCACGCACCGCCATGTCGGCAAAAAACAAATGGTGGTTGATGACCACCACGTCAGCCCCCAATGCCTCACGGCGTGCCGCATTGACATGACAGCCCTTGAACTTGGGACACTGAGAGCCCAAACAATTGTCACGGCTGGAGGTGATCCATGGAATCAGCGGTGAGCGCTCGTCCAACCCTGGCAACTCGGCCAAGTCACCGGTGGTTGTGGCATGCGACCAGGTCTCGACCTTGGCCAACAGATGCACTGCCGTGCGGTCCGGCAAGCTGCTGCTCTGGCGCGCCATCTCCAAGCGGTGTGTGCACAAATAGCTGCTGCGCCCTTTGAGCAAGGCCAAGCGCACCGGCAAATTCAAGGCCTGCACCAAACGCGGCAAATCACGCGCAAACAATTGGTCTTGCAAGGCCTTGGTGGCGGTCGACAGCAGCACCCGTTCGCCGCTGAGCAAGGCGGGCACCAAATACGCAAAAGTTTTGCCCACCCCCGTGCCCGCCTCGACCACCAAGCTGCCGCCGTGCGCCACCACATCGGCCACCGCCAAGGCCATATCTGTTTGCCCTGGGCGAGGTTGAAACTGGTCGGTGGCACGTGCCAACACACCCAAAGGCGCAAACGCCTCTTGCACCATGTCGCGCAAAGGGTTGTCCATCAGGCCGGCTCTTTGGGCGCGAGGTCGCGTTCAATCTGCTGAATCTGATCGCGCAAGGCCAGACGGCGTTTTTTCAGACGACGCAACAACAGCTCGTCGTGCGGCACCACCTGGCCCAGGCGGTCAATGCTGGCGTTGAGGTCCGCATGTTCCATGCGCAACTCGATGAGTTGGCGGTCTGGCGAACGCAGGTTTTCAAACGTCATCGCGAAGCCCCGGGCGCAGGCAAGGCTGCAGCGGGTGGCTTGGCGCGCTCTCGGCGCTTTTGCTCCAGGCTGTCACGCCGCGCTTGCGCCTCACGTTGCTTTTGTTCAAACTCTTCGCGCTTGCCACCTTTGGCCTCGTGTTCCACCAGTTTCTCGGCATGACGCTGCTCACGTTCTTTGGCCTCTTGCACCGCTTGTTCGCGGTCTTGTTGCCGCTGCTGCTGCTCTGACGCTCTCTCGGCCATGCGCTGTTGGGCTTGCTCGGTGTTGATTTGGCGCTCAAGGTCTTTGTGCGCCAACTCGTCTTTGCGCAACTGTGTGTTGGCTTCGATTCGCCGATCACGGGCCTCTAAGCGGCAACCCGTGACATTGAACTGCTGGAAACACAGGCGCATGTCTTGGTTGTAGGCGTCTTCCAGCGCCTGGCGCCGTGCGTCAAGGCGCGCGCCTTCGGCCTGACGCTCTTGCGCGCTGGGCCATTGGGCTTGTACCGCCAACACCCAGCCACTGAGCAGCAAACCAAAGAGCCTGTGGGTCATGTCAGGGCGGTGTCGACGGTGCGACGGTCTAGGGCCAAAAACTCGGCCGATTGCATCTCGTTCAAACGAGACACGGTACGCGGAAACTCATGCACCAAGGGTCCTTCGGTATAGAGTTGCTCAGGGGCCACAGCGGCAGACATGATCAGCTTGACGCGGCGGTCGTACAACACGTCCACCAGCCAGGTGAAACGCCGAGCTTCCGACGCCTTGTTCACCGGCATAAAGGGCACATCGCTGAGCATGACGGTGTGGAATTGCGTGGCTATTTCCAAGTAATCGTTTTGCGACCGTGGCCCGCCACACAGGGCTTTGAAATCAAACCACACCACACCGCCGGCACGCCGACGTGCCATGATCTCGCGCGCCTCGATGTGCAGCACGGGGTCTTCATCCGGGCATTCAGCCAAACGGTTGAAGGTGTCGCGCATGGCGGCATCGGCCTCAGCGCTCAGCGGTGTATGGTAGAGGTCGACTTGCTCCAGCACACGGCGGCGGTAATCGGTGCCGTTGTCGACGTTGACCACATCCAAGTTGGCATTGAGCAAGTCGATCGCGGGCAAGATGCGGTCACGGTGCATGCCTCCCGGGTACAAGTCATCGGGTTTGAAGTTGGAGGTGGTCACAAAGCCCACACCGTTTTCAAATAAGGCGCTGAGCAAGCGGTGCAAGATCATCGCGTCGGTGATCTCGGCCACATGGAACTCGTCAAAACAGATCAGCTTGTAGCGCTTGGACATTTTTTGCCCCAGCACCTGCAAGGGATTGGGCGTGCCTTGTAAGTCACGCAGTTCGCGGTGCACTTCGCGCATGAACTCGTGAAAATGCAGACGCGTTTTGCGCTGGATGGGTACCGCATCAAAGAAACAATCCATCAAAAAGCTCTTGCCACGCCCCACGCCGCCGTACATGTACACGCCGCGAGGAATCGTCGGGTGGTTGACCAGCTTTTTCAGCGTACTGGATCGTTTGGTTTTGTAGGCAGCCCATTCACTGGCGCAACGCTCCAGCGCGTCGATGGCACGCAGTTGTGCAGGATCGCTTTGAAAGCCGCGGGCTTGGAGTTCTCGTTGGTAATTTTCATGCACTGACATAGCAAGGGGTATTGTGCCTTGGACGCTGCGCTGGGCGAGTTAGAGGGGTGATTGACTTGGATTTTTAAATCAAAAAAACCCGCCATATCTGGCGGGTTCCGCAACTGAACGTGAGCCGATGCGGCTTAGAAGTTCAGCGTGCGCTTGTCCACGGCCAAGGCCGCTTCTTTGGTGGCTTCGCTCAACGATGGGTGGGCATGGCAAATGCGCGCAATGTCTTCGGCCGAGGCCTTGAACTCCATCGCCACCACAGCCTCCGAGATCAACTCTGACACCTGTGGACCCACCATGTGCACACCCAAGATTTCGTCGGTTGTGGCATCGGCCAAGAACTTGACCATGCCGGTGGTGTCGCCCAACGCGCGGGCGCGGCCATTGGCCAGGAACGGGAAAGTGCCCGCCTTGTAGGCCACGCCGTCGGCCTTGAGTTGCTGCTCGGTGCGACCGACCCATGCAATCTCAGGGCTGGTGTAGATGACCCAAGGAATGGTGTTGAAGTTGACATGGCCGTGTTGACCGGCAATGCGCTCAGCCACAGCCACGCCCTCTTCCTCGGCTTTGTGGGCCAACATGGGGCCACGCACCACATCACCCACCGCCCAGACGCCGGGCAAGTTGGTTTTGCAGTCGCCATCGACCACAATCGCGCCGCGCTCGTCCAGTTGAAGGCCCACGGCTTCACCGTTCAAACCCGTGGTGTTGGGCACACGTCCGATGGAGACAATCAGCTTGTCGGCATCCAGCGTCACGGCTTCGCCTTTGGCATTGGTGTAGGCCACCGAGACGCCTTTTTTGCCGTGGTTGATCTCGCCCACTTTCACACCGAGCTCAATCTTCAAGCCTTGCTTGTCAAAGGCTTTTTTGGCTTCTTTGGCGATTTGTTCGTCCACAGCGCCCAAGAAGGTTGGCAAACCTTCGAGGATGGTGACGTCAGCACCCAGACGGCGCCACACCGACCCCATCTCCAAACCGATCACACCCGAGCCAATCAAGGCCAATTTCTTGGGGACCGCACCGATGCGCAAAGCGCCGTCGTTGGAGAGCACATTCACCTCGTCAAACGGCACACCAGGCAAGGCGCGTGCGCTCGAACCCGTGGCGATGACGATGTGTTTGCCCGTGATGGTCGCTTCGGTCTTGCCGGCCACTTTGATCTCGTAGCCGCCTTCGGCCTTGGCTGCAAAGCTGCCACGACCGTGGAAGAAGCTGACCTTGTTCTTTTTGAACAAGTACAAGATGCCGTCGTTGTTTTGCTTCACGACATTGTCCTTGCGGGCCAGCATCTTGACCACGTCTATCTTCACGCCAGTGGCGCTGATGCCGTGCTCTTCAAAATGGTGGTTGGCATGGTCAAAGTGCTCGCTCGATTGCAGCAAGGCTTTGGAGGGAATGCAGCCCACGTTGGTGCAGGTGCCGCCGGGAGCTGGGCCACCGGCTGCGTTTTGCCACTCGTCGATGCACGCCACTTGAAAGCCGAGTTGGGCGGCACGAATGGCAGCGATGTAGCCACCGGGGCCAGCACCGATGACGACCACGTCAAATTGATTACTCATATGCGTCCTTTGATGTTTCAAACAACCCGCGGAACTGGCTTGGCCAGGCCGCTGGGTTGGCCCCCTGATGGGGGGATGCGGCGACTCGCAGTGCGCCGCAAACGGGGTTGGTTAGATATCAAACAACAGACGGGCTGGGTCTTCCAGCGCTTCTTTCATCGCCACCAAGCCCAACACGGCTTCGCGACCGTCGATGATGCGGTGGTCGTACGACATGGCGAAGTAGTTCATGGGGCGAACCACGACTTGCCCGTTTTCCACCATGGCGCGGTCTTTGGTGGCGTGCACGCCCAAAATGGCCGACTGGGGTGGGTTGATGATGGGGGTCGACATCATCGAGCCGAAGGTGCCACCGTTGCTGATGGAGAAGGTGCCGCCGGTCATTTCTTCCATGCCCAGCTTGCCGTCTTTGGCTTTGGCACCAAATTCAGCGATCTTTTTCTCGATGTCGGCAAAGCTCATTTGGTCGGCGTTGCGCAAGATTGGCACCACCAAACCACGGGGCGAACCCACGGCAATGCCGATGTCAAAGTAGCCGTGGTAGACGATGTCGTTGCCATCGACCGAAGCGTTCAACACGGGGAATTTCTTCAAGGCATGCACCGCAGCTTTGACGAAGAAGCTCATGAAGCCGAGCTTGACGCCGTGCTCTTTTTCGAAGCGCTCTTGCATGCGCTTGCGCATCTCCATGACCGGGGCCATGTTGATTTCGTTGAAGGTGGTCAAGATGGCGTTGGTCGACTGCGATTGCAACAAACGCTCGGCCACGCGTGCACGCAGACGTGTCATGGGCACACGCTGCTCAGGACGGTCGCCCAAGTTCACAGCAGCAGGTGCCGCCACTTGTGGCAATGCCTTGGTGGGTGCGCCCGTGGGAATGACACTGGGTGCAGCCACGGCGGCCAACACATCGCCTTTGGTGACGCGACCGTCTTTGCCGGTGCCAGACACCGAGCCGGCAGCCAAGTGGTTGTCGGCCATCAACTTGGCAGCGGCAGGCATGGCGACACCGGCTTTGCTGCTGGACGCTGCAGCGGCGGCGGCCACAGGCGCTGGCGCAGTTGGCGCGGCGGCAGGCGCCGCTGCGGGCGCCGCGGCGGCCACTTTGCCATCGGTGTCGATGCGGGCAATGAGCTGCTCAGCAGCCACCGTGCCGCCGTCGGCCACCAAGATTTCAGACAACACACCTGCGGCAGGCGCAGGCACTTCGAGCACCACTTTGTCGGTTTCAATGTCGATCAGGATTTCGTCTGCCGCAACCGTGTCACCGACTTTCTTTTTCCACTGCAGCATGGTGGCCTCGGCCACGGACTCGGACAACTGAGGAACTTTGACTTCTACGATAGCCATATGAATTCTTTCTGTATTTATTTCGTTGTTCTTGGACAAGAGTTACTTGGTCAACACAAAGCCTTTGAGCTTGCCAAATGCGCCTTCGACCAGCGCTTTTTGTTGCTCTTGGTGCAGGTGTGAGTAACCCACGGCAGGCGACGCCGAAGCGGCGCGACCCGAGTAGCCCAGTTTTTGCCCTGCGCTCATGTTTTCGTGGATGTAGTGCTGCACAAAGAACCAAGCACCTTGGTTTTGTGGTTCGTCTTGTGTCCACACCAATTCAGTGAGGTTGGGGTACTTTTTGAGTTCGGCTGCAAAGGCTTTGTGGGGGAAGGGGTAGAGCTGTTCCACGCGCAAAATCGCGACGTCGTCAGCACCCAGCTCTTCGCGCTTTTTCACCAAGTCGTAGTACACCTTGCCCGAACAAGCCAACACGCGCTTGACCTTGTCAGCCTTGAGCGCTTTGTTCTCAGGGATCACGGTCTGGAAGCTGCCCTTGGTGAATTCCGACACAGGGGAAGTGGCGTCTTTGTTGCGCAGCAGCGACTTCGGTGTGAAGATGATCAAAGGTTTGCGCAGGGCACGGACCATTTGTCGACGCAACACGTGGAAGATCTGGCTGGCCGTGGTGGGCTGCACGATCTGCATGTTGGTGTCGGCGGCCAATTGCATGAAGCGCTCTAGGCGTGCCGAGCTGTGCTCTGGGCCCTGGCCTTCGTAGCCGTGCGGCAGCATCAAGGTCAGGCCATTGACACGGCCCCACTTGACTTCGCCAGAGGCGATGAACTGGTCGATCACCACTTGTGCGCCGTTGGCAAAGTCACCGAACTGGGCTTCCCAAATCACCAAGGTGTTGGGGTCGTTGGAGGCGTAGCCGTATTCAAAGCCAAGCACCGCTTCTTCAGACAAGATCGAGTCGATCACCACAAATGGGGCTTGCTTGTCGGCCACGTTTTGCAAGGCCACATAGGTGCCAGTGTCCCACTTTTCACGCTTTTGGTCGTGAATCACCGCATGGCGGTGGGTGAAGGTGCCACGGCCGCAATCTTCGCCTGACAAACGCACTGGGTAGCCGCTGGCCACCAAGGAGGCGAAAGCCATGTGCTCGCCCATGCCCCAGTCCACAGGAATCTCGCCACGGCCCATGGCTGCGCGGTCGTCGTAGACCTTCTTGACCAACTGGTGGGGGGTGACGGATTCGGGGATGGTGGTGATGCGCTCAGCCAAGCGCTTCCACTCGGCCATGGGGATGGCGGTGTCGCCCGCGTCGGTCCACTTCTTGCCCAAGAAGGGGGCCCAGTCGACGGTGAACTTGGTTTTGAAGTTGGTCAGAACGGGGTCGGTGGTGTTCTTGCCAGCGTCCAAAGCGGCGCGGTAGGTTTTGACCATGTCATCGCCCAGGCCATCGCCCAAACCTTGGGCGGCCAGTTTGTCGGCAAACAACTTGCGGGTACCGGGGTGTGCCGCAATTTTTTTGTACATCAGCGGCTGGGTCAGCGCCGGTGTGTCTTGCTCGTTGTGACCCAATTTGCGGAAACACACGATGTCAACCACCACATCTTTGCGGAACGCCATGCGGTATTCCAGCGCCAGTTCGGTGGCCAAGACCACGGTTTCTGGATCGTCGGAGTTGACGTGCAAGACCGGCGCTTCGACCATCTTGACAATGTCGGTGCAGAACACGCTCGAGCGCATGTCGCGGGGGTCCGAGGTGGTGAAACCGATTTGGTTGTTGATGATGATGTGCACCGTGCCGCCCGTGGAATAACCGCGGGTTTGCGCCAGCGCAAAGGTTTCTTGGTTGACACCTTGACCACCAAAGGCGGCGTCGCCGTGCACCAACACCGGCAACACTTGGTTGCCTAGGGGGTCGTCGCGGCGGTCCATGCGTGCGCGCACAGAGCCTTCCACCACGGGGTTGACGATTTCCAGGTGTGACGGGTTGAAGGCCAGCGACAAGTGCACGGGGCCACCCGCGGTGCTCACGTCCGAGCTGAAACCTTGGTGGTATTTCACGTCACCGGCAGGCAACTCTTCTGGGGCGGTGTGGTCGAACTCGGCAAACAAATCGGCGGGCAATTTGCCCATGGTGTTGACCAACACGTTCAAGCGGCCACGGTGGGCCATGCCAATCACCACCTCTTGCACGCCTTTGGCGCCCGCGAGTTGGATCAATTCGTCCATCGAGGCGATGAAGCTCTCACCGCCTTCAAGCGAGAAGCGCTTTTGCCCCACGTACTTGGTGTGCAGGTAGCGCTCCAGGCCTTCGGCGGCGGTCAAGCGGTCGAGGATGTGCTTTTTCTTGTCGGCATTGAAGTTGGGCTTGCTGCGGATGCTTTCCAACTTTTGCTGCCACCAACGCTTTTCAGCTTGGTCGGTGGCGTACATGTACTCGGCGCCCAAGGTGCCGCAGTAGGTTTCGCGCAGTGCATTGAGCAACTCGCGCAAGGACATGCTGTTTTTGCCAAAGAAGGTGTTGCTGGTGTCAAACACGGTTTCTTGGTCGGCATCGGTGAAGCCGTAAAACGCAGGGTCGAGGTCTGGAATGGCCGGGCGCTCGGTGCGCTTCAAGGGGTCGAGGTCAGCCCAACGTTGGCCGACGTTGCGGTAAGCGGCAATGAGTTGCTGCGCGGCGGTGCGCTTGCGACCCATTTCGGCGTCGGCGCTGGCCATGACGACCTTGGTGCCGCCCGCTTTGGCGCGCTCGGCAAAGGCGTTGATGACGGGCATGTGGGGCACGTCTTTGGCGTTGCTGCCATCCACGGCAGGCACGTGCTGCAGTGCATCGAAGTATTCACGCCAAGAATCTGGGACGCTGCCGGGGTTGGCCAGGTAGTTCTCGTACATCTCTTCGACGTACGGAGCATTGCCCCCGAACAGATAGGTGTTGCCTGAATAGGCTTGGTAGACGTTTGTCTCGCTCATTGCGCTGACCTCCGTTCCCCTTCAGGGAACATTAGCTGGTTGAAAAAAACCTCCCGCGACACGGCTGAACCGGTTGGCGGATGCGTTAGTGGCTGGAAGGGCCTGAAAACATCCGTCATTGTGCCATTGATCCGCCGGGTGTCCGCGGTCTTTACCTGGTGGGCAGATTCAGCCTGGTGTCAGGCGATTTGATCCTGAATTTGCTTCAAGGCCGTGGGGTCGTCGATGGTGGTCAGGTCGCCCGGATCACGTTTTTCACACACCGCCTGAATGGCGCGACGCAGCAATTTGCCGCTGCGCGTTTTGGGCAAGGCGGTGACAAACAACACCCGCGATGGCCGCGCCACCGCGCCGAGTTGCGAATCCACCACCTTCATGACCTCGCCTTCGAGCTTCAAGCGCGCGGCGGGGTCGCCCAGAGCCGAGGCGTCTTTGGCAATGGCGAAAGCCATGGCCACCTGGCCTTTGAGCTGGTCGGCCACACCGACCACCGCGACTTCGGCGATGTTGGGGTGGCTGGAAATGCTCTCTTCAATCTCACGGGTGCCCAAGCGGTGACCGGCCACGTTGATCACATCGTCGGTGCGACCCAAAATAAAGAAGTAACCGTCTTCGTCTCGAACCGCCCAGTCGAAGGTGCTGTACACCAGCTTGTTGGGCACGGTGTTCCAGTAGGTGCTGACGAAACGCTTGTCGTCCCCCCAAATGGTTTGCAGGTTGCCTGGGGGCAGCGGACCTTCGATGGTCAGCACGCCTTTTTGGTGGGCGCCCGTCAACTCTTCACCAGTTTGGTCATCCACCAGTTTGACGTTGTAGCCATAGACCGCTTTGCCGGGCGAGCCAAACTTGCTGGGGGCTTTTTCCACACCATTGCAGATGGTCAGAATAGGCCAGCCGGTTTCTGTTTGCCAGTAGTTGTCGATGATGGCTTTGCCGTTCAAGCCTTCAGAAATCCATTTGGCAGTGGGCTCGTCCAAGGGTTCACCCGCCAAGAACAAGGCCTGCAAACTGGACAGGTCGTATTTGGTGAGCAGCGCAGGGTCTTGCTTTTTGAGCACGCGAATGGCCGTGGGCGCGCTGAACATGACGTTGACTTTGTACTTTTCGACCAAGCTCCACCAGATGCCGCCATCGGGGCGGATGGGCAAGCCTTCGTACATGAGGGTGGCCATGCCACCAATCAGTGGGCCATAGATGATGTAGCTGTGGCCGACCACCCACCCAATGTCGCTGGTGCAAAAGAAGGTGCCACCGGGTTGACCCTGGTAAATATTCGGAATACTGGCGGCCAGCGCCACGGTGTAGCCCCCGGTGTCACGTTGCACACCTTTGGGTTTGCCGGTGGTGCCCGAGGTGTAGAGGGTGTAACTGGGATGGGTGGACGCCACCCACTCGCAAGGCACTTGGGTGTCCATGTGCTTGGCGCGTTCGGTGGCGTAGTCCACATCGCGCCCGGCCACCGGGGTGAAGGCCGCGAGGTGGCGGTCCACCATGATGACGTGGCCGGGTTTGTGGGTCGACAACTGGATGGCCTCGTCCAGCAAGGGCTTGTAAGGCACGCCTTTGCCCCCGCGCGAACCCGCATCGGCGCTGATGATGACTTTGGGCGACGCGTCTTCGATGCGCGTGGCCAGCGAGTGCGAGGCAAAACCGCCAAACACCACCGAGTGGATGGCCCCGATGCGGACACAAGCCAACATGGCGAAGGCGGCCTCGGCAATCATGGGCATGTAAATCAGCACCCGATCGCCTTTGACCACGCCCAGGTCTTTCAAAATGGCGGCCATGCGCTGCACCTCGGCATGCAAGTCGCGGTAGGTGTAGGTTTTTTCTTGGTCGGTCTCGGTCGACACAAAGATCAGCGCAGGCTGGTCGGCGCGGTCTTTCAGGTGACGGTCGACCGCGTTGTGGCACAGGTTGGTGGTTCCGCCCACAAACCACTTGGCAAACGGTGGGTTGCTGTAGTCACAGATCTGCTGGGGCGGCGTTTGCCAGTCGATGTGCTGGGCCTGTTCGGACCAAAACGCATCGCGGTCCTCAATGGAACGGCGGTGAAAGTCTGCGTACGCAACCATGCGGGTGTCTCCTCTTATGACGTCGATCTGAATTCATAATTATGAGAAGACGGGACTTGCAGCAAGCTGACTCTGACCCCGCATCGACTGCTGCTTTACTTGATGAGCGCTTGAATTTCTTTGAACGGATCAGCATCCGCGCTGCGCAGCCACTCAAACAGCACCATCTCGGTGGTCACCAGCTCAGCGCCGGCACCCGCCAAACGGTCAAACGCGGCATCGCGGTTGCGCTCGGTGCGCGAGCCACAGGCGTCGGTCACCACCCACACCTCAAATTCAGCCTCCAGCAATTCAAGCGCGGTTTGCAGCAAGCACACGTGGGCCTCCACACCCGCGATGACGATGCTTTGACGGCTGGGGTCTTGGGGCACGGCCTTTTGCAAGTGCTTGGGCAGACTTCGTGCATTGCCACCGGCGGCGCGTGGCGCAGGACGCAGCACCTCGATCAAGCCTTCGGCACAGGCACTGAAGCTCATCTTGGGCAAGGTGCGTCGACACAGTGCGCGCAACTCGGCAGGGTTTTGACCCAGCTTGTCTGGATTTTGCTCAGTGCCCCAGGTCGGCACCTCCATCCAATGCGCGGCTTGGGCCAGGCGCATGGCGTTGGCCAACACGCCGACGCCATCGTGAATGGCGGGCATGAGGCGGTCTTGGTAGTCCACCAGCACCAGCTGAGAGTCTTGGTCGTCGAGCAACATTCGCAATATCCGTGGGATGAAAACAGGGCCAAGTATCGGCGATGTGCAAGACGGCCCGAGAGTGCAGACAGGCAGAGAATCATTAACGCCAATGAAATCAATCACTTAGCCTTGAGTCTTGACTCAGTGGGTCAGTCTCGGCAGGCTAGAATGGCCGGATGTTCAAACGCGCCCTCCTCGTCCTCTGCTGTGTTGCCAGCGCCCATGCGGCGCCCAGCAACAACGCGGCCGATGACATTGAGCGCTACCTGGCTGAGCGCGGCGTGTTGGCCCAGATGGCCCAGTTGCGCGACTCGGTCGGCGGCAAAGCCTCTGAACTGGTGGTCAACGCCATGGGTTTTTTGGGCGTGCCCTACCGCCGAGGTGGCACCGAGGCCGACACAGGCTTTGATTGCAGCGGCTTTGTGCGCTCCATGTTCGAGCAAAGCGTGGGCTTGGTGTTGCCCCGCCGGGCCCGCGACCAAGCGGCGGTGACCGAAAAAATTGACAAAAAAGATTTAGAGCCTGGTGACTTGGTGTTTTTCAACACCATGCGCCAAACCTTCAGCCATGTGGGCATTTATGTGGGCGACAACAAGTTCATCCACTCGCCCAAGCCTGGCCAGCAAGTGCGGGTGGAAGACATGCGCCAAGCCTATTGGGAGCGCCGCTTCACGGGCGCACGGCGTGTCTCGGGTTCAGAGAAAACCGACGCTTCCAAAAACTGAGCCGACTCGGCCGACCGCGATTGCGACGGAGCTTTCACGCGTTTCAAGACTCGCTGGGCTTGAACCCTTTCAACCCGTCAGAACCGCTCATCGCTGGCCATGTAGCGCCAGGTGCCTGGCGCCAACTCGCCCAAATTCACGCGCCCCAAACGCAGGCGTCGCAAGCCCAAAATCTCGAGCCCTGCCAACCCACACAGGTAGGAGGCCAGCCCCAAATGAGAACCCTTCACCGCCAAACGCAATGTGCTGCGCTCAGGTGACGAACTGCTCAGGCTGATCTTGGCATGCGGCAAGCGTTGGCGCTCGTCTTTGAGCGCACGCTCGATCGGGCGCAGCATGTCGGGCGTGACCTCACCGGCCACATCCACCCTCAACTCGTGCTCCATGGTGCCCATGTCTTCCACCAGCTTGCGTTGGGTGCGCCAGTCTTGGGTGAACACCAGCAAACCGCTCGCCCCCTGCTCCAGCGGCACGCTGAACTGCAAGCCTCTGAAATGCGGTTTGAGCGGGCGCACCCCGCTGTGGTCATGCGCGCTGTGATGGTCGGGGGTCAAGAGGCTGAGCGCATTCTTGGGGGCTGATTTTTGTGCTTTGTGCGCCGAGGCTTGGGTGTCCTCGCGGCCATCCAGCCAGTCGGCGGGTTTGCAAACAATCAACGTGGCCGACGTCAGGTTGAGCAAACTGGCTTCTGGGTCAATGCTGACCTGCTGGCTGCTCACGCGGTGCTGGGGCTCCTCCACCACCGCGCCGTCCACCCTGACCCAACCGCCCTCGATGTATTGCTCGGCTTCGCGGCGTGAACAGCCACGCAGTTGCATGACGCGTTTAGACAGGCGCTCGCCGTCAGGGGGTATGGGGGGCATGTGGGGGATGTATTTCATCAAGACGCGCTGAAAGCGCAAGCCCCAATGGTAAGGTGTGCGCATGAAAACACAGATGGATCACTTGGTGGTGTTGGCCGCCAACTTGGAAATGGGCGTGCAATGGTGTGAGGCCACCTTGGGCATCACGCCCGGCCCTGGCGGCGAACACGACAAATACGGCACCCACAACCGCCTGTTCAAAATTGCCACCCCGGCTTATCCCACCGCGTATTTGGAAATCATCGCCATCAACCCGCACGCGGTGCGGCCGAAAAAAATGCAGCCGACGCGTTGGTTTGACATGGACGACGCCACCCTGCAAGCCGCCGTCAAAACCGAGCCGCGCTTGGTGCACTGGGTGGTCAACACCCCTGACATGCAAGCCGCCCGCATGGCGCTGCGCATGCAAGGCATTGACCGTGGGCCCGCCGTGTCGGCCAGCCGCCGCACCTCCAAAGGCGTGTTGAACTGGCAAATCAGCGTGCGCGCCGATGGCCAGCGCTTGTTCGACGGCACCCTGCCCAGCCTGATTCAGTGGGGCAAGCCTGAGGCCACGGACCCAATGCGTTTACACCCCCGCAACACCCTGCCGCGCTCAGGCGTGAGTCTGCAAAGTGTCACGGTGAGCCACCCAAGCGCCGCCAAGTTGCAAGCCGCCTATGACGCGATTGGCTTGGAGGGCGTGACGGTGGCGGAAGGCCCGGCCAACTTGCTGGCCACGCTGCAAACCCCCAAAGGCTTGGTGCAGTTGCAAAGCTTGGGGGCTTGAGCTGAGCGCTTGTTCAGCTCGCCTGTGCCACACGCTTGTGCAGCAAAGCTAAGCGCCTTTCACGCACTCAGCCCGGTGGATTTCACCCCTCATCCGGCAAGGTGGCCAGCAAGGCCATGCCCGCAGCCATCACCCCAGCCGTGAGCCACAGCGCCCCACGAAACGTGCCCGTGCTTTGAGCCATCAAGCCAGCCACCACCGGGGCCATCATTTGTGCAGCACCATAACTTAGCGTGAGCCGTGCCATGGCTTTGCCCGGGTTGTGGGGGGAGCGTCGCCCCACCAAGGCCAAGGTCAGGCTGACGATTCCAATGAAGGTCGCGCCATAGCCCACCGCCCCCGCCATGGCTGCTGCCAGCGAGCCTGACAAGGCGGGCAACAGCACGGACACGGTTTGCAACCCCAGGGCCAACAGCAAGGCACGGGTGTCACCGATGCGGCGTGCCACACGGTCCCACACAAACACCGCCGGCATGGCGGCCACACCCACCAGCGCCCAGGCCCAAGGGCCTTGGCCCGCCAGCGCAGGTTCACGCTCGACCATGGCCACGGTGAACGTGGCGCTGATGACAAAACCCCAGCCCGCCGCAAAGTAGCTGCCCAGCAGGGTCCACAGCCAACGGCGCGACACCGTGTGGGCACCCTCATCGGCCTGCGCAGCGGCCACCGCCGGTGGCACAGGCGGACGCCACATCCAGGCCGGTACAAAAAACACCACGCCCAGCACCGCAAACGCCAGCCATTGACGCCACCACTCGGGCCACACCTGCGCCAAGCCCCAGGCACCCAGCGCCGACACCACAATGCCCAGGCCAATGCCAATGAAGTGCAGCCCCAACTCGGGCCGATGGCCGTGGCGCATCAACCACCCCAGCACCAGCCCGGAGCCCAGCAACATGCCCGTGGCGCCGCACAAACCCCCGATGAAGCGCCACAGCGCCCATGCGGGCATCCAGGCGGACAAGGCCATGGCAGCCGTGGTCAACAACGCCATCCACAAACCCATGCTGTAGAGGCGGTGACGCCAGCGCACGTCGTCAATCCAGGCGGCAGCCAACGCACCGCTCATGTAGCCCGCGTAATTGACAGCCGCCAAGGCACCGGCGCCCGCATCGGTCAAGCCGGTTTGCGCCTGCAAACTGGGCAACAAGGGGGTGTAGGCAAAACGGGCCAGACCAATGGTCAAGACCAGCCCACACACACCCCCGGTGGTGACTTGCCAGGCTTTCAAAAGCCGCCCTCCACCCAGGCCTGGGCGCTGCTGCGGTTGAACTTGAAGGACGCTTGCACGCGCTTTTCGGCCAAGCGCTCGCCCATCTCGTCATAGGCACTCAGCACGGCGTAGGGGTGTTCGTCGTCGGGCACGATGTCAAAGCGCACCGTGAGGCGGCCCTGTGGGCTGTTCAGGTCCAGGCTCTGGTGCAAGCTGGCATGCAGTTGCTGCTCATGGCGACGCACAAACTCGTGCGCGGTTTTCACCAAGGTCAGAAACGCGTTGTTGTCCAGCGGCTTGGGGTTCTTTTTGTCGCGCCCCATGGTCCAGGGGCCCACCAAGGCGGCTTCTGCTTCGCCATCTTTGAACATGGCCACGGCCCAGCCGTCGTCATCGTCGTTGTTGATGACGCGGGCGGTCCAGCCCTCGCCTTGCCAGACGCGGGCTTCTTGGATGAAGGGGATGTCTTCGGTGATGGAGGAGTCTTGGGTCACAGTGATCTCGGGTGAATCAATCAATCGTGGCAGATGCAAACGGTGCTTTGTGCCTCAAGGCGTGACGGCCTGCTGCATGCGCAGTCGCCGGGCGGCGTCTTCGGCGCGGGCGTCGTCGATCTCGCGCATCACAGCGCTCAGGTCGACGTCGGCGGTGCTGCGGTCGAAGCGCCCTGTCAGCACAGTGTCTTGTGCCAACACACCTTGTTGGTAGAGGCTCCAAATCTCGGGGCCAAAGTCGGTGCGCAGCAACTCGGGGGCGAATTGGCCAAAGAAGTCGCGCAAATTGGCCACATCGCGCAGCAGCATGCGCTGCGCATGGTGGTTGCCCGCTGCGTCAACAGCCTGCGGCAAGTCGATGATGACGGGCACGTCCTGCCCCGCCTCATCGGCCAGCAAAATGTTGAACTCCGACAAATCCCCGTGCACCACGCCCGCACACACCATGCGCACCACCTCGCCAATCAGGGTGCGGTGGTGCTGCAAGGCTTGCTCCGGCGTGAAGGCCACGTCGTTGAGGCGCGGGGCGGCATCGCCTTGGGCATCGGTGACCAGCTCCATCAACAGCACGCCTTCGTAAAAGTTGTAAGGCTGGGGCACGCGCACCCCGGCACCCGCCAGGCGGTACAGCGCATCGACTTCGGCGCTTTGCCACGCAGCCTCTTGGGCTTGGCGGCCAAACTTGGTGCCCTTGGCCATGGCACGGGCCTGGCGGGAGTTTTTGACTTTGCGGTTTTCGGTGTAGTCCACCGCTTGGCGAAAGCTGCGCTGGGTGGCCTCTTTGTAAATCTTGGCGCAACGGGTGTCGTCGCCACAGCGCACCACATAGACCATGGCTTCTTTGCCGCTCATGAGCTGGCGCACCACGGTGTCGATCAGGCCTTCGTCAACAAGGGCTTGGAGTCTGGGGGGTGCTTTCATGCCACCATTTTGCGCGCAGCGTTGGCCGCCAACCATTCGGCCATGCGCTCGGGTTGGGTGACGGTGCGCAAGTCCATGTAGGCGTCTTGGGCTTGCGGGTAGTGCTTGCGCAAAAAGTTCAGCCACTGCTTGAAGCGCCCGGCTTGGTGGTGGCGCTGAATGCGGGTGCAGGTGATGGCCCAAAAGGCCGCCAAGTGGGGACCCAGGTCGTCCCAGCTCACGCCCACAAGCGACGCATCAAGGGCGGCATCAGTCGGGGCATCGGGGCCGTTGGCCCCCGCATCCCAGGCTTTGATTGCCAGGCCCAAGCCTGGGTTGGTCACGATGCCGCGCCCCACCATCAAGGCATGACAGCCCGACTCGGCGCGGGCCCGCAGGGCGTCTTGCACATTCCAAATTTCACCATTGGCCACCAACGGGATCTTGACCACGGCACGGATGTCTTCAATGCGCGGCCAATACGCCGGGGGCCGGTAGCCATCGGCCTTGGTGCGCGCATGCACCACGATTTCGCTGGCTCCACCCGCCTCCAGCGCTAGGGCACAGGCTTCGGCACGGCGGTCGTCGTCAAACCCCAGACGCATCTTGGCCGACACCACCTGGTGCGCAGGCACCGCGCGGCGCACCGCACGCACGATGTGAAACAACACCTCGGGGTCTTGCAACAAGGCGGCGCCGCCGCCATGGCGGTTGACTTGCTTGGCCGGGCAGCCAAAGTTCAGGTCCACGCCATCGCCGCCCATGCCCGCCACACGGGCGGCGTTGTCGGCCAGGCAGTCGGGGTCGGAGCCCAGCAACTGCGGGCGCACTGGCACCCCGGCAGGGGTGCGCCCGCCGTTGGCCAGCTCGGGCACCACGCGCAAAAACGTGCGCTCGGGCAGCAAGGTGTTGGTGACGCGGATGAACTCTGACACGCAGCGGTCAATGCCGCCCACGCGGGTCAGCACATCGCGCAGCACACAGTCGAGCAGGCCCTCCATGGGGGCGAGGATGATCATTGGGGGGGAAGTCTTTTGCAAGGGGGCTGGCAGTGTAGATCAGGCGCGTGTGCCCTCAAGCCAAGCGTGCCTCTGTGCGCAGGGCTTGGTGCTTGAACTGGGGGGTGTCTGGGGCAACGGGGCCATTTGCTGGGACAATCCATCCTTTTGCAAAAAACGCGCCCTGTTTGCCATTCACATGGGCCTTTCACACCAAGTCTTTCACATTTGGCCTTTCACGTTTGTCTTTGATCCATGTCCAGCACCCTCTCTTTCCAAGTACGCCCTGCCTCCCCTCAAGACGCTGCCCACATCGCCGAACTCTACGCAGCCACCGCCAAAGAAGCCTTCCAGTCGATGCGCACCGGCGCCTCAGTGCCGCCCGTGCCAGAAGCCAAGAACACCGCCTACTGGCGTGAAGCCATCCAATACGCCGAGCCCCAGGTGCAGGTGGCTGTGGCGGGTGGCCAGCTGATTGGCTTTGTGGGTTATGACCGCTCACGCGACAAAGGCACACCCAACACCATGGGCGAGATTTGGGACATTTATGTCAGCCCCAGCCACTGGGCGCAAGGCGTGGGCCTGGCGCTGTGGGACGCGGCACGCGAAGGCCTGCAAGAAGAAGGCTGCACCCATGTGTCCATCTGGGTGCCGATTGCCAATGACCGCGCCATGCGCTTTCATGAGCTGGCTGGCTTCAAGCGCGAGATGAACAGCGCCAAAACCGTGCCCATGGGTCCGGTGAAGGTGGAAGAAATTCGCCTCAAGCAAGCGCTGTGATGCGCAAGCGGTGAACCACGTGTCAGAACATTACGCCGCCCTCGGGCTCAAGAGCGATGCCAGCTTGGCTGACATCAAGAAAGCCTTTCGCCAAAAAGCCTCGCAGTTTCACCCCGACCGCAACACGGACGAGGACGCCCCCGCACGCTTTCGGGCTGCGCAAGAGGCCTACGAGGTGCTGTCAGACGACGCCAAGCGCCAAGCCTATGACGACAACCGCCGCCGCAACTTGCTGGACGACCCCGCACAGACGGCACGCGAAATCTGGCACAGCTACTTTCAGCAACTGCTCAACCGGGCTTGACCATGCACATTTCCCCTTTCTTTCAAGAGCTGCGCTCGGCCTACCAAGCTGAGTTGGACGACCTGAGTTTTGACTCGGACGGCCAACACGTGCTGCACAAACGCTTGGCTGAAAAACGCCAGGCCATGACGTTTTTGCTGCAAATGATGGACCTCAACCCCGAGATGGTGGCGGTGGTCTTGCACCAAGCGTTTCAGTTCAACGCCCCGGCCATGATGGACCACTTGTTGAGCCGCGAGGCCGACGAGCTGCTGAGTTGGGACGAGCTGTCTGACAGCTTGCACATCGCCCCCTGGGCACAACCCATTGTGCAAACGGCATTGAGCGAGCCCACCGGTGCCTGGTTTTTGACGGTCGCTGCGGCGCTGGAGTACATGCACCAAAAGCCCATGGGCGCCGCCGCACAGACAGCCCGCACTGAAGCCGACGACGATGCCACCGAACGCGCGCACGCCGGACCCGAGGACGAAGAAGAACGCGAAGCCCGCGCGCGCGAGGAAGCGGGCAACGCCTGGATGGTGGAACAAGGCTTTGACAGCAAAGAATAAACAAGGACACACGCCATGAACGCACTCGCCCTGATTGCCAAAACCCTAAGCCTGATCGCCAGCGGCGACATCGTGGCTGCCGAAGCGGCTTTGGTGGAGCTGGCCGACACCGAGGGCGACCAAGCCCTGATGGTGGTGCTGGAGCAATTGCCGCCCAAAGACATCTTGGCCGTGATTCGCGAGTACGACAACTCCAAAGAATCGGTCATCAACCTGCTGGTCTCGCCCGAGCAGTTCGCGCGTGCCGTGGTGATTGAAAAACAATACAAAGACCTGACGCGTACCCACCTGCGCGGCATGATGAACGCCATCATCTTTCGCGAAGACGCCGACCCGGTGGAGTTTTTGACTGCCATTGGTGACCTCGAAGGTGGCGCAGAAGCCCTGGCGGACTACTTCTCTGAAAAGTGGAGCCGCGTGGAGGCCTTTGCCCGCACCGGCACGTTTGAGACGGTGGAAGACGACGGCGACATCTTGTCCGAGAGCGCTCTGTTGGGCTCGGCCTACATCAAGCCCCGCGTGGATGAAGACGAAGTGGCCGACCAAGACTGGATGCAACTGGCTTGGATCCTGCGTTACAAACTGCCCGATTTGTTCATTGAGATGCTGCTGGTGCTGCGTGCCAAGGCACGCGCCCATGACCTCGGGCTGGCTGAAGAAGAAGGCGCTGACGAGGACGACGACAAGGTCGAGACCAGCGCCACCGACCGTGGCCAGGCCACGCCAGCGGCACGCGACTCGGACGAGGAGTCGGCCATTTGAGCCCCCACCCCACCCCGCCCAGCACAGCCACCCACGTGGCGATGTTCGATGGCCGTGCATTTTTTGAAAAAGCCTTGGTGTTTGGGGTGCAACACGGCATCTTGGACCCAGCCCGGCTCGACGCCATCGCCACCGATGCGCCCAAAGGCATGGTGCAAATTGCGCGCTACTTTGGCAGCGAGTTTTTACGGCCCGAGATTGAAAAAGCCAAAGACCGCATCGTCAATTTGGTGAGCCTGAACCTGGAGCTGCTCAGCGGCGGCGACTTGGCCCAAGCCGCGCAAGCCCTGCGCGAACACTCGTTCATGTCGCGCTCTAAGGCGGCATCCGACATGCTCAAAGCCCTCATCGTGATGCCCCAAAACACCCACTTCGGCATGAACGAGCACGGCGGTTTCAGCGACAAACACATCCCCCAATTGGCCAAGTGGTCGCTGTGCACCTTGGCCGACTACCAAGCGGAATTGGCCAAGCGTCAACAAGTAGCCCACGTGATCGAAGCCGCCATTTGGCTGGCCGAGACCATGGGCCTGGGTGCCGACGACCTGGAAGAAGCCGGTTGTGACGCAGAAGCCGTCATTCGCACCGCCTTGCTCGCTGGGGCTACCCGACAGACCCAATGGCCCGACTGGGTGGCGTTTCAAAAAATGGTCACCACTCTGCGCGCATCCAGTGCCAAGAAGGCCATCACGCTCGCCTGCCCCAAGGCCCTGCCTGCGGCCTACAAGGCCGCCGTGGATGCGGTGCTTGCCAGCGTGCAAGCCGATTTGCCCAGGATCTTGGACGCCACCCTCACCCCGCACAAGCTGTTCAACCAAACGCCGGCTTTTGTGGGCCGCTATTTTTGGTTGGAAGACGGTTTGTCCGAGGTGGACCACTTTGACCGCCAAGCCTCTGTAGCCTGGCACAAAGCCACCGCCGGTCACAGCGACGACAGCTCGTTGCTCACTTTGTTCTTGTGCATCGCGGCGGGCAGCCCAGGCAAAACCTTGCTCACCGAAAAAACTGCCGCCACGCTGGTGCGCAAAATTCGCAAGTCGGGCATGAACCCGGCCTTGGCCCAGCAGTTCATTGCAGAGCACGCCCCCGTGCAGCACCAAAGCGACTACCTGCGCATGTGGCACAGCTTTGTGGACGACGCACAGGCCACGCTCGAGAGCGACCACGACTACAAGCTGCACGATGCCCTGGCCTTGCTGCGGCGCGAATGCAACGTGAGCGATTGAACGCGGCATGCCTCACGCCGTCTCGCGTCTGCGCAGCGCCCGCTTGGCGCGCAGCGTCAAACCATTTTTGGCAAGAGGCGGCCCCAAGGGCGAGCGTTGCGCGGGCTGTCGACTCATCTTGAGCCACTGCCTGTGCGCACTGCGCCACAGCGTGCCCACCCGCTCGGGCATGTGCCTGCTCATGGCCGACATTGAACCGCTCAAACCCAGCAACACCGGCTGGCTGATTGCCGATGTGGTGCCAGACACCTTCGCCTTTGGCTGGGCCCGCACAGAAGTCGACCCCGCCTTGTTGCGCTTGTTGGCCGACCCGCAATGGCAAGGCTATGTGGTGTTTCCTGGAGAGTTTGTGGCGCCTGAGCGTGTGGTGAACCAGGTGAAACACGACCACGCACGCCGCCCACTGTTCATCATGCTCGACGGCACCTGGGCCGAGGCACGCAAGATGTTCCACAAAAGCCCTTACCTCAACCAGCTCCCGGTGCTGAGCCTGAACCCAGAGCAGATGTCGCGCTACACGCTGCGCCGCTCCAAACGCGACGACCACTTTTGCACCGCAGAGGTCGGCGCCATGTGCTTGGAATTGGCCCATGACACGCATGCCGCCGACACCTTGAATGCCTACTTGGATGTCTACACCGAGCACTACCTCAAGGCCAAACACCAACAAGCGGTGGACTTGGACGATGCCGTGCACAGGGACTTGCGCGCCTTGCGTTGACAAGCGCTGCCGTGTCGTGACCGACAATGGCACCTTTTACTTTCAGTCGGCAGCGACTTTCTATGGCGATTCAATGGTTTCCCGGACACATGCACCTCACGCGCAAAGCGATTGGGGAGCGCATCAAAGACATTGACGTGGTCATTGAAATGCTCGATGCCCGCTTGCCTGGCTCGAGTGCCAACCCCATGCTGGCCGAGCTGATCCAAGGCAAACCCGCCCTCAAGGTGTTGAGCAAACAAGACCTGGCCGATCCGGCACGCACCGCTTTGTGGCTGGCCCATTACAACGCCATGCCAGGGGTGCGTGCGTTGGGTCTGGACACCAGCATGACCTCACCCGCCAAAGCCTTGGTGGAGGCCTGCTTTGCACTGGCCCCCAACCGGGGCGGCATGACCAAGCCCATGCGGGTGCTGATTTGCGGCATTCCCAACGTGGGCAAGTCCACCTTGATCAACACGCTCAAAGGCAAACGTGCTGCCAAGACAGGCGACGAAGCCGGGGTGACCAAGCTGGAACAGCGCATCACGCTGGCCGATGACTTTTATTTGTACGACACGCCCGGCGTGCTGTGGCCACGCATCATCGTGGCGCAAAGCGGCTACAACCTGGCGGCCAGCGGTGCCATTGGCGTGAACGCCTTCGACGAAGAAGAAGTGGCGCTGGAGCTGCTGAACTACCTGATTCCCCACTACCCCCAGGCGCTGCAGGTGCGCTACAAAGTCAACGATGTGCCCAGCCACTCCGACGAGCAACTGCTGGAAGCGATTGGCCGCCAACGTGGCGCGGTGCAAAGCGGTGGACGCGTGAACACCGCCAAAGCCGCAGACATCGTGATCCACGATTTCCGCTCTGGCGCGCTGGGCCGCTTGACCTTGGAAACGCCCCAAGAATTTGCGCAATGGTTGGCAGAAGGCAAACAAGCCGATGCCGAACGTGCGGTGCGCAAAGAAGGCACTGAAAAAAACAAACCCAAGAAAAAACCACGCCCGTGAACCAGCGCCTCGACACCCCCGACAAAGAAGCCATCGCTCTGCTGCCGCCATTCGAGCGGCTGGGGCTGGACCGCATCACCCTGGTGAACACGGGCAAACAGGCCCAACTTGCACACGACGCGCTGGTGGCCACCCATGCCTGGGGCTTTGACACCGAGTCCAAACCGACCTTCAAGGTGGGCGAAGCTTCCGACGGGCCGCATGTGTTGCAACTCTCAACGGGTGAGCGCGCCTGGGTGTTTCAACTGCACGAACCCGAGTGCCGTGCTGTGGCCGCCGACCTGCTGGCACGCAGCGGCATTGCCAAAGCGGGCTTTGGTTTGGGCGATGACCGCAAGCGCATCATCCAAAAGTTGGGGGTGGAGCCAGCGGGTGTTTTGGAGCTGAACACGATTTTTCGAGCACAGGGGTACCGCAAGGAAATGGGCGTCAAGGGCGCAGTGGCGGTGCTGTTCAAGCAGCGGTTTCAAAAGTCTAAAAAGGCAGCCACCAGCAACTGGGCCAATGAGCGCTTGAGCGAATCGCAGCTCATCTATGCGGCCAACGATGCGTATGCAGCGTACCGCGTTTGGGAAGCCCTGAAGCTCTAGTAAACACACCGAAACCCGATGTACACCGCATAAAAATCGGCTGGTTTGAAGGCCTTCACATCGGCCTTCATGTTGAACGCACCGTACCACCACGAACCACCCACTGTTTTGCGCTCGCGGCCAGTGGCGTCAAGGGCATCGGTGGTCCATTCCCACACATTTGCACCCATGTCATACAAGCCATTGACGCCTTCACAGGTGGCTCACCCACTTGCGCCTGCGCAGCAGATGTGAACAACAAGAGGGCGAATAATGGGTTTTGGATAGACATGCATCAAGTCTAAACAAGCGGTCCTGGATGCGCAGTCAGCGGTAAAGATGCCCTGAGCCGAAGCCCTAAAATTGGGGCTCTGCTTGATGTTCGAGCCCATCCTCTACCCATCTCACCATGTCCACCCCTCTGGGCCACAGCGCCGCCCCACCCTCTGACCCTGCCCATTCGGTGCTGGCCTTTGCCAACTGCCTGTGGCGGGTTCGCCGGCCCAGGCCCTTTGTGTTGGTGATTGAAGGCGAAGTCGGCACCGAAGCATCGGCACCGAGCGACTACTTACACGACAAACTCTTGTTGCCAGAATGGCGCGAAGCCTTTTACCAATTGGTCGATGCCACAGGCTTGGTGGTTTGCCTGAACTCTCACACCCAACACCCCACCTACCGCGACGTGCGCGGGCGCTCCAGCAAAGGGCGCCTCAGCCAAGGCGAGTACTACCACCACGATGGATGCACCGGCCCGGTGAAGCCCCGCTTTGTGGAAATTCGCTGCCCCATTCAGCCGCAAACACGCGGCGTGGCCACGGCCGTGGCACCGCACCGCGATGTGGTGAACGCCATGGTGCAAGTGCTGCCCACCGAGTTGGCCGCGACGCCTGCATTGACCGGAATTGACATGAGCCTAGCCACCATCAGCCAGATGGATGATGCAGCGCTTGACCACCTGCAAGGCCTCATCACGCGCACCGTGCGCAAAAAGCTCAATGCCGAAGGCGCACGCAGCTACTTTCGGCACGTGGACGCCGCAGCCAATGCCTACTTTGAACCTTGGGCCTTGGGCGAGAGCCGTTTCATTGCCAACGCCAACAGCGGCACGACCATGCAACACCGCCGCGCCTACCAAACCCCGCACACGGGTGGCGTGGCCCATGGCCACTTGGTCAAGCGGTGGACGAATGAAGAACTGCTGCTACCCGGTCAGGTGGTAGACCAAGCCTTGATTGCGGCGCTGTGCAGTGAGGAAGGGGATGAAGTGGACGGGGAGCGGGCTGAGGGGTGTTACCTCGGGGCGCATTGACTGAGGAGGCTCATGTCAGGGCGATATTCGCGCCGGCACACTGCGGGTCTCGCCGATCTTGAGCAAAGTGAACTCGGCATCGGTCAAGCCCTTGGCAGCGCGGGCGGTCAGCAGGTCTTTGGGTGGCTGGTCGAGCGCTTCGTCACTCAAGGCAAAGCCTGCACCAACCCGCACTTTGTTTCATCCGGCGCTGCTGTGCCTTGGTGCAGTTCGCTGGCGCAAGCGCCACTTCGCGGCCCACAGGCCTCCCTCCTGTCACAGAGTCAATCCATCAAACAAGTGGCTTGTCTGAATTGGGGCGGCGCAAATCAGCCAGCATGAAACCGCAAGCAAAGAACCAGACAATCGGTCCTGACACAGTCGGCAAATTGGGTTCGATCACACCCGATACCAGCATCGCAAACATGAAAGACAGATCACCAATGCCGATCACCACCAACGCCAGTACGAATGCCATGACCGATCGGGTGTGCCAGTACCAAGCGGCCAGCAACACACCAAGGACGCCGTAACCACCCACGTCCAAGCAAAAGTTGATCAGCAACTGTGAGTGCGCAAACAAAGTGACGGCGTCGGAAGCATTCTGAAAGGCATCGCGTGTAACAACAGATCCGCCTATCAGCATCTGCCACAAGCCTCTTGGTGCATCGCGCAGATACTGGTGAACGCCTTCCGCGCCAACCCAGATGTGTAACACCCCCCAATACACCAAGAGCCAAACGCCGATTTTTCCAGCAGTGCCAAGCGAGGAATGAGGTTTCAGAAGTGTCATTTATAAGCTCCTAAGTACAACAAAACATAAATAATATACGAATAATGGATTCACTTAAAAATACGGACAATCACAGCGATTGGGTTTTCCTCCTCGCCACTGCCCGTTATGACAGACGCTTTCAGGACAAATTCCTAGAAAATGGCTGTTCTGTCCTCATCAGGAGTAGGCATGGCTTGGTTGATCTTGGGTTTGGTTCTTTTTTTGGGCGCGCATTCAACGCGCATCTTTGCTGAAGGATGGCGAACCAAAAGCATCGAGGCCTGGGGTGAGAAGCCCTTCAAAGGGGTCTACGCTTTGGTGTCTTTGTTGGGTTTTTATGCCCTGATCGTTGGCTATGCACAAGTGCGTCTGGAGCCGGTTGTCATCTGGCACCCCCCCATCGCGACTCGCCACATCAGTGTGCTGCTGATGTTGTTTGCAAGCATCTTGCTGGTGGCAGCTTACATCCCAGCCAACCATCTCAAAGTGCGCCTGCGCCACCCCATGGTGTTGTCCGTCAAGGTGTGGGCCTTGGCGCATGTGTTGTCAAACGGAGATTTGGCGGATCTGATCTTGTTCGGCGCGTTTTTGGCGTGGTCCGTCATGAACTTCAAATCTGCGCGTGCACGCGACCGCACCCAAGCCGAGCAGCAAGCGCTGGTGTCAGATACCACTGCGCAACCCGTTCTTCCCAAAACATCTGCCACGCTCATCACAGTCGGCGTTGGTGTTGTTCTTTGGGGGCTCATCACCTTTGTTTTGCATGCTCGGGTGGTTGGCGTGTCGCCGCTGGGTTGAGATGGCAGGCTCGTCACGCTGAAGCGCTGGTTTTTTTCATCGCCTCGGCAAATAACCCACTCTCCAACCAAGCCGCCAGCCATGCCTTCACGGCTGGCAGAGGCAAGGCCTTGAACCGCTCGGGGTCAACGGCGGCGAACTGACGCACAAAGGGAAAGATGCCGATGTCGGCCGCACAGGGGCTGGCACCGCCCAGTTGCGGTTGGGTGTGCAAGAGCTGTTCCAGCGGATCGAGCAGCACTGCCACGGCTTGCTGGAAGTGATGTTCGCGCGTCATGGCATCGGCAAAGCGCTGCGGGTATTTGTAGCGGTCGAGGTGATGCTTGAAAGGCCCGTCACACGCCTGCTGCAAGGCCAGATTGGTAGGGGGTTGCGCCCTCGCCCACCAATGGTCTGCGTCGCCGGTTTGTTCGAAAGCCCAGCGCATGATGTCCAAGCTTTGCTCCAACACGGTACCGCTGGGCAGCACCAGCACAGGCACCGTGCCTTTGGGCGAGAGGGCCAGCATGGCGAGAGGTTTGTCGCGCAAGGACACCTCGTGCGACTGGAAGGCCACGCCGGCTTGCAGCAAGGCCATGCGGGCACGCATGGCGTAGGGGCAACGGCGGTAGGTGTAGAGCAGAGGTGCTGGCATGAGTGATGAAAAAGCCGCCTGGCTTGGCAGCGAGGCGGCTTCTATTCTTGCACCGTGAGGCGTTTACTTCTTGCTCGGCGGCAAGTCGGTGCAAGACCCATGCGCCACTTCTGCCGCCATGCCGATGCTTTCGCCCAGCGTGGGGTGTGGGTGGATGGTTTTGCCAATGTCCACCGCGTCTGCGCCCATCTCAATCGCCAGCGCAATCTCGCCAATCATGTCGCCCGCGTGGGTGCCGACCATGCCGCCGCCCAAGATCTTGCCGTGGCCGTGGGCCTCGGGTGAATCGTCAAACAGCAGTTTGGTCACGCCTTCGTCGCGGCCGTTGGCAATGGCCCTACCTGAGGCGGTCCAAGGGAACAGGCCTTTTTTGACCTTGATGCCTTGCGCTTTGGCTTGGTCTTCGGTCAAGCCCACCCATGCCACTTCGGGGTCGGTGTAGGCCACGCTTGGGATGACACGGGCGTTGAACGCCGCAGCAGCCAGCTCTTTGTTGCCTTGCAGTTCACCGGCAATCACTTCGGCGGCCACATGCGCTTCGTGCACGGCCTTGTGCGCCAACATGGGCTGGCCCACGATGTCACCAATGGCAAAAATGTGCGGCACGTTGGTGCGCATTTGAATGTCAACGTTAATGAAGCCACGGTCCGTCACAGACACGCCAGCTTTGTCAGCTGCAATCTTCTTGCCATTGGGCGTGCGGCCCACGGCTTGCAGCACCAGGTCGTACACCTGCGGCGCGGGGGCGGTGCCACCCTCTTCTGCTGGGGCAAAGGTGACTTCAATGCCTTCGGGCAAAGCGCGTGCAGACACCGTCTTGGTCTTGAGCATGATGTTGTCAAAACGCTTGGCGTTCATCTTTTGCCAGACCTTCACCAAGTCGCGGTCAGCGCCTTGCATCAGGCCGTCCATCATTTCCACCACGTCCAGGCGTGCGCCCAGCGTGCTGTAGACGGTGCCCATCTCTAGGCCGATGATGCCGCCGCCCAAGATGAGCATGCGTTTTGGCACTTCTTTGAGGGCCAAGGCACCTGTGCTGTCGACCACACGAGGGTCTTCAGGCATGAAGGGCAAGCGCACGGCTTGTGAGCCTGCCGCAATGATGGCGCGCTTGAACGCCACCACTTTTTTGCTGCCGGTTTTTTCTTGTGCTGTGCCGCTGGTTTCTTCCACTTCGAGGTGGTTGGCGCCCACGAAGTGACCGTAGCCGCGCACGGTGGTGACCTTGCGCATCTTGGCCATGGCAGCCAGGCCGCCCGTCAATTTGCCAATGACTTTTTCTTTGTGGCCACGCAGCTTGTCGATGTTGACCACCGGTGCGCCAAAGTCCACGCCAAGGTCTGCCATGTGACTGACTTCGTCCATCACGGCGGCGACGTGCAACAGGGCTTTGGATGGAATGCAACCCACGTTCAGGCACACGCCACCCAGGGTGGCATAGCGCTCAACGATGACCACACTGAGCCCCAAGTCTGCGGCGCGGAATGCCGCCGAGTAACCGCCGGGGCCACCACCCAACACCAGCACATCGCACTCGATGTCGGCGGAGCCGCCAAACGACGAGGGGGTGGGTGCAGGCACAGCAACAACAGCTGCTGGCGCAGCCGTAGCTTTGGCGGCTGGCGTTGGCGAGGGTGCGGCAGCAGGGGCAGCCGCAGCGCCCTCGCCTTCGAGCACCAAGACCACGGAGCCTTGTTTGACTTTGTCGCCGAGTTTCACGCGCAGCTCTTTGACCACACCGGCGTGTGACGACGGAATTTCCATCGAGGCTTTGTCGGACTCGACGGTGATGAGCGATTGCTCGGCCTTCACGGTGTCGCCGGGTTTGACCAGCAACTCGATCACGGCCACTTCGTCGAAGTCGCCAATGTCTGGAACTTGAATATCAATGAGTGCCATATCGTTCTCAATCAGTTGAAGACACAGCGACGCAAAGCGTCGGTCTGTCCCGCAAGTTATTAAAGGAGCACGCGACGGAAGTCGCTGAGGATTTGGCCCAGGAAGGCATTGAAGCGTGCAGCAGCCGCACCGTCGATCACGCGGTGATCCCAGGTCAAGCTCAGCGGCAACATCAAACGGGGCTGGAAGGCCTTGCCGTCCCACACCGGTTCCATGGTGCTCTTGCACACACCCAAGATGGCCACTTCAGGCGCATTGATGATGGGGGTGAAGTACTTGCCACCAATGCCGCCCAGGCTGGAGATGGTGAAGGTGGCACCGGTCATTTCGGCGGGGCCGAGTTTTCCGTCGCGCGCTTTCTTGGCCAACTCAGACATTTCTTGGCTGATTTGCAGCACGCCTTTTTTGTCGCAATCGCGGATGACGGGAACCATCAAGCCGTTGGGCGTGTCCGCCGCAAAGCCGATGTGCCAGTAGTTTTTGTAGACCAGGGCATCGCCATCCAAGCTGCTGTTGAATTCAGGGTACTTCTTGAGCGCGGCCACACAGGCCTTGATCAAGAACGCCAGCATGGTGACTTTGACGCCCGACTTCTCGTTTTCTTTGTTGGTCGACACGCGGAAGGCTTCGAGGTCGGTGATGTCTGCGTCGTCGTGGTTGGTGACGGCCGGAATCATCACGGCATTGCGCAACAGGTTGGCACCGCTGATCTTCTTGATGCGCCCCATCTCTTTGCGCTCGATGGGACCGAACTTGGCAAAGTCAACCTTGGGCCAAGGAATGAGGCCCAAACCCGCACCATCGCCTCCGCCCGCAGGTGCTTTGGCCGCCTGCGCTTTGGTTTGGGTGGCACCCGACATGACCGCCTTGGTGAAGGCTTGCACGTCGTCTTGGGTGATGCGGCCTTTGGGGCCTTGGCCTTTGACTTCTTCCAGTGGCACGCCCAGTTCGCGGGCGAACTTGCGCACCGAAGGCGACGCATGGGGCAGGCCCAGCGTGGAAGCACCGGGTGCGTGTGCAGGGGCCGCCACGGCGGCGGCTGCCACAGCGACAGCCGTGGGCGCAGAAACGGCAGCAGGTGCAGCGGCGACCGCAACTGCCGCAGGGGCTGCCACAGCGGTAGCAGCCACAGACACACTGCCTTCCAAAATGGCCAACAGGTCACCAATGTTGACCGTGTCACCCACTTTGACTTTCAACTCTTTGAGCACACCGGCGTGTGAGGATGGAATTTCCATCGAGGCCTTGTCCGACTCCACGGTGATGAGTGACTGCTCCACCTTGATGGTGTCACCCGGTTTGACGAACACTTCAATCACGGCCACGTCTTTGAAGTCGCCAATATCGGGCACATGAATGTCAATTGGGCCTGATGCCGCAGGCGGCGCCGGCGCGGCGGGTGCAGTCGCGACAGGGGCTGGTGCGGCTGACGCCACAGCAGTGGGCGCCGATGCTGCGGCCACAGGCGCGGCAGCAGCACTTGCGGCCTCTACGACCAAGACCACCGAGCCTTCTTTGACCTTGTCACCCAACTTCACGCGCAGTTCTTTGACCACACCGGCGGTGCTGGATGGAATTTCCATCGAGGCTTTGTCGGACTCGACCGTGATCAACGATTGTTCCGCCTTGACGGTGTCACCCACCTTGACTAGCAGTTCAATGACTGCGACTTCATCGAAATCGCCAATGTCTGGGACTTTTACTTCTACCAATGCCATGTTTGTCTCACTTAGTAAGTTGGGGACGGCGCCAGGCTTGCAGCTTTGGGCAGTCCCGCAAAGTTATCCGTTAAGCGTAAAGCGGGTTGATCTTGTCGACTTTGATGCCGTATTTTTTGATGGCCTCAGCCACTTGGCTCACCGGCACGGTGCCGTCTTCGCTGAGGGCCTTGAGTGCCGCCACGACGATGTAGTGGCGGTTGATTTCAAAGTGCTCACGCAGTTTGCTGCGGAAGTCGCTGCGCCCAAAACCATCGGTGCCCAACACTTTGTAGGTGCGACCCTTTGGAATGAACGGGCGAATTTGCTCGGCATAGGCCTTCATGTAGTCGGTCGATGCCACCACCGGGCCGGTGTAGGGGTCGAGTTGTGCCGTGACGAACGGCACTTTGGGTGTGTCTGTCGGGTGCAACAGGTTGTAACGCTCGGCGTCTTGGCCGTCGCGGGTCAATTCGTTGAAGCTCGGGCAGCTCCACACGTTGGCTGCCACGCCCCAGTCGGCGGACAGCAAGTCGCGGGCTGCGATAGATTCACGCAAGATGGTGCCCGAGCCCAACAGGTTGACGCGCGGCGCTTTCTTGGCGCCCTCGCCTTGTTGCAACAAGTACATGCCTTTGATGATTTGCTCTTCTGTGCCGGCCTTGAGGCCTGGCATGGCGTAGTTTTCGTTCAACAAGGTCAGGTAGTAAAAGACGTTGTCTTGCTTTTCCACCATGCGCTTCAAACCGTGGTGCAAGATGATGCCCACTTCGTGTGCGAAGGTCGGGTCGTACGACACGCAGTTGGGAATGGTGTTGGCCATGATGTGGCTGTGACCGTCTTCGTGCTGCAAGCCTTCACCGTTCAAGGTGGTACGACCCGAGGTGCCGCCCAACAAGAAGCCACGCGCTTGCATGTCGCCAGCCGCCCAGGCCAAGTCGCCAATGCGCTGGAAGCCGAACATCGAGTAATACACGTAGAACGGCACCATGATGCGGTTGCTGGTGGAGTAGCTGGTGGCCGCTGCAATCCAGCTCGACATGCCACCGGCTTCGTTGATACCTTCTTGCAAGATCTGGCCCGCCACGTCTTCCTTGTAATACATGACCTGGTCTTTGTCGACCGGGGTGTACTGCTGGCCAGCGGGGTTGTAAATACCGATTTGACGGAACAAACCTTCCATACCAAAAGTACGGGCTTCGTCGACCAAAATGGGCACCACACGTGGACCCAAGGCTTGGTCACGCAGCAACTGCGTGAGGAAGCGCACATAGGCTTGGGTGGTCGAGATTTCGCGGCCTTCGGCGGTCGGCTCCATCACCGATTTGAAGATGTCCAACGAGGGGACCGTGAAGGTTTCTTCGGCTTTGGTGCGGCGGTGCGGCAAGTACCCACCCAAGGCCTTGCGGCGCTCGTGCAGGTAACGCATTTCGGGTGTGTCGTCAGCGGGCTTGTAGAACGGAATCTTGGACAACTCGCTGTCAGGGACTGGAATGTTGAAGCGGTCACGCATGTACTTGATGTCTTCGTCCGTGAGCTTCTTGGTTTGGTGGACGTTGTTCTTGCCCTCGCCCGCTTTGCCCATGCCAAAACCTTTGACGGTTTTGATCAGCAAGACGGTGGGTTGGCCTTTGTGGTTCACCGCTTGGTGGTAGGCGGCATACACCTTTTGAGGGTCATGGCCACCACGCTTGAGGTTCCAAATTTCGTCGTCGCTCATGTGCGCCACCATCTCGAGGGTGCGCGGGTCGCGGCCAAAGAAATGTTTGCGCACGTAAGCGCCGTCGTTGGCTTTGAACGCTTGGTAGTCACCGTCCAAGGTCTCCATCATCAGCTTGCGCAGAGCGCCGTCCTTGTCGCGGGCCAAGAGTGGGTCCCACTCGCTGCCCCACAACAGTTTGATCACGTTCCAGCCCGAACCACGGAATTCGCCTTCGAGCTCTTGCACGATCTTGCCGTTGCCACGCACGGGGCCATCCAAGCGCTGCAAGTTGCAGTTCACCACAAAGATCAGGTTGTCGAGCTTTTCGCGCGCGGCCAAACCAATCGCGCCCAAAGACTCGACTTCGTCCATTTCACCGTCGCCGCAGAACACCCACACTTTGCGGTTTTCTGTGTTGGCAATGCCACGGGCATGCAGATATTTCAAGAAGCGGGCTTGGTAAATGGCCATCAAAGGCCCGAGGCCCATAGAGACGGTGGGGAACTGCCAAAACTCTGGCATGAGTTTGGGGTGTGGGTAGCTAGACAGGCCGTTGCCGTCCACCTCTTGGCGGAAGTTGAGCAATTGCTCTTCAGTCAATCGTCCTTCGAGGTAAGCACGGGCATAGACGCCGGGCGATACGTGGCCCTGGATGTAGAGGCAATCGCCGCCATGGTTTTCGTTTTCTGCATGCCAAAAGTGGTTGAAGCCTGCACCGAACATGTGAGCCAACGAGGCAAACGATCCGATGTGTCCGCCTAGGTCACCACCGTCTTCTGGGTTGTGGCGGTTGGCTTTGACCACCATGGCCATGGCGTTCCAGCGCATGTAAGCGCGCAAACGCTCTTCGATTTCAATGTTGCCGGGGCAATGGGCCTCTTGGCTGGGTTCGATCGTGTTGACGTAGCCTGTGTTGGCTGAGAACGGCATGTCGATGCTGCTCTCTCGCGCATGTTCTAGCAACTGTTCCAACAAGAAGTGCGCACGCTCTGGGCCTTCTGCGTTGATGACGGCGGACAAGGCGTCCATCCATTCACGTGTCTCTTGCGTGTCTGCATCATTGATGGCAAATGTGCGCAGGTCGTTGGGTTGTGCTGACATGCTTGTCTCCTTTGTATAGGCACTTCTTTGTTCCGACTTTAATCGAATTGTCTCACAATAAACCGTTAATTTCAAATTACGGTTATCTATTTCTTAATGTGAAATATAGAAATATGGCTCGAACAAGCTCAGTAAACTCAGGCCACATGCTCAAACAGTACCTTCAAACTCCCATCAAGAGCCTTCTCGTCATTTGGAACCGTTGGTGGCGTCAACAAAGCCCCAGCAAGCAGGACCGATTCGCCCTGATCGGCCCCTTGGTGGCTGTGATGCTGTTCTTGTTGGCCATCACCACGGCGCTGTGGTATTTGAAGTATGAGGAGATGGACAGGGAACAAGAAATCGTCAGACGCGATGTGGAATATGCCCAACAACGATTGCGTTTGCGCTTGCTAGAACGCCAAGAGCACATCATGCGAATTGCCAGTGATGTGGCCAATCGGGACACCGATCCCAAAGAATTCGCCCTTGAGGCCAAGTTGCTGCTCGAGCAAAGCCCTGAACTCTCTAGCATCACTTGGTTAGACACCAAACGACGTGTCCGCTCAACTTATGCCAGCGCCAGTGCGAACCCAACCATGATCCACCAAACCGGCGATCTGTTGATGCAGTCTGCCACCAAAGATACCTTTGATTTGGCTCATGCTTTGCTGCAGCCGGTGTATTCGCAACCGATTCAACAGTTCAGCAATGTTCAGGAGAAAGTCAGTCAGATTCAGTTGCAAGTACCTATCGTGAACCACACCAACTTCGAAGGTGTGATATTGGCTGAATACCCACTGGATGGGATCTTTCGATACGTGGTGCCCAACGAAATCACCAGCAAGTACGCCGTGTCACTGCGCGATGTGAACAACACCGTGCTGGCGGGTCAAGCCAACAAGCCAGGCCCGAAGGTGAGCGAAGTATTGCCATGGCTGAACCGCACCAATGTGTATGAAGTGCCAGTCACACCTGTGGGCTATGCCCTCACATTGCACGCCAGAGCCTACAGAACATCACAGGGTTTGATCGGCAACGGCGTTTTTTGGCTGGTCACGGCATTGAGTTTGATGACGGCTTGGATGTTGATTGGCACATGGCGGCACACGCGACGGCGAGTTCAAGCGCAACAGGCCTTGGTGGCTGAAACCAACTTTCGTCGCGCGATGGAAAACTCGGTCCTCACAGGCATGCGCGCCATGGACCTGAAAGGTCGAATCACCTACGTGAACACAGCGTTTTGCCAAATGACAGGTTGGACAGAAAGTGAGTTGGTCGGTTGCACGCCACCTTTTCCTTATTGGCCGGATGAAGACCGGACCAGCCTTGAGGAAAAACTCAAGCTGGAGTTACAGGGAAACACCACATCGAGTGGCTTTCAGGTCCGTGTGAAGCGCAAAGACGGTCATTTGTTTGATGCACGGCTTTATGTGTCTCCCCTGATCGATGCCTTGGGACAGCAAACGGGTTGGATGACGTCGATGACCGACATCACCGAACCCAACCGCATCCGCGAGCAGTTATCCGCCTCGCACGATCGCTTCACCACCGTGCTCGAAGGCTTGGATGCGTCGGTCTCCGTAGCGCCACTCGGCAGCCAAGAACTGCTGTTCGCCAACAAACTCTACCGACAATGGTTCAATGCGTCGACACAGGGTCACTTGAGTTTGGTCGAGCAAGCCGGACTTCCATCGCAACATTTGACCCATGACAGAAGTGATGAAGCCGAAGATGCGGACGACCCCATGGTGGGTTTTCCAACCGATGCATTGACGCAAGTGAGCAGCGAAAACGCAGAAGTTTATGTACCAAGTTTGAACAAATGGCTGGAAGTCAGGTCGCGCTATTTGAATTGGGTGGATGGTCGTTTGGCCCAGATGGTGATTGCCACCGACATCACGCCGCGACGCCAAGCAGAGGAGCAGTCGCAAGCACAAGCCGAACGTGCTCAATCGGCCAGTCGCCTGATCACCATGGGTGAAATGGCGTCTAGCGTGGCCCATGAACTCAACCAACCACTCACAGCCATCAACAATTATTGCAATGGCATGGTCTCTCGCATCAAGTCTCACAACTTGACGGAAGAGGATTTGCTCAAGGCCCTGGAAAAAACTGCCCACCAAGCCCAGCGTGCAGGGCAAATCATTCAGCGCATTCGCAGCTTTGTGAAACGCAGCGAACCTAACCGCACCTATGCAGAGGTGGCCCCTATGGTGACCGAAGCTGTCGAGTTGGTCGACATCGAATTGCGACGTCGCCAAGTGCGCCTGTCTCAGACGATCGCACCGCGCTTGCCCAAGTTGCATGTTGACCCCATCTTGATTGAACAGGTGTTGGTCAACATGATGAAGAATGCTGCCGAGTCCGTGGACTTGGCCAACCGCCCCATGTCGGGACGTAATGTGGAACTCAAAGTCATGCCACGCTTAGAAGAAGGTCAATCTGTGGTGGAGTTTTCGGTCAGCGACACCGGGAGAGGCTTGGCCCCCGAGGTGATGGAGCGTTTGTTTGAAGCCTTCTTTTCTACCAAGCCCGAGGGCATGGGCATTGGGCTGAATTTGTGCCGCAGCATCGTGGAATCCCACCAGGGAAGAATGAAGGCGGAGAACCTCTACAATGCCAACGAAATCACGGGCTGCCGATTTTCCTTCTGGATACCGGCCCGTTCAGTCGGAGCATCTGCATGAGTTTGATTCCTAAAAAAGGTACGGTCTACGTCGTTGACGATGACGAGGCTGTGCGCGATTCGCTGCAATGGTTGTTGGAGGGCAAGGACTACCGTGTTCGTTGCTTTGACTCTGCTGAAACGTTTCTGAGCCGCTATGACGCGCGTGAAGTGGCCTGCTTGATTGTTGACATCCGCATGGGTGGCATGACAGGCTTGGAGCTGCAAGACAAGCTGATCGAGCGCAAATCTCCTTTGCCCATTGTGTTCATCACGGGCCACGGTGATGTGCCGATGGCCGTGAACACGATGAAAAAAGGGGCCATGGACTTCATCCAAAAGCCCTTCAAAGAGGACGATTTGGTGAGCTTGGTCGAGCGCATGCTCGAACACGCCAAAGACGCTTTTGCCGATTTCCAGCAAGCTGCCAGCCGTGACGCCTTGATGGCCAAGTTGACTGGACGTGAAGCCCAAGTGCTCGAACGCATTGTGGCGGGACGTCTGAACAAGCAAATTGCCGACGACTTGGGCATCAGCATCAAAACCGTGGAAGCCCACCGCGCCAACATCATGGAAAAGCTCAACGCCAACACTGTGGCCGACTTGCTGAAAACGGCCTTAGGTCAAACCGCCGCCAAAGCCTGAAAAACCTGACCTTGTTTCATCCACAACGCCCGTTTTGCACGGGCGTTTTCACTTCTCATTGACCATGACCGCACAACGCATCGACGGCAACGCCCTCTCCCAACAACTCCGCGCCCAAGTGGCTGCAGACACCGCAGCGCTGAAGGCCCAAGGCCTGATACCCGGCTTGGCCGTGGTGCTGGTGGGGGACAACCCCGCCAGCCAGGTCTATGTGCGCAACAAGGTCAAGGCCTGCCAAGACGCCGGCCTGCATTCGGTGCTTGAGAAATACGAGGCCACGATGAGCGAAGCGGATTTGTTGGCGCGTGTCGAAGCGCTCAACAACGACCCGCAGATCCACGGCATCTTGGTGCAACTGCCCTTGCCTGCCCACATCGACGCACAAAAAGTGATTGAAGCCATCAGCCCAGCCAAGGACGTGGACGGTTTTCACATCGCCAGCGCGGGCGCTTTGATGACGGGCATGCCAGGATTTTGGCCCTGCACACCTTATGGCTGTATGAAGATGCTCGAAAGCATTGGCTACAAGCTGCGCGGCAAGCACGCGGTGGTGATTGGCCGCAGCAATATTGTGGGCAAACCCATGGCGCTGATGCTGCTGCAAGAAAACGCCACCGTCACCATTTGCCACAGTGCCACCCCAGACCTCAAAGCGCACACCTTGCAAGCCGACGTGATCGTGGCGGCGGTGGGAAAGCGCAATGTGCTGACGGCTGACATGGTCAAACCTGGTGCGGTGGTGTTAGACGTGGGCATGAACCGCAACGAAGAAGGCAAGCTGTGTGGCGACGTCGACTTTGAAGGTGTGAGCCAAGTGGCCAGCTACATCACCCCCGTGCCAGGAGGTGTGGGGCCGATGACCATCACCATGTTGTTGGTGAACACCTTGGAATCGGCCAAGCGGGCCTTATCTGCTCAGCACTGAATCAAAGAAATTGTCCATATGTCACACGCCAACCCCCTGCTCGATTTCACCGACCATCCCCTGTTTGATGCCATCCGGCCCGAGCACATTGCACCGGCGCTTGACCCGCTGCTGGCCGATGCCAACCAAGCCCTGGAAAAAGTCACCGCGGCCGACTTCCCAGCCGACTGGCAGGCCATTGCCAGCGTGCTGGATGTCGCCACCGAAAAGCTCAGCCGTGCGTGGGGTGCCGTCAGCCATTTGCATTCGGTGGCAGACACGCCTGAGTTGCGTGCCGCCTACACCGAGGCATTGCCCCGTGTGACCGAGTTTTGGACCCGTCTGGGGGCCGACGAACGTTTGTATGCCAAGTACAAGGCCATTCCTTTAAGCAGCCTCAACGCCGAGCAGCAGCGTGCCCACACACTGGCGATGCGCAACTTTGTGCTATCGGGTGCCGAGCTTGAAGGCGAGGCCAAAGAGCGCTTTGCAGCCATTCAAGAGCGTCATGCCGAAGTGAGCCAGAAGTTCAGCGAGAACGTGCTGGACGCGACCGACCAATGGTCACTCGTCGTCAATGCCGACGAGTTGGCAGGGGTGCCTGACGATGTGTTGCAGGCCACTCGCGCTGCCGCTGAAAAAGACGGCGTGGCCGGCCACCAATTGAATTTGAAAATGCCGTGCTACCTGCCTGTGATGCAGTTCGCGCACAGCTCCGCCTTGCGCGAAAAGCTCTACCGCGCCTACGCCACGCGGGCCTCTGACCAATCGCAAGCGGTGCAAGCGGGCAAGACCGAGCAAGACAACACGCCCTGGATCAAAGACATCCTGACGCTGCGCCAAGAAGAAGCGCAGTTGCTGGGTTACGCCAACCACGCCGAGGTGTCTCTGGCGACGAAGATGGCCCAGTCGCCCGCTGAGGTGATGGCCTTTTTGCGTGACTTGGCACAACGCGCCCGCCCCTTTGCCGAAAAAGACGTGGCTGAAATGCGCGCCTTCGCCGCCGAGCACCTGAGCCTGCCAGACCCCCAAGCCTGGGACTGGCCCTACATCGGGGAAAAGCTCAAAGAAGCGCGCTACGCGTTCAGCGAGCAAGAGGTCAAGCCCTACTTCACAGCGCCCAAGGTGTTGGCGGGTTTGTTCAAAATTGTGGAGACCTTGTTCGAGGTCAGCATCCGCCGCGACAACGCACCGGTGTGGCACCCTGCCGTCGAGTTCTACCGGATTGAGCGTGCGGGTCAGTTGGTCGGTCAGTTCTACCTCGACCCGGGGTCGCGCTCAGGCAAACGTGGCGGCGCCTGGATGGACGACGTGCGTGCTCGCTGGCTGCGCCCCGACACCCAACAACTGCAAACCCCCGTAGCCCATTTGGTGTGCAACTTTGCGGAGGGCGTGGGTGGCAAACCACCCCTGCTCACACACGACGATGTGATCACCCTGTTCCACGAATGTGGTCACGGCTTGCACCACCTGCTCACCCAAATCAACGAACGCGATGTGTCTGGCATCAGCGGTGTGGAATGGGACGCTGTGGAGCTGCCCAGCCAATTCATGGAAAACTTTTGCTGGGAATGGAGCGTGCTACGCCACATGACAGCGCACGTGGAGACGGGTGAACCCCTGCCACGCGCACTGTTCGACAAAATGCTGGCCGCCAAGAACTTCCAAAGTGGTTTGCAAACCTTGCGTCAAATTGAGTTTTCGCTGTTTGACATGCGCTTGCACACCGAAGCATCTGCCGCCCAAGACGTGATGCTGGTGCTGCGCGAAGTGCGCGCTGAGGTGGCAGTGCTGCCCTCGCCTATCTGGAGCCGCACACCGCACACCTTCAGCCACATCTTTGCAGGCGGTTATTCCGCTGGTTATTACAGCTACAAGTGGGCCGAGGTGCTGAGTGCCGATGCCTACGCCGCCTTTGAAGAAACCGTGGGTGCCGACGGTGAGCCCAGCGTGGAGACGGGTCGCCGCTACAGAAAAGAGATTCTGGAAGCGGGGGGTAGCCGCCCTGCCATGGCGTCGTTCAAAGCGTTCCGTGGGCGGGAACCAAAGCTCGATGCTTTGTTGCGCCACCAAGGCATGGCCTGAGAAAAGCTTGAAACATCAGGCTTAGAACGTCAAGGTCTTGACGCCTGTCGAGGTGCCCAGCAAACACACTTGGGCTTTTTGATGGGCAAAGACCCCGACCGTGACCACGCCAGGCCATTGACTGACCACGGTTTCAAAGGTCAAGGGATCCTCAATTTTCAGGCCTGTCACGTCGACGATGTGCTGCCCGTTGTCAGTGACCAGCGCTTGGCCATTTTTCAAACGCACCGTGGTCATGCCACCCATGGCTGCGAATTGGCGGATCACACGGGCAGTGGCCATCGGAATGACCTCCACCGGCAATGGAAAAGCACCCAAGGTGTCGACCAATTTGCTCTCATCCGCAATGCAAACAAACATCTTGGACTGAGCCGCCACAATCTTTTCGCGGGTCAATGCCGCACCCCCGCCTTTGACCATGTAGCCCTGGTGATCAATCTCGTCAGCACCGTCGATGTAGACCGACAAACTGTCCACGTCTGACGCTTCAAACACCGCAATGCCATGGGCCTTGAGTCGTTCTGTGGATGCGACAGAGCTGGACACAGCACCTTTGATGTGGTCTTTGATAGTGGCCAGTGCATCGATGAATTTGTTCACCGTCGACCCCGTGCCCACGCCGACCACCTCGCCAGGCACCACGTATTGCAAGGCCGCTTGGCCGACCAAGGTTTTGAGTTCGTCTTGGCTCAAGGGGGCAGAAGATGTGGGGGTGCTCATGGGCGAAAATCCAGGGTTCAATTCAAAGCTTGAGATTATCCATGTCGTTGTTCCCTTATTCGTTGGCCCGGCCCGCTCTGTTTTCGATGGATGCAGAAACCGCGCACGATCTCACCTTGTCGATGCTGGCGCGCACGCAAAACACACCGCTGCAATGGGCCTACGGCCAATCGCGCATCGCCGACCCCATCACCTTGGCGGGCTTGACGTTTCCCAACCGTGTGGGCTTGGGCGCAGGGCTAGACAAAAACGCGCGCTGCATCGACGGCTTGGCCGCGATTGGGTTTGGCTTTGTCGAGGTGGGAACTGTCACCCCCAAGGGACAGCCAGGCAACCCCAAACCACGCATGTTTCGCTTGCCTGAAGCCAAGGCACTGATCAACCGCCTGGGCTTCAACAACGAGGGCTTGGAAGCTTTCATTGCCAACGTCCAACAAGCCAAGTTCCGCCAACGCAGCGGTACGCCCATGTTGCTGGGTTTGAACATTGGCAAAAACGGAGCCACCCCGAATGAACGTGCCGCCGATGATTACCTGACTTGCCTAGACGGCGTCTACCCCTACGCAGACTACGTGACGGTCAATATCTCCAGCCCCAACACCAAAAACCTGCGCGCCCTGCAAAGCGATGAGGCCCTGGATGCGCTCATCAGCACCTTGGCCAAACGACGCGACACTTTGGCGCAGCAATACAACAAGCAAGTGCCGGTGTTCATCAAGATCGCCCCCGATTTGGATGAAGCCCAAGTGGCCGTGATTGCGGCCACCTTGCAACGCCATTGCATGACCCGTGGGCAATCGGCCGCGACGGCCTCCTGGGGCGTGGTGGCCACCAACACCACCATCGCCCGCGATGCGGTGGAAGGACTTCCCTTTGGGGAAGAAACTGGCGGGCTGTCTGGTGCGCCGGTGTTTGAGAAAAGCAATGCAGTGATTCGTCAATTGCGCGCGGCCTTAGGGCCAGATGTCCCCATCATTGGGGTGGGCGGAATTTTCAGCGGCACAGATGCCGTGGCCAAAATCAAGGCCGGCGCTGATGTGGTGCAGATTTACACCGGGTTGATTTACAAGGGACCGGCGTTGGTGAAAGAGGCTGCACAGGCCATCCGCGATCAAGCCTGATCAAGCCAATAGGGTTCGGTAGCCTTGAAAGCGCCGAGCCCAATAACGCCGACTCAGTCGCTCAGCGGTAACACCCGTTTTTTCGTTGGCAGCATGGATGAATTTGTCCGATCCGATGTAGATGCCCACATGAGAAAACGGACTGCCCAGGGTGTTGAAAAAAACCAAGTCACCCGGACTGGCTTGCTCTGGCGGAACAACCCGCGCAGCACGCGCCATGTCAAAGGCACTGCCTTTGATGGCGATGCCAGCCGACTCTTGGTAGACAAAACTCACCAGGCCTGAGCAATCAAACCCGGTGTGCAGCTTTTTACCGCCATAGGTGTATCCACGGTCCAGCATGGCCATGGCGTGCATCACGATGTCTTGTCTTTTTGAGTTTGAAGGACGAACTG
The DNA here is from genome assembly GCA_947381325.1 of Comamonadaceae bacterium. GTDB lineage: Bacteria > Pseudomonadota > Gammaproteobacteria > Burkholderiales > Burkholderiaceae_C > Limnohabitans. Next base: position 47,972 of record CANCUP010000003.1, read on the forward strand.
GGGCGGGTGGAGGTTCCAGTCTGGGTTGAGGGGAAGCTAAATATTTGGGATCTGTTGCACACCCCCACAACACAGAGGTACCTGCGAGCGAGAACAAGAAACGACGATTCATCGTGACTCCAGGCATCAACTCAGGGCTTGAACGACGGCGGCCCCAATGGCCAGTGAGCTGGTCAAGCCAGGCGACTCAATGCCAAACAGATTGACCAACCCCGGGATGCCGTGCACTTGAGGACCTTGGATGCAAAAGTCTGCCGCAGCGTCATGCGGTCCAGAAATCTTGGGTCTAATTCCTGCGTAACCCGCCTGCAAGGCCCCATCCGCCAAAGCAGGCCAATACTTGCGGACCTCTTGGTAAAACGCCTGCTCATGCTCAGCAGAGACCACCAAGTCATCGGGCGAGTCCACCCACTGCACGTCGGGACCAAACTTGGCTTGCCCTCCTAAATCGAGCGTCAGATGGACGCCCAAACCCGCGGCTTGTGGCACGGGGTAGATCAAGCGTGAAAACGGTGATTTGCCAGACAGGGTGAAGTAATTGCCCTTGGCAAAAAACGCTTGGGGCACATGGGTGGGAGCAAGTCCTTCAAACTTGGCAGCCAACCAAGGGGCTGTCAAACCAGCGGCATTGACCACGGTTTGAGCCATCAACTCAGTGCCATCGGCCATGCGAACCACGATGCCTTCAGGGGTACAGACGGCACTCTCGACAGGTGAATTCAACGCCACCAAGCCCCCTGCATTCTCAAAATCACCTTGCAGGCTGAGCATCAACCCATGGCTGTCCACAATGCCGGTGCTCGGCGAATGCAGCGCCGCAACACAGGACAGTGCGGGCTCCATCGTTTGAGCCTCGGCAGCGGTCAACCAACGCAGGTCAGTCACACCGTTGGCCTGGGCTTTGGCCATGATGACATGCAACGCAGACACTTGATCCGGGTGGGTCGCGACGATCAGCTTGCCGCAGCGCTGATGCGCAATGCCGCGTTCAGCGGCGTAGGCATACAGCATGTCGCGCCCCTGTAAGCACAACTGCGCCTTCAAAGATCCTTGAGGGTAATAAATGCCAGCATGAATGACCTCACTGTTGCGCGAACTGGTACCTGTGCCAATCGCATCAGCAGATTCCAGCACGATCCATTCGCGTCTCGACACAGGAGCAGCTTGAATCAAATCTCGTGCTGTGGCCAAACCTACAACCCCTGCACCAACCACCAACCCATCGACTTTGTCCAAGAAGTACTCCCTTCCGTTGAAGGTATTTGACCAAAAAAAACGGCACCCTGAGGTGCCGATTCAAACCCTTGCGAGACTTTTGCAAATTAACGCTTCTTGGCTGCCGCCTTGCCAGCGTTCAAGGCCGTTGCAGCCATATTTTTGTAGTTAGTTTCGGCCACATCGGTGGCTTGTTTGACAGCTTTTTGAACCGATTCCAAAGCGTTGTTCCCAGCAGAAACAGCGGTTTTGAACGCAGCAACTGCGGCTTCGGAACCAGCAGGTGCATTTTTAGTGGCAGTATCGATCATGTTGGTGAATGCTTTTTGTGCATCAGCCATTTTTTCTTCAACTACGCTGGTGAAATGTGTGCCGGTACCCGTGGCAATTTCGTACAAATGACGGTTGTAGGACACAGCTTTTTCGGCCAAGGGTTGGAACAAACTGGCTTGCAGAGCCAGCAACTCTTGGGCATCTTTCACGCTCAAAACCGAATGGGCTTGTTGCTGGGAATCAGCCAATGTGGACTTGGCAGCAGCTAGATTCAACTCAATCAGTTGTTCAAGGCCAGAAAAGGCTTTGCTGGTCAAGCCAACCAAGGTCTCCAAATTGGCTTTGTTGGCAGCGATCACTTGTTCAGGGGTCAGGGTCATATCAATTCTCCAAAAATCATAAAAAGTACACAAAATCTGCGCAAAACAGGCCGCTGTGAAGCATGTCATGTTGCAGTGCAGCATGCGACAAATTTTAGAGACGAAACGCACTTTGACAAACTTAAAAGCAGGATAAAGCGCAGCTTTAGAGCTGACAGACTAAATTTTGCGCCTCATTCACCGCTGTGAGCCCAATGGCTTTGCCATTGCATTTTGTATTGGGAGGCTAGCTCCACCGACTTAAGAATCAAAAAATTCTCTGCATTGCGTGTTTCTGCGGAATTCGTGAAATTAAAGCTGCCGGTGATGACCACAGACTCATCAATCACCATGACCTTGTTATGAGAAATCGCGTGTTTGCCGTCCTCACGCAATGAGACTCGTCCTTGATTCAACAAGTCAATCACGTAGCGGTTGGTGTGGTCACTTTTCTGATCCAACAACACCCGCACTGTCACGCCCCGACCATGGGCACGAAGCAAGGCTTGCGCAATTGCGTTATGGGTAAATCCGTAAGCTTGAACCAGAACTTCTTGTTGACTTGCGTCAATTGCCTTGACGATGGCATTGGCAGCTCCAGCAGGGGGGGTGAAATAAACGCCCAGCACTTCAACAGGATTTTGGGGCGGTGAACTGGCTTGCACATCGCCCCAACTGCTGCGCTCTTTCACCAAACTCAATACTTGGAAAACGACCAAACCTAACAGCAAAGCGCCAAATGACAATTTTTTTCTCATCTGAGAATGCTAAGCGCCAATGTAGTTTTTATAGATTTTGAAACTTTTTTTAATTATTCATCAAAAACATTAAGTCGACACAGGCGACAGCTTAAGAGCGCTGGGTACAAACCCTCGTAGTAAAGTAGCCACGCTTTGAAGACAGATCTCCCATCACCTGCCAGTCCCAACGAACTATCGCCCACCAATCGACGAGCGATCTTTTTGTTGTCGCTAGCCACATTTGCGAGCATGACCATTCAGCGGATCTGCGATCCCATGCTGCCGGAGTTGTCGCGGGATTTCAGCGCCCCCATCGATGAAGTCGCGCAAGTCGTTTCAATGTTCGCCATCACCTATGGCTTGATGCAGCTTGTCTTTGGACCACTCGGAGATCGATGGGGAAAATACAAATTGGTGATGCTGGCCACTCTTGTCTGCAGCGTGGGTTCTTTTTTGTCTGCTTTCAGCGCAAGTTTGAACTTTTTGATCATGGCTCGCATTGGCACTGCGGTCTTTGCAGCGGCGATCATTCCATTGTCAATGGCCTGGGTTGGTGACCAGGTGCATTACGAACGCCGACAAGAAACTCTAGCCCGTGTGGGCCTGGGCACCATGCTGGGCATCACGGCTGGACAGTTGTTTGGCGGCTTGTTGACGGACACTTTGGGATGGCGCTGGGCCTTCGCGATGGTTGCTGTCTTGTTCGGTTGGGTGAGTTTGATGCTTTGGCGACATTGGCGCTACATAGAAACACCCAGCGTGCCCTATTCATCCGAACATGGTTTCTTAGGGCAGCTGATTCAAGTTGCTCGGGATCCTTGGGCTCGTGCGCTCCTGAGCATTGCATTGCTAGAGGGTGGCTCCGTATTTGGTGTCTTGGCAATCACGGCATCTCATCTGCACCAAACACATGGCATTTCACTGACGCTTGCCGGTGGTACGACTGCCTTATTTGGATTCGGTGGCATGCTCTATATGGCCACAGCCAAGTACACGATCCGACGATTTGGAGAAATCTCTTTGGCACGTTATGGCGGCAGTTTGCTCAGCGTGTGCTTTGCTGTGGTCGCTTTTACACCTTGGTGGCCTATGGCGATTCCTGCGTGTTTCTTCGCCGGGTTTGGATTTGCCATGTTTCACAACACCATGCAAGCCAAGGCGACCCAAATGGTTCCTAGTGCTCGTGGAACCAGTGTGACCTTATTTGCGGGAGCATTATTTTTAGGCCAATCGTTAGGGGTTTTGGTCTTGGCCAAGCTGATGGCCTATTCAAACTCAGGCCACGTGATTGGCATCGATGCTCTGGGTGTTTTTGCCCTCGCATGGTATTTTGGTCGTAAATTGACACATCGCAACGCCAGTCAAGCTGACAACGCCTAAAACTCAAACGGAACGCCCATGACACACGACATAGAACAACTCGCCCAACAAGTTGAGCAGCACCCCGACTATCGCGTTCTAAGACGTCTGCATCCTCAGCATAGCTTCAACACCCCCTCGCATGGACAGCGCATTTGTAAAGGGGTGGTCTTAGACACAGAAACAACAGGGTTTGATGCCCAAGGTGATCGGGTGATTGAGCTTGGCATGCTTGTCTTTGAATTCGACCCAATCACGGGCTCTGTTTTCAATGTGCTGGAGGTTTTCGATGAACTGGAGGATCCTGGTTTTCCAATTCCACCAGAAACCATTGAAGTCCACCACATCACAGATGACATGGTGAAAGGTCGCCGTATCGACGATGAACGCGTCGCACACCTGATGCAAAGCGTGGATGTGGTGATTGCACACAATGCCAAATTCGATCGCCCCTTTGTTGAAGCGCGGTGGCCAGTTTTTGAACAACTCAATTGGGCTTGCAGCATCCAAGACATCGATTGGCGTCACGAAGGCTTTGGTTCAGCTAAGCTGGA
>CANCUP010000004.1 GCA_947381325.1 Comamonadaceae bacterium
CTGGCCGCTGTGCATGCGCAAGCCAGCGAGCTGTCGAACAAGCTTCAATCGACCGAGTATGTGTTGTTGATGCGTCACACCCTCGCCCCTGGCGTTGGAGACCCCGCGGGGTACACCTTGCAAGACTGCAACACCCAGCGCAACCTGAGCGCCGAGGGTCGCCAACAAGCCGGGGTGGTGGGCAATTGGCTGCGCCAACAAGGCGTGACCAGCGCAGACGTGCACAGCAGCGCGTGGTGCCGCTGCAAGGACACGGCTGAGCTGCTGAACTTCGGCGGCTTCAAGGTGGCAGCCCCCTTGGCCTCGTTTTTTGATGAGATGCACCAAGCCAAGGCCCGCACGCAAGCACTTGAACAATTCATCGCGGAGAAGCGCAAAACCAAAGGCAACAAGGCACTGATTTTGGTGACCCACCACGTCAACATCCATGCTTTCATGGGCGAAAACATCGCCTCAGGCGACATGGTGTTGGCCCGAGTTGACGCGCGTGGAAAGATGCGCAGCTACCAACTCATTGCCAGACCTTCCCAAGCCCAGCACTGACGCAGCCCAACCGAGGCGCCGCCGCCCATGAGCTACGAACTGGTTTGGTTCAAGCGTGACTTGCGTTGGCAAGACCATGCAGCACTGACCGAAGCGGGCAGGTGTGGACCCGTGCGCTGCATTTACGTGGTGGAGCCGGAACTGTGGTTGCAGCCCGACGCCGCCCTGCAACACTTTGAGTTTGTCCGTGAATCGCTGCAAGCACTCGATCAGGCATTGCGTGCCCAAGGTGGGTGGTTGGAAATACATGTCGGCGAGTTGCCACAAGTGCTGTCTCGCATTTGGCAAGACAGCCCATTTTTGAGATTGCATTCGCACCAAGAAACCGGCAACGGATGGACCTACGCACGCGACCTGCGGGTGGCCGCTTGGTGTCAATCGCATGGCGTGGCTTGGCAAGAGCAGGCACAGTTTGGTGTGGTGCGTGGTTTGAAAAACAGAAACCTGTGGCAAGCCGCTTGGGAACAGCACATGGCGGCACCACAGCAACAGGTGGGCTCGCTCAGGTTTTGGTCTGCCCTGCCAGCGCCAGCTTTTGTCATGGATGCGCCCCAGCACCTCACGCACAACCCTGCGTTGCGCCAGCGCGGCGGCCGCCCCTTGGCGCTGGCCACCTTGCAGAGTTTTTTGAATGCGCGCAGCTTGGGGTATCGCGGGGGCATCTCCTCCCCCACGACGGCACCCGATGCCTGTTCGCGCTTGTCAGCCTATCTGGCCTGGGGCTGCATCAGCATGCGCGAGGTGGTGCAACACACCCGGGCACACATCGCGCAATTGCCTCCTTCGGCCAGTCGCCACCGCGCAGGGCTCACCGCCTTCATCAGCCGCTTGTATTGGCACTGCCATTTCATTCAAAAGTTGGAGAGTGAGCCCGAGATTGAATGGCGCAACATGCACCGTGGCTATGACGGACTGCGCGAGGAAGATTTCAATGCGGCGTACTTTGAAGCCTTGAAAGCCGGCCGCACCGGCTGGCCCATGGTGGACGCTTGCGTGGTCATGCTGCGCGAGACAGGATGGCTGAACTTTCGCATGCGCGCCATGTTGGTGTCGGTCGCGGCCTACCCTTTGTGGCTGCACTGGCGTCCGGTGGGCGAGTGGTTAGCGACGCAATTTCTCGATTACGAACCCGGCATTCACTGGAGCCAATTGCAAATGCAATCGGGCACCACGGGCATCAACACCACGCGCGTCTACAACCCCGTCAAGCAAGCGCAAGACCACGACCCGCGCGGTGTGTTTGTCAGACGCTGGTTGCCCGCAATGCGCCGGGTACCCGACAGCTGGCTGTTGGAGCCTTGGCGGATGCCTCAGCAAGTGCAAATCAGTGCAGGCTTGAAGGTCGGCGAGGACATCGCGCTGCCTGTGGTCGATCTGGCACAAGCCACCCGTGAAGCCAAGCAACGCCTGCACAGCCGACGTCAAACGCCCGAGGTCAAAGCTGGCAAAACTTCGGTGATCGAGAAACACGCCTCCAGAAAAACCTGGCCCTCACAAAAAGCCAAACCCACAGTGCGGCAAGTTGCCAAGCAGCAACTGGGGTTTGATTTTTAAAGCTCACACCACCGCGATGGTGCTGCCGGTTTGGGCCGCTTGCACAATCGCTTCGGTGACCCGCAAATTGGCCAAGCCGTCGCGCGCGGTGACCAAGGGCTGTGCGTCACCGCGCACCACGGCACCAAAGTGCTCCATCTGTTGCGCAATCGGATCGGCGCGCACCAGCGCCACGGTGCGGGTGTCAAACGGTTTCCACCAGGATCGGTCTTCGGGACGGGGGTAGGTTTTCAGTCGCATGGTGGGTACCGACAAACTGCCGTTTGTCCCTGTCAGCACGTAGCAGTCTTCGTCGTCGTAGCTCGGGTAGGCCTTGTTTTCTTGCGAGGTCTGCTCCCAACTGCGCGCACACGCCGCGGTGTCGGACAACAAGAAGGTGCCCAGCACGCCGTTGGCAAAGCGCAGGTTGATGGAGACCGTGTCTTCCACCGCAAAGCCACGGATGGCGTGGCTGGCAAAAGCCTGGACCGCCACGATCTCGCCGCACAGCATGCGCAGGTTGTGCACCTCGTGGATCATATTGAGCAATATGGGCCCCCCACCCACTTCCCGCCGCCAAGGGCCATCGGCGTAGTACTGCTCGGGCTTGTAAAACGTGGCGCTGCCCATCACGGCCACCAACTGACCCAGTTCACCGCTTTGCACCAAGGCTTGGGCTTGGGCCATGATGGGGCTGTGCGCGCGGTGGTGGCCAATCAGCACTTTGGCACCTGTGGCTTCGACCTGGTCGACCAAGGCTTGCGCCTCAGCCACGGTGGGGGCGATGGGCTTTTCCAGCAAACATGGAACACCCGCTTGCATGCACGCCAGCGCCTGGGCCACATGCAAGGCGTTGGGCGTGGCCAGCACCACGCCATCGGGACGGTCGTGGGCGAACAATTCGCTCAGCGAGGGGTACCAGGGCACGCCCGCTTGGGCCGCCAGCACTTGGGCATTGGGTGCGGGATCGACCACGGCGCTGAGGGTGACGGTCTGGCTGTGTTGGGCCACGCCCATGTGGGCTTGACCGATGTAGCCGGCACCGGCCACGGCAATGCGTGTGGAAGTCATGATGAGGTCAACCCAAGAAGGCGCCAGAGCGCATGAAAAACGGGCCCGAAGGCCCGTAGGTATTGTGCCAGTGTGCCTGTGCGGCGCCACTCAGCCCAGAGGCCACACACAGCCCTTCAAGCGACAAGAGCCTTAGCGCCAGACACCGACATGGGTGCAGTTCTGTGTGCCCGCAGGGCATCGGCCACCACGTCACCCACCATGTCGGCGGTCACGGCAGACAAAGTCCAGCCCAAATGGCCGTGGCCGGTGTTGTAGAACACGTTGGCAGCTTGACCACGACCCACGCGCGGCATCATGTTGGGCATCATCGGGCGCAACCCAGCCCAAGGCACCACCGAGCGGGTGTCGATGCTCGGAAAGCATTGCTCCACCCAAGCCACCAAGGGTCGGATGCGGTCGGCACGGATGTCGCGGTTGAAGCCGTTGAACTCGGCGGTGCCGGCCACACGGAAACGGTCCACACCCAAACGGCTGGTGACCAGTTTGGTTTCATCGTCGAGCAAGCTCACCACCGGCGCGCCCGCTTGGCTGGCGGCGTCTTTGAGGTTGACCGTGATCGAGTAGCCCTTGACCGGGTAGACGTTGACGCGGTCGCCGAGTTGAGCCGCGAATTCACGACTGGCCGTGCCCGCGCAAACGACCAAGCTGTCGAACGTGTGCACGCTGGGCTGCCCATCTTGCTGCGCAACCTTGACCACGGCCTGTGTGCCATTGCTGCTGACCGAGGTCACGTCTTGGCCATACAAGATGCGCACGCCCAAACGTTGGGCGGCAGCGGCCAAGCCGTTGGTGAATTTGTGGATGTCGCCCGTGGAGTCGCTTTCGGTGAAATAACCACCGTAGTAGTTGCCAGCCAGCGTGGGTTCAATGGCTTTCATTTCTTGCGGCGTCACCGCATGGCGTGGCAAACCGCCTTGGGCCAACAGCTTGGACACCTCACCCGCGTGATCGAAGCCTTGTTTGTCGCGGTAGATGTGCAAGATGCCTTCTTTTTTGAGGTCAAAGTCGATGCCCTCTTCTTGCGCCCAAGCAAACAAGTGCGCACGCGCAGCCACGGCCATGCGTGCGGTCTCTATCGTGTTGCGTTCGTAATGTGGAATGGCCGCGATGAATTCGGCAAACCACGACAGCTTGTGCCAGCTGGGCTTGGGGTTGACCAGCAGCGGTGCATCGCTTTTGAGCATCCACTTCAAGCCTTTGAGGATGGTGCCGGTGTAGTTCCACACCTCGGCATTGGAGGCCGAGAGTTGGCCGCCATTGGCGAACGAAGTTTCCATGGCCGCATAGCGATGGCGTTCGAACAAGGTGACCGAGAAACCGCGTTTGGCCAACGCGTAGGCCGAGGTGACGCCGGTGATACCGCCGCCGATGATGGCAATCGAAGTCATAGGAATGAGCTTTCAAAACGTCGAGGGTTGGGCCCAACGGCGACATGCCATCAGGCGCCCCCTCTGTCTTGAACCTGAGAGATTCACGCAGCACGCGAGGTGCTGGTTTGCTCCTTCGGTGGATCGGCGGACGAATACGCCGAACGCTCTTCAGAGATTTGCACGTCATCGGTCCTTTTGCCTGAGAGTTTCCGGGGCGGTTGCTCCTTCGGCGCTGACTTCTGTGGCAGAGTCAGTCTCTCCCGATGACACGTCGACACAAGGTCGATGGTTGATTCATTCTACTGGGCAAAAAACTCCTGGACCAACAAGGTCCAATAGGCAGCGCCTACGGCGATGTTGTCGTCGTTGAAGTCGTAACCCGGGTTGTGCACCATGCAGGCACCTGCCGATTCACCGTCGCCATTGCCAATCAGCACATAGCTGCCGGGCACACGTTGCAGCATGAAAGCAAAATCTTCGCTGCCGGTCAACGCGGGGCCATTCAGAGTGACACCAGCTTCACCCCGCAACTTGAGCGCCACACGACGCGCGAACTCGGTTTCTGACTTGGTGTTGACCAACACACAGTAGCCGGGTTTCCAGTCCACCTCGGCGTGGACGCCAAAGCTCTCAGCCTGGGCGATCACCAAAGCTTTGATGCGCTGCTCCAGCAACTGGCGCACCTGCGGGTCGAGCGCACGCACGCTCAGCTCCAGTGTGGCTTGAGCGGGTATGACATTGTTGGCTTGCCCCGCATGGAAGGCGCCCACCGTGACCACCGCGGTGTGCTGTGGGTCCACATTGCGCGACACCACGGTTTGCAGGGCCATGACGATGGACGATGCGGCCACCAGCGGGTCTGCGGCGCGATGCGGCATGGCACCGTGGCCGCCTTGGCCGTTGACGCGGATGGTGACGTAGTCGCTCGACGCCATGGCGGGCCCGTCACGCAGCACCAAGTGGCCCGTGGGCACACCGGGCATGTTGTGCATGGCAAACACCGCATCGCAGGGGTGTTGTTCAAACAGGCCTTCTTCGATCATGCGCAAGGCGCCACCACCGCCTTCTTCTGCGGGTTGAAAAATCAAATTCAGGGTGCCGTCAAATTCAACGCTCTCGGCAATGGCACGGGCCGCTGCCAGCAACATGGCCGTGTGCCCATCGTGGCCGCAGGCGTGCATCACGCCTGGGTTGGCACTGGCCCAGTTCAAACCAGTGGCTTCTTCGATGGGCAAGGCGTCCATGTCGGCGCGCAGCCCCAAGCGGCGCGCGCTGTGACCCCGCTGCAAGCTGCCCACCACGCCGGTGCCGCCCAAGCCGCGATGCACCGCGTAGCCCCAGCCCTCCAGCTTGCTGGCCACCAGCTCAGCGGTGCGGTGCTCGGCATAGGCGAGTTCGGGGTGGCGGTGGATGTCGCGCCGCAGTTGGATAAATTCATCCAAGCGGTCCACCAGGGCATCACGCAGATAAGTCATCTCACTGCGGCTGCAAGTTGATCGATTTGGCGATGGCGCGGAATTGGGCCGTGCCGTCCACATAGGCCTTGTCCACAGCCTGCAGCGACAGGGGCTTGGCCACCAATTGGCTGTTGGCCTCTAAGCCGCTGCGCACGGCAGGGTCGGTCAAGGAATCGGTGATGGCTTTGTGAATGGTTTGGACGATGGGCTCTGGCGTGTCTTTTTTCACAAAGTAGCCGGTCCAGATGTTGAAGGTGAAGGTCTTGAGCGCCTTGCTCTCGGTGATGGCCGGATAGTCTTTGACACCGTCCAAACGCTCGGTATTGAGCATGGCCAAGATTTTCAACTTGCCTTGTTTGGCCAACTCGTCATACGACTTGCCAAAAGGCGCCAAAAAGATATCCACCTGGCCGCCCAGCAAATCTTGGTTGGCGGGTGCTGCGCCTTTGTAGGGGATGTGGGTCATCTCGATGTGGGTGACCTTGGACAAATGCTCGCCCAACAGGTGGTAGAAAGAGCCCGGGCCGACACTGGCGTAGGTGATGGGCTTGCCCTCTTTGGCCATTTTGCGGGCGTAGTCTAAAAACTCATCCACGTTGCTCACGGGCAAATCTTTGCGCGCCAAAAAGCCGATTTGCGCGGTGGCAATCATTTGCACCAAACGGAAGTCTTCGCTCTTGAACTTCACTGCGGCGTTGGCCAGGGGCGACAAGATCAACTCGTTGGGCGAGCCTTGAAAAATGATGTGCCCGTCGGATGCTGAGTTCAACACCTTCTGCGCCGCAATGGCGCCGCTGACGCCACCTAAGTTTTCCACGATCACGGGCTGGCCAAAATTCTTGGCCAAGGTGGTGTTGACGGTGCGTGCAATCACATCGGACAAGCCGCCGGCGGGATAAGGCACCAACAAGGTCACGGGCTTGCTGGGGTAAGACTGGGCCCACACGGCACAAGTCATCAACAAACTGGCCAGCAATGCAAGCAAACGGTGAGAGGTCAAAGACATGTGTCAACTCCTTGGAGGGTGAAGTGGGTGGCAATGGACGGATCGTAGAAACCTGAAAATACAATGTCCAATGCATTGTTGTATTGATTTCCATGATTTAAATGCATGAATGGAGGCTGCCATGACCTTGGTTCAACTCAAACACCTGATCGAGCTGGCCCGACAAGGCTCGTTCAGCAAAACCGCCGACAAGCTGCACCTGACGCAGCCTGCACTGAGTCGCAGCATCAAGTCGCTGGAGGACGAGCTGGGGCAGCCGCTGTTTGACCGCATCGGCCGAAAGAACGAGCTGACCGCCTTTGGCCAACACATCGTGCAGCACGCGCAGTGGCTGGTCGATGGCGCGCATGAGCTGCGCCAAACTGGGCAACGCTTGCTCAAGGGTGAGATCGGCCAGGTGCGCATGGGCTTGGGGTCTGGCCCGGGCGCGTTGTTGATGACACCGCTGCTCATGCACATGGCGCGTGAACACCCCAAAGCACAGATCGACATTTCGCGCGGCAGCACGGAGTTGTTGGTTCAGTCCTTGCGCGAGCGCCATTTGGATGCGCTGGTGATCGACATCCGGTCACTCAAACCCGCCACCGATCTGAACGTTGAGTTGGTGCAAGAAATCGACGGTGCCTTCATGTGCCGCAAGGGTCATCCGCTGGCCAATCGACGCAAGATCAGCCTCGACATGGTGCGCGACTATCCGGTGGCCTCGACCCCCCTGAGCGATGAGGTGGCGCGCATCTTGATGGAGCGCTATGGCCCGCAGGCGCATCCCGATGCGCTGGTGAATTTGCGCTGCGAAGAAATATCTAGCCTACTGGACGTGGCCCGTCACAGCGATGCCGTGGTGCTGGCAATTCGCGCGGCGGCCCCCGATTTGGTGGAGTTGCCCATGGTGCCCGCGCTCAACGCCAAGGCACGCTTTGGTTGGGTCACCATGAAGTCACGCACCGAGTCGCCACTGAGTGCTCAACTCAAGCAGATGTTTCAAGAGCTCTCCCAAGCACCCCGCTCACGCGCCGCGCCTAACCGAACTACTTGACCAAGGCCACCGACTTGACCTGCGCCCACACCGCTTGCCCGACGCTCAGACCCAGCTCGTGGACGGCCCGTGCGGTGACCCGTGCCACCAGCACCGAGGGGCCGCAAGCCACGCGCACCAAGACCTGTGAGGGGTGGTGGTCTGGCGTGATCGACAGCACCACGCCCGGCACATGGTTTTGAATGCTGGTGCCGGTGGCAGGGTGCACGTTGATGCTCACGTCACGCGCCAACACACGCAAGCGCACCCGCGTGCCCACGGCCAGACCGCTGTCGCGTAGCCACATGAAACCACCGTCAAAAGCCACTTGCGCCAAATGCCAGGTGGCATCCAAGGCCTGCACCTGGGCGTCCAGCAAAGCACCCACATCATCACCCAGCATCAGCGACGCATCACGGCCAGCGAGCACCTCCGCCACGGGCCCCACCGCCTGCACGCGACCTTGGTGCATCAACAACACGGTGTCAGCCAAGCGCGCCACTTCGTCCATGGCGTGGGTGACATACAACATGGGCAGCTGCAACTCGTCGCGCAGCTTTTCCAACCACGGCAAGATCTCTTGTCGTCTGGCAGCATCCAGCGCAGCCAAGGGTTCATCCAGCAACAGCAAGGCAGGCTGCGTCGCCAAAGCACGGGCCATGGCCACACGCTGACGCTCACCGCCTGAGAGTTGTTGCACACGGCGCTTGAGCAAACCGCCAATGCCCAGCAATTCAATGGTGGCGTCCAGGGTGTGCTGCTGACCCGCGCTGCGGCGCAAGCCAAAGCTCAGGTTGCCCTGCACGTCCAAATGGTCAAACAAGCTGGCTTCTTGGAACACATAGCCCAGGGGGCGTTGGTGGATGGGCCAACAAATGCCTTGGGCATCGTCTTGCCACACCTGGCCGGCCAAGGCGACTCGACCCCGCGCTTGGGGCTCAAGCCCAGCCACCGCACGCAGCACACTGGTTTTGCCCGAGCCCGACACACCATAGAGCGCCGTGATGCCGTGCGCAGGCAAATGAACATCCACATCGAGCGAAAAATCAGCCCGTGGCAATTGCACGCGCACATGCAGTTGTGCACTCATGGTGTCACCCGACTGCCGCGTTGGTTGAACCACGCCACGGCCATCAACACCGCAAACGAGAACACCAGCATGAGCCCCGCCAGACTGTGCGCTTGGTCGTACTGCATGGCTTCCACATGGCCATAGATTTGCGTGGAAACCACGCGGGTTGCGTCGGGGATGTTGCCGCCAATCATCAGCACCACGCCAAATTCGCCCACCGTGTGGGCAAAGCTCAGAATGGCTGCCGTCACAAAGCCCGGGCGCGCCAGAGGCACGGCCACGCTGAAGAACGCATCCCACGGGCTGGCACGCAGCGTGGCCGCCACCTCCATCGGTCTGGGTCCGATGGCCTCGAACGCATGCTGCAAAGGCTGAACCGCAAACGGCAAGGAATAAATCACCGAGCCCAACAACAAGCCCGTGAAGCTAAAGGCCAAGCTGCCCCACCCCGCCCACTGCGTGAACTGCCCCACCGGCCCATGGGGCCCCAAAGCCACCAGCAAATAAAAACCCAGCACCGTGGGCGGCAACACCAAAGGCAGGGCCACCACCGCGCTCACGGGCGTGCGCCAGGCTGAGCGGGTGCGCGCCAGCCACCACGCCAATGGCGTGGCCAACAACAGCAACAACAGCGTGGTGGCCGAGGCCAGCTGCAATGTCAGCCACACGGCTTTGTAATCGTCGGGGGAGAAATTCATGGCCATGTTTTCAACCTCATCCGCTTCAGACCTCGTACCCATGCGCGCGCAGGATGGCCTTGGCGCGCTCACCCTTCAAATACGCCATCAAAGCCAGCGCGGCGGCTTGGTCTTTGCCCTTGGTCAGCAGCAACGCATCTTGGCGCAGCGGTTCATGCAGATGCTGTGGCACAACCCACGCTGAGCCTTGGCTCACGCGGCCATCCACCCACACCTGCGACCAGGCCACAAAACCGAGCAGCGCGTTTTCAGTGGCGACAAATTGGTAGGTCTGCGCGATGTTCTCGCCCTGCACCACATGGCTTTGCCAACGCGGCCACACGCCCAACTGGGTCAAGGTTTGCAAGGCAGCAGCACCATAGGGTGCCAACCTCGGATCGGCCAAGGCCAGCTTGATGTGGGGCTGCTGCGACAAGGGACCAAGCAAAACACGGCCCTGATCGTCCACCACGCCCACCTGTTTGCTCCACAAGGCCAAGCGTCCGGTGGCATAGGTGAACGCAGAGCCTGCTTGGCCCAATCCTTCGGCCACCAGCTTGGCAGGCGTTTCGTCGTCAGCCGCCAGCAGCACCTGAAACGGCGCACCGTGTTTGATTTGGGCGTAGAACTTACCCGTGGCACCAAAGGCCAGCAATGCGGTGTGCCCCGTGTCTTGGGTGAACGCTTGTGCAATTTTTTGCATCGGGGCGCTCAAGTTGGCCGCCACGGCCACGTTGACTTCGCCTGCATGAACAAGCGCCAGAGACCCATACAGAAAAACTGCCAAGACGGCACGTTGCCACAAGCGCATCACTTCATCTCCGGCGTCACCAAGCGAACGCTTGGAAAGTGACTTTGGTAGCGCTGCGCGTCTCGGGTGAGCACGGGCAATCGGGCCACCGCTGCATGCGCGCCAATGAAAAAATCAGCCAGCACATGGCTTTGTTGTTCACCACGGCGACGGTACTGTACAAGCGCTTTGCCCGCCAAAAACAAGGCGGGCTTGGGAACTTCGACCACGGGCAACACCATGTCGGCCAGCACGCGGTCCAGGGCTTCGACGCTTGAAAACGTCAACGACAGCTCGGCATAAATGATCGGGTTGATGATCAGGCGATGGATCTGCGACTGGGCACGCAACTGAGCGATGGACCAGTCCACCCACTCTGGGTCGTTTTGCAACACGTCGACCAAGACGTTGGTATCGACCAGCATTCAGGCGTCGCCGCGCAACAAAGCCATCAGGTCTTGGGTGCGCCAAGCCACATCGGCTTTGCCACGAGCCGCTTCGAAACGGTCAAGCTTGCGTTTGTTTTCTTGCGGGGCCTTGTGCAACACCACCTCGCCATCGCGGTTGACGGCAAAGTCGACCAAGCTGCCAGGTTGCAAATTCAGCGCATCGCGAATTTGCTTAGGAATGGTGACTTGGCCTTTGACGGTCAGGGTGGTGGACATGGACGTTGCTCCAAAGTGTTACCGAATTCTACAGAGTAATACTTTGGCCCATTCTACAAAAAGAAGACCCGCTATGAAACGGTCAAGAGCCAGCCCAGACCCAACTCATTCAGTCTTGGCACCCGCCTCGTACCAACGCTTGATCAAGCCGCGCTCGTCTTCGGTGATGCCGGTGGCGTTGTTCATGGGCATCACCCGCAAGACCACGGCTTGTTGGTAAATGTTGAGGGCGTGTTGTTTGACGCCCTCGGCGCTGTCAAAGCGCACGTTTTTCATTTGCACCTGAGCGCCGTGGCACATGTGACATCGCTGTTCAAACACCTGGTTCACCTGGGCAAATGTCACGGGCGCAGAAGCGGCCGCGCTGGCGGTGTTGGCAGGCGCTGGACGCAACCAGACAATCACGCCCAACAGCACCACCACACCGGCAACGGCAAAAGGCAAGGGGTTGCCGGCGCGGCCCAAGTGGTAGGCGTGGCGTTGCACAAAGAACTGACGAATCAAGGCCCCCGCCAACATCATGAGCACCAACACCACCCAGTGGTATTCGTGGGTGTACAAGAAGCTGTAGTGGTTGCTCAACATGGCAAAGATGACCGGCAGGGTGAAATAGGTGTTGTGCACGCTGCGTTGCTTGCCGCGCTTGCCGTGCATGGCCAACTCTCGGGGGTCCATCGCCACACCCGAAGTCATGGCGGCCACCACCTTGCGTTGGCCGGGGATGATCCAAAAGAACACGTTGGCGCTCATGGCGGTGGCGATCATGGCGCCCACCAGCAAGAAGGCTGCACGACCTGCAAACAAGTGACAGGCAGCCCAAGCCGCAAAGGCCACCACCGCCATCATGATGGCGCCCACGATGCGCTCACCGTTTTCGCGGAAACCAAACACACGGCTGACCGCGTCGTAGACCACCCAAAACAGCACCAAAAAGCTCAGGGCAGCGGTGATGGCTTGTGCGGGCGACCAATCCATCAAGGACTTGTCGATCAAAAAGGTGCCGGCATTCCAGAGGTAAAGCACGGTGAACAGCGAGAAGCCGGTCAACCAGGTGGTGTAGGCCTCCCAGTAAAACCAATGCAGCTTGGTGTGGATTTTCTTCGGGGCCACCATGTACTTTTGGGGGTTGTAAAAACCTCCGCCGTGCACCGCCCACATGGCGCCGTCCACGCCTTTTTCCAACAAATCAGGCGAGTTCGGCTTGATCAGGTTGTTGTCGAGAAACACAAAGTAAAACGAGGAACCAATCCATGCGATGGCCGTGATCACATGCACCCAACGCAGCAGCAGGTTGGCCCAATCCAGTAAATACGCGTCCATGTCACCCCAGTCAATGGCGAGAAAGGATCATTCACCACCGCGGGCACTGTGAATGACGCAAGGGTCGCGAACAAGAGGCCTGCAGGTGTGGCACATGCGTCAGCCCTGCTCCGCTGCGACAGGTGACACGAAGTGTATACAATTTTTGTCGCCAAGCCAAGCCCAAACGGGCGGGTATTGGCCGGGTTCAGCCCCAGGACGTCACGCCATCAAGCCGCAGGGGCTACCGACGCGCCTTGAATGCTGTGGCGCTGGAGGGCTTGTGCCACAAAGCCACTTTGCTTCATGTCTTCCACATAGGCGCTCAATACCGCCAAAGCTTCAGCACTGCGGCTCTTGGGCAAGCCCATGGCCTGCTGAATCACCATGAAGCGACCGGGCAACAAACGCACCCCGGGCACACGCAGCGCATCGGCTTCGAGTTGTTGTTTGACGCCTGCGGCCACTTCGCAGCCTTGCGACACAAAGGTGTCCACCACCGTGGGCGAGGTGGCTGCGCGGACCAGGGTGGCGTGTTTCAGCTCTCGTGTGAGGTACAGGTCATAGGCACTGCCCTTGCCCACCACCACCCTCCGGCCTGCGGTGTCGACCTCGTCGTTGCTTTGGATGGCCGACGTCTCAGGCACCATGTAGCTGCCTTCGATCAACACATAGGGCGCCGTGAAGTGGATGCCGGCACCGCGCACGGGATCGACCGCGAAGAAACCAAAGTCGGCTTGCTCGTTGGTCACGGCGTCCACCGACTTGCCTGCGGCGTCAAACACCACGAGTTCAAGGGGCAAGTCCAGGTACTTGGCAAAGCCACGTGCCAAGTCGACAGACACGCCAAAGGGTTGCCCGTCTGCGCCCGCTTTGGCCAAGATGGGGTTACCCAGGTTGATGGAAGCGCGCAAGACGCCGGTGGGTGCAAATTCGGCAAGCAAAGCGGGGGTGTGGGACATGGTGGTGAGGACAGTGAAAGAAAGAAGTCAGGCAGCGCTCAACGCGCCACCAAGTCGGTGAACAAACCGGTGCCCGCATTGGCGCACAAGTCGATGGTGGTGGACTGCTCAAGCGTCTCGGAAAACCAAGCAGCAATAGAAGCTTCACGCTGGCCGATGTATTGCGGCTCACCCGAAGCGTCGAGCACCATGGTGAGGTCGTGACCGGGGATGAGCAGTGTGCCGGGCTTGGCACGCCAGCAATCCCAAATGAGGTTCAGGGTGCGGATGCTGTCGGCCATGTCGTCGCTGTCGGCGACGCTGCGCGACAGCAACTCGGCGCGGTTCTTGGCCGCGTCCCCCGTGAAGACAATCGGCACCTGGTTGCCCTGCAACACAAAAATCAAATGCCCGGGGGTGTGACCCGGGGCTGCCAAGGCTTCAAAGCCGGGCAAGAACGCATCGCCCGCTTGGATGCGTTGGACGCGTGGCGACTGGCACAACTCGCGCACATACAACTCGGGCAAGGGGTTGAAGCCTGCGGGTTCACTGGCCGCCCAGCTGAGCTCGGCGTCGCCAATCCACACCGTGGCGTTGGGGAACAGGGTGAAGTTGACCGCATGGTCGTAGTGCGCGTGGGTGAGCACCACATCGGTCACGTCTTGCGCACGCACGCCATGGGCTTGCAGTTGTTTGGCCAAAGGCTTGCGCACGCCAAAGGCGCCCACATCCAACAAGATCACACGGCCTTCGCCGCGCAACAGGGTGATGGTGCTCCAACCCAAGCCACCGTGACACACGGCACGGCCGGGAAAGCCTTGAATCAACACATCGACTTGGTACATCCCGCGCTCCTACTCGGGCTTGATGCCCGCGTCCTTGATCAACTTGCCGTACAAGGCCAGGTCAGATTTGACCAAGCGCGCAAACTCGGCGGGCGAGCTGGCGATGATGTCGTTGCCGCCCTCCTCCACCAAGCGACGACCGGCCTCCATGGACTTGCTGGCTTTGACAATCTCTTGGTGCAGACGTGCCACGATGGCGGGGTCGGTCTTGGCCGGGGCAAACACCCCTTGGAACTGGGTGATGTTGAAACCCGAATACCCCAGCTCTTGCAAGGTGGGCACCTGCGGCATGCTGGCAGCGCGCTTGGGGCCCGACACCGCAAAGGCACGCAGCTTGCCCGCTTTGACCATCGGGCCGGCAGTCACCACCGGCTCGAAGGTGAAGGTGAGCTGCCCGCCCAGCAGGTCGGCCAAGGCAGGCGCAGCGCCCTTGTAGGGCACATGGGTCATTTGGGTGCCCGTGAGTTGGCTGAGCAATTCACCCGCCAAGTGCCCGCCACCGCCAATGCCTGTGGAGCCGTAGCTGACTTCTTTGGGTTTGGCTTTGGCCAGGGCCACCAAATCGCGCATGTTTTGGATCGGCGACGCGGCAGGCACAGCCACCGCATATTGGTAGCTGGTGATTTGGCTCACAGGCACCAAGTCGTTGACGGCGTCGTAAGGCACTTTGGCGTAAAGCACAGGGTTGACCACGATGGGGCCGCTGGCTGTGAGCAACAAGGTGTAACCATCGGGCGCAGCCTTGGCCACCAAGTCGGTGCCCAGCATGCCGTTGGCACCGGGCTTGTTGTCGATGATGACCGACTGGCCCAGACTCTCTGACATGCGCTGGCCAATCACCCGCGCCGTGATGTCGGCGGCGCCCCCTGCCACGTAGGGCACGACCAAGCGAATCGGCTTGTTGGGGTAGTCGGATTGCGCCTGAACGGCAGCGGTCAGGGCGAACAGCGATGCCAGCAGAGGAAGGAAGCGTCTCATGGGTATCTCCAAAGGTTTCTTATTGGGTGGCTTGGTGTCAGTGCCTTGGCAGCTCAAGGCGCCACAGCTGCGTGCTTGTGGAGCAAGGCCAGCACGGCCGGGTCGAGCACCACGCCTTCGCGGCGTTGGCGTTCCATTTTGGCCAGTTCAATTTGACCGGGCACCAGCACGGGTTTGTCGGCCTCGACCGGTGGGCTCCCCAGCAAGATGGCGGCAAAGTCGCTCATGCGCTCAGCCAACCATTGGCTGGAACCCAAACGCTGCGTATCGATCAAGATGAAGAAGTGGCCCAGGTTCTGCGGCTCGTCGGGGGCATCGACCCACGACTTCACATGCGTTAAGTAGGCGGCGTTGGAGAGCAGACCGGCCAACAAATCCACCAGCAGGGCCAGGCCATAGCCCTTGTGCCCACCCACCGGTTGCAAGAAGCCGTCCAGCGCAGCCTTGGGGTCGGTGGTGGCGCGGCCATCCTTGTCGGTGGCCCAGGTGTCGGGGATCGACTCGCCACGCTTGAAGGCATTGCGAATCTTGGCCCGCGCCACCACGCTCATGGCCATGTCGAGCAAAAAGGGTTGACCGCCTGGGTGCGGCACGCCAAAGCCAATCGGGCTGTTGCCCAAGCGCGCATCGCTGCCACCCCACGGTGCAATGGTGGTGGTGGCGTTGCTGCCGATGATGCTGGCAAAGCCCGCTTCCGCCGCGATCAGTGAATACGGCGAGATGGGGCCAAAGTGGTTGCTGCCGCGTGCAAATGCAATGCCCACGCCGCATTCGCGCGCGACTTCCATGGCAGCGTTGAGTGAGCGCATGCCCACCACCGGACCCACGCCGTTGTCACCGTCCACCCGCACCATGGCAGGGGCCACACGCTCAACGGTGATGCGTGGCTCGGCCTTGATGCCTTTGAGCAGCAAGCGCTCGCCATACGACTCCACGCGGCTCAGGCCATGGGTGGACAGACCAAACAAATCGGCCATCACCAAGACGCGGGCGACATCCTGAGCGTCGGCCAGGGGCAAGCCCAGGCCCTGGAAAGCACGGGTACCGAGGGTGGTGAGCTCGGCTTCGGTCAACGGTTGCGAGTTTTTATTTTGTTCGGTCATGGAAACACCTTTGTTGCATTGGCGCGCATTATGGGTGGCCCCGGGCCTGGCGAATCAAGAAAGCTGTAACAACTGCGCCACCACTGCCACGGCAATCACCTCGGGCTCTTTGCCGGTGATGCCCTCGATGCCAATGGGACAGGTCACCCGCGCCAGCTCGTCGGCGCTGAATCCGCGTGCTTCCAAGCGGTGGCGAAAGGTGGCCCATTTGGTTTTGCTGCCAATCAGGCCAATGAAGCCTATGTCGCCCAAGGCGCGTTGACGCTTCAAGCAGGCCGCCACCACGTCCAGGTCTTCGGCGTGGCTGAAGCTCATGATGAGCACGGCTGAGTGAGGCGCCAAATCGGCCACTGCGGCATACACCGGGTCGGAGTGTTCGCACACCACATTCAGGGGCACTTGGGCCGGAAAAATTTCGTCTCTGCTGTCGATCCAGCGCACCGCGAACGGCAAGTTGCCCAACACATGAATCAGGGCACGGCCCACATGCCCGCCACCGAACAAGGCCAAGGGCTGACCGTTGGCCAGCAAGCGTTGCTTGAGCGCGGGGGCATCGGCGGCGCCAATGGGCTCAAAGCGCAGATGCACCACGCCGCCACAGCATTGGCCCAGCGCGGGCCCGAGCGCGTAGCGCAAGGTGAAGGTCTGGTCTTCGTGGGTGACCGCAGCGCCAGCAGTTAAGAGGGTAGACGTTGTGCCTGAAGATGCGGATGCGGATGCGGATGCGGATGCAGGTGCAGGTGCTGAGGCTGATGGGCTGGCGCTTTTGTTTTGCCCCAGCAAGGCACGCGCTTCGTCAATGGCCTGGAACTCCAGGTGCCCGCCGCCAATGGTGTTGACCAAGGTGTGGGGGAACACCGCCATCCAGGCCCCCACCTCACGCGGGCCCGAGCCCTCCACGGTGTGCACCGTCACCAGCACGCCGTTGGCGTGCTGGAGTTGGGTCAAGAGTTCAGCGGTGTGTCGCGGCACAAGCTCAGTGTGCAGCGGCTTTGGCGCGTTCGCAGGCCATCAAGATGCGCTCGGGCGTGGCCGGTGCGTTCATGTGGACCACGGTTTTGTGGTCGGCACTCGCGCTGACCGCATCGCGCAAGGCAAAGTAGGTGGACAGGGCCAACATCAGCGGCGGCTCGCCCACAGCCTTGCTGTTGAAGGGCGTGGGTTTGACGTTGCTGCCATCGAACAAGGTGATGTTGAGGTGCTCCGGAATGTCACCCGCCACCGGGATTTTGTAGGTGCTGGGGCCGTGGGTGAGCAGCTTGCCTTTTTTGTCCCAAATGCACTCTTCCATGGTGAGCCAGCCCATGCCTTGTACGTAGCCGCCTTCGATTTGGCCTTTGTCGATGGCCGGGTTGATGCTCTTGCCCGCGTCGTGCACGATGTCCACGGCCTTGATCCACGACTCGCCGGTGCGGGTGTCGATCTCGACTTCGGACACCGCCGCGCCGTAGCAGTAGTAATAAAACGCACGGCCATTCAAGGTGGTGAAGTCGTATTTGATTTCGGGCGTCATGTAAAAGCCCGTCACCGACAAGCCCACGCGGTCGAGCCAGGCTTGCTTGGCCAACGCAGACCAAGCCACCGACTTGCCACCCCCATGGGCTTGGCTGTCGGCAAAGGTCACGTCGTTGGCGTCGCAGTCCAACATGCGGGCCGCTACAGGCTTCAAGCGTTCGCGCATTTGCGCGGTGGCGTTCATGATGGCCGCACCGTTGATGTCGGCTCCGCTGGAAGCCGAGGTAGCCGAGGCGTTGGGCACCTTCTGGGTGTCGGTGCCTGTGACGCGCACATACTGCAAAGACACGCCCAAACCATCGGCACACACCTGGGCCATCTTGGTGTTGAGGCCCTGGCCCATTTCTGTGCCACCGTGGTTGACGCTGATAGAGCCGTCCATGTAGATGTTGAGCAAGGCACCGCCTTGGTTGAGCATGGTGGCGGTGAAGCTGATGCCGAATTTCAAGGGCACCAAGGCCAAGCCGCGCTTGCGCTTGGTGTGGGCCTGGTTGAAGGCGTTCACACTGGCGCGGCGCTCGCGGTACTTGGCCTGCGCTTCAACCTGGTTGACCACTTGGTCGCCCACCCAGTCTTCGATCAACTGGTTGTACTGGGTGGTCATGGTGGCGGGGTTGCCCGAGATGGCGGGGTCTTGGTACATGTTGAGCTTGCGCACGTCCAGCGGGTCTTTGCCCAAGGTGTTGGCGATTTGCTCAATCACGGTCTCAATGCCAAACATGCCCTGTGGGCCACCAAAGCCACGGAACGCCGTGGCGCTTTGGGTGTTGGTTTTGCAACGGTGGCTGATGAGTTGCAGGTTGGGGATGTAGTAGCAGTTGTCGATGTGCAAGCAGGCACGGTCGTTCACCGGGCCCGAGTAGTCGGTGCTGTAGCCGCAGCGTGACAGCAAGGCAATGTCGGCACCCAAGATGCGGCCGTCGTTGTCAAAGCCCACGTGGTAGTCGATGCGAAAGTCATGGCGCTTGCCGGTGATGGTCATGTCATCGTCGCGGTTGACGCGCAGCTTGACCGGCTTTTGCAGCAAATGGGCCGCCAGCGCAGCGCTCTGGCTGAAGATGCTGGCATTGCCCTCTTTGCCACCAAACGCACCGCCCATGCGACGGCAGATCACTTCGACGTCGTTGGTGGTGAGGTTCAGGGCCGCAGCGGCTTCGCGCTGGTTGCCATCGGGGTGTTGGGTGGACGAGTACAGGGTGAGCTGACCGTCTTCACGGGGCACCGCGTAGGTGATGTGGCCTTCGAGGTAAAACTGTTCTTGCTGACCGGTTTCGGTGCTGCCTTTGAACTGGTGCGGTGCCTTGGCAATCGCATCTGCCGCATTGCCACGGGTGATGCCTTTGGGGGGCATGACAAAGCTTTGTGCGGCCATGGCCTCGTCGATGGTCAAGATGGACGTGAGTTCTTTCACTTGCACCTTGGCTTTTTTGGCGGCCTCGCGTGCGTACAACATGTCGCGCGCCACCACCACCGCCACGGCTTGGCCAATGAACTCGACCTTGCCCACGGCCAAGAACGGATCGTCGTGGTTGATGGGGCCGCAGTTGTTTTCACCCGGGATGTCTT
The DNA here is from genome assembly GCA_947381325.1 of Comamonadaceae bacterium. GTDB lineage: Bacteria > Pseudomonadota > Gammaproteobacteria > Burkholderiales > Burkholderiaceae_C > Limnohabitans. The sequence goes on from CANCUP010000004.1 coordinate 19,450, forward strand.
TGGAGGTGTAGACCGCCACCACACCGTGTTCTTTCAAGATGGCGGCGCGGTCAATGCCGTCGCCGATCAACTCGCCATGCGCCACGGGCGACAAGATGAGGGCGGCGTACAAGGTGCCCACCAGCTCAGGAATGTCGTCGGTGTAGGTGGCTGAGCCGGTGACGTGCAGGTGTGCCGACTCGTGGATCACGTCGGTGCCTTGTTGCACACCCGAGGCGGGCAACAAGTTTTTGAGGTTGATAGGAGCATTCATTTACGCCACCTCCGAGGTTTGTTCTTCGATGAAATCCAGCACCAGGTTGCGCGCCACCAATGAGCGGTAGGCCCACGTAGCACGCAAGCCGTCACGCGCCACAAAGCTGACCGCAATGGCGGCATCCAACTCAGCCGCGCTCACGTTGGCGGGTGTTTTGCCTTCCAGCACCGCTTCGAGTTTGGGCGCACGGCATGGCGAGGGTGCCAAGCCGTTGTAAGCCAGCTTGACAGCGCTGAGCTTGCCGTCTTTGAGCGTGTAGCTGATGGCGGCACAAGTGGCCGAAATGTCTTGCTCAAAACGCTTGCTCACCTTGTGGGCACGGAACACCGCGCCTGCGGCTGGTTTGGGCAACTCAATGGCTTCGATGAACTCGCCAGGCTGCAACACGTTTTGCTTTTGCCCGGTGTAGAACTGGTCCAGCGCCACGTTGCGGGTTTTGTTGCCACGGCGCAGCACCAAGCTGGCCCCCAAGGCCATCAAGCAGGGCATGGTGTCGCCAATGGGTGAACCGTTGGCAATGTTGCCCGCCAAGGTGGCGGTGGAGCGAATGGGCGGCGAGCCAAAGCGGCGCAGCACTTCGGCAAAGTCGGGGTAGGCCTGGGCCACCAGGGTTTCAACCTGCGTCAGCGACACCGCCGCGCCAATGCGCCAGGCTTTGGGCGTATCGGCCACTTGGCGCAGCTCTTTCACATTGCCTAGGTACATGATGTGGTCTGGGCGGCTGAACTGTTTGTTGACCTGCAAACCCACCTCGGTGCTGCCCGCGAGCAGCGTGGTGGTGGGGTGCTTCACCAAGTAGTCGGCCACTTCGGCGAGCGTGGCGGGCGAGACGAACTCGTTGCCCTTTTTGGTACGCACCACGGGCTGGACGATGATGTCGCCGTCCAAGCTCAAGGTGGGCGTGGCGGCGCGCTTGATCTCTTGCAACAGCGGCACATCGGCGCTGTCGTCTACTTTCAAGGCGGTTTTCTTCTCGCAAGCTTTGACCGTGGCGTCGATGATGGGGGTGTAGCCCGTGCAGCGGCACAGGTTGCCGCTCAGCGCATCGGTGATCTCTTGGCGCTTCGGGCTGGTGTTGGTTTGCACCAGGTTGACCAAACTCATGACGATGCCTGGGGTGCAGAACCCGCATTGCGAGCCGTGGCAGCCCACCATGGCTTCTTGCACCGGGTGCAGGGACCCATCGGCTTTTTTCAGGCTTTCCACGGTCTTGACCGATTTGCCGTCCAAAGCGGGCAGCAACTGGATGCAACTGTTCACCGGCACGTAGTTCACGCCAGTGCCAGCGGCATTGAGCTCGCCCACCATCACCACACAGGCGCCGCAATCGCCCTCGGCGCAGCCCTCTTTGGTGCCGGTACGGTGCAGTTGCTCACGCAGGTAATCGAGAACGGTGGTGGTGCGGCGCACACCTTGCGCTTCGACGATGTGGCCGTCGAGCACAAATCGCACGGTGTTGGTGACTTGGGTCATAGTGGTTGGGGAGGTGGAAAGCCAGAAAAAAATATGCCCAGATTTTAGTGACTTGCACCCCGAGTTCGAACACCGTATGCCGCTCGGTATACAAATAAATCGGGTTCGCAGCGGACTAAATAGCTATATCTCGCAGCCTACACTGCGCCAATGGAACATATTGACTATTCCTCCTGGCGCATCAAGCCCAACAGCAGCGTGAAGCTCCACGAGATCGACACCTGGCCCAAGCCCAAAGACGTGCCCAGCGATGACGCTTGGCGCGCCAGCCTGCACAAGCTCGGCGACAAACTCAACAAGCTGCAAGGCACCTTGTATGCCGGCAAAAGCAAGGGCCTGTTGTTGGTCTTGCAAGGCATGGACACTGCGGGCAAAGATGGCCTGATCCGCAGCGTGTTCACCCACATCAGCCCTCTGGGCGTGCGTGCTGAAGCCTTTGGCGCGCCCAGCGCATTAGAAAAAAGCCACGATTTTTTGTGGCGCATTCACCAAAAGACACCGGCCTTGGGGGACATGGTGATTTTCAACCGCGGCCATTACGAAGACGTGCTGGTCACGCGCGTGCGGGGCTGGGTGACAAAAGAGACCTGCGAGAAACGCTTTGAAGACATCAAGCACTTTGAATCCATGCTGCATGACGCCGGGATCACGGTGGTGAAATGCTATTTGCACATCTCCAAAGCCGAGCAAAAAAAGCGATTGCAAGCGCGCTTGGACGACCCACACAAACACTGGAAATTGCAGCCTTCCGACTTTGAAGACCGTCTCTTGTGGCCCAAGTTTGCCGAGGCCTATGAAGACGCGCTCTCAGCCACCAGCACCCCCGACGCGCCTTGGTATGTGGTGCCTGCTGACTCCAAGCCCTACCGCGACTTGTTCGTGGCGGGCCTGTTGGTGCACACCTTGGAAAACATGAAGCTGGAAATGCCCCAGCCTTTGTTTGACCTCTCCAAAGTCAAGCTGGACTGAGCGGTCGAGAAACAGAGCGGCCGAAGTATCCCTTCCCGACTCAAGACCCCCGATAAGTCGAATAACTCCAAGGGCTGACCAACAAGGGCACGTGGTAGTGCTGGTCGATGTGGGCCACGCCGAAGTCCAGGATCACTTGGTCTAGGAAGTTAGGCTCTGGCAAGGCCACACCCTTGGCAGCGAAGTAACCCTTCACATCAAACACCAAACGGTAGGTGCCCTTTTTCAGGCTGTCGTTGTCATACAGCAGGCCGTCTGGGTTGCGTCCATCGTGGTTCAAGGTGAACGATTTGACCAAGTTGGCTTGGCCATTGGCGGTGGTGAACAGCGACACCTGCATGCCTGCGGCGGGGCCACCGTGCATGGTGTCTAAAACGTGTGTGCTCAATCCCATGTGTCGCTCCAAAAAAGAGATGGCAACCGAAACGGTTGACTGAAAGTGTATACAGTTTTGGTATTTGAAGCTATCATGGGCTCCAAAGGACCTTGCTGGAGAACCCCATGGACAGCTCTACCGCCACCCGAAGCATTGTGGATGCGATGACCAAAGCCATCGTCGAGCACCGCCTGCACCCAGGCACCAAACTGGCCGAGCAAAAGCTGGCCGATCACTTTGGCGTGTCGCGCACCTTGGTGCGTCAGGCCTTGTTTCAGCTGGCCCAAAAACGCCTCATTCGCATGGAGCCCGCTCGCGGTGCCTTTGTGGCCACCCCGTCTTCCGACGAAGCCCGCCAAGTGTTTGCCGTGCGCCGCATGCTCGAAGCCGAGATGACGCGCAACTTTGTACGCCACGTCACCCCGGACCAAATCAAAGCCCTCAAAGACCACGTGGCGCAAGAGAAAGCCGCTGTGAGCAGCGGCGATGTGCCAGGCCGCACCGACTTGTTGGGCGACTTTCATGTGCGCATGGCCGAGTTGATGAACAACCAGGTGCTGGCCCAAATGCTGAGTGAATTGATTTCGCGCTGCGCGCTGATCACGCTGATGTACCAAAGCACCCACGCCGCGGAGCACTCGGCCGAAGAGCATGCCGACATCATCAAAGCGATTGCCGCCAAAGACGAGGACTTGGCCGTGCGCTTGATGGACGAGCACCTGCGCCACGTGGAAGAAAACCTCACCCTCGACCGCAAAGTGCCCAGCAACGACATTGCCATGGCCTTGGCCTGAACTGGAACACCCCATGTCAAACCCCCACGCCACTTACAACAGCTCCGCCCCCTACCCGCGCGACTTGGTGGGCTATGGCCGCACACCCCCGCACGCCCAATGGCCGGGCCGAGCCCGCGTGGCGGTGCAGTTTGTGCTGAATTACGAAGAGGGCGGCGAAAACGCCACGCTGCATGGCGACGCAGGCAGCGAGATGTTCTTGAGCGAGATGTTCAACCCACCGAGCTTTCCCGACCGCCACCTGAGCATGGAAGGCATTTACGAATACGGTTCACGCGTGGGCGTGTGGCGCATCTTGCGCGAGTTTGAACAGCGCGGCCTGCCTTTGACGGTGTTTGGCGTCAGCATGGCCTTGGAGCGTCACCCCGAACTGACGGCTGCCTTGGTCGAGATGGGCCACGAAATTGCCTGCCACGGCTGGCGTTGGATCAACTACCAAACCATCGACGAGGCCACCGAGCGTGAACATTTGAAACGCGGCATCGAGATCATCGAACACCTCACCCACACCACCCACGGCAACTCGATCCACGGTGCGGGTTGGTACACCGGGCGCGACAGCCCCAACACACGCCGGCTGGTGCTCGACCATGGCGGCTTTGAGTACGACAGCGACTACTACGGCGAAGACCTGCCGTTTTGGATGCAAGTGCAAAAAAGCAATGGCGACATCGCACCGCACTTGGTGGTGCCCTACACCCTGGACTGCAACGACATGCGGTTTGCCTTGCCACAAGGCTTCAGTCAGGCCGAAGACTTCTTCATCTATTTGCGCGACACCTTTGATGCGCTGTATGCCGAAGGCGACCCCAACGGCGCCAACGCCCCCAAGATGATGAGCGTGGGCATGCACTGCCGCTTGCTGGGCAAGCCCGGGCGCATCGTGGCGCTGCAAAAGTTTTTAGACCATATCGCCCAACACGACCGGGTGTGGGTGGCGCGGCGCATCGACATTGCCCGTCACTGGAAGCAGGTCCATCCCTACCCCGCCCACGCCTGAGCGCACCCGCAGGACACCGCCATGAGCACCACGCACATCACGCTGAACCAGATCAACACCCTGCCCCGAGCAGAAGCTGCGGCCTTGCTGACGGGCTTGTACGAGCACTCGGATTGGATTGCCGAACAAGCGCTTACCGCGCGCCCTTTTGCGTCTGCTGCCGCACTCAAGCACGCCATGGTGGAGGTGCTCAACCGCGCGGGCCGTGAGCCCCAGCTGGCCTTGGTGCGTGCCCACCCCGAATTGGCGGGCAAAGCCATGGTGAGCCAAAGTCTCACCGCCGAATCGACCCACGAACAAAGCAAAGCGGGGCTGACCGATTGCAGCCCGCAAGAGTTTGCGCACATCCAACAGCTCAACGCCAGCTACAACGCCAAGTTTGGTTTTCCGTTCATCTTGGCCGTGCGGGGTCCACGCGGGGCGGGCTTGAGCCGTCAACAAATCATTGCCACCTTTGAGCGCCGCCTGAGCAACCATCCCGACTTCGAATTGGCCGAGTGCTTGCGCAACATCCACCGCATTGTGGAGATTCGCCTCAACGACAAGCTCGGCTACCAACCCACACTGGGTCACGAGGTGTGGGACTGGCACGAATGGTTGGCTCAATTCAGCGACGTAGGCACGGTCAATCCCCATGCGCCCCATGCAGCGCGTGACGTGCTGACCGTCACCTACTTGACCGATGCGCATTTGAAATGCGCTCGCACGATTGAGTTGGGTATGCAAGCCTGTGGTTTTGACGAGGTGCACATCGATGCGGTGGGCAACGTGGTGGGCATCTACAAAGCCGCCACCGAGAACGCCAAAACCTTGATGACCGGCTCACATTACGACACGGTGCGCAACGGCGGCAAGTACGACGGACGCTTGGGCATTTTTGTGCCCATGGCCTGCGTGCGTGAACTGGCCCGTGCCAACCAACGCCTGCCGTTCAACCTGGAAGTGGTGGCCTTTGCCGAAGAAGAAGGCCAGCGTTACAAAGCCACCTTCTTGGGCTCGGGTGCGCTGGTGGGCGACTTCAAGCACGAATGGCTGGACCAAGCCGATGCCGACGGCGTGACCATGCGCCAAGCCATGCAACAAGCGGGTTTGAAAGCGGCCGACATCCCCAAACTGGCTCGCGATGCGTCCAAGTACCTGGGGTTTGTCGAAGTGCACATCGAACAAGGCCCTGTGCTGAACGAGCGCGACCTGCCGCTGGGCGTGGTGACCTCGATCAACGGCAGCGTGCGCTTTGTGGGTGAAGTGGTGGGTGTGTCCTGCCATGCAGGCACCACACCGATGGACCGTCGCCGCGATGCCGCGGCCGCCGTGGCCGAGCTGGCTCTGTATGTGGAGCAACGCGCGTTGCGCGACCGCGGCGCTGACGGCCAATGCAACGCCGTGGGCACGGTCGGTTTGCTGACGGTGCCCAATGGTTCGATCAACGTGGTGCCAGGGCGCTGCCAGTTCAGTCTGGATTTGCGCGCCCCCACCAACGGACAACGCGACCTGCTGATGCGCGATGTGCTCAATGCCCTGCAAACCATTTGCACCCGCCGAGGCGTGCACTTCACGCTGGAAGAAACCATGCGTGCCAGCGCCGCGCCCAGCGCGCCACAGTGGCAAGCGCGCTGGGAAGCCGCCGTGCAAGCCTTGGGCGTGCCCGTGTTTCACCTGCCCAGCGGCGCGGGGCACGACGCCATGAAGCTGCACGAGGTGATGCCCCAAGCCATGCTGTTTGTGCGTGGCCAAAACGCGGGCATCAGTCACAACCCACTCGAGAGCACCACCAGCGACGACATGCAACTGGCCATCGACGCCTTCATGCACTTGCTGCACAACACCACCGCTTGAGCCCGCACCCTGCACAACGAGACACCCATCCATGCCCGACCACAACCACAACACCACCTACGCCCAGCTCGACGCTTGGATCGACGCCCACTTTGATGAGCAAGTGAAGTTCTTGCAAGAACTCGTCCGCGTGCCCACCGACACGCCACCGGGCAACAACGCGCCGCATGCCGAGCGCACCGCCACTTTGCTGAAAGACTTTGGCTTTGAGGCCGAGAAACACGCCGTGCCCGAAGCCGAGGTGACAGCCTATGGCCTGGAAACCCTCACCAACCTGATCGTGCGACGCCACTATGGAGAAGGCAAAACCATTGCCCTCAACGCCCACGGTGACGTGGTGCCCCCGGGCGAAGGGTGGACCCAAGACCCCTATGGCGGCCAGATCGTGGACGGCAAAATGTATGGCCGTGCCAGCGCGGTGAGCAAGTGCGACTTTTCCACCTTCACCTTTGCCGTGCGCGCGCTCGAAGCCGTGGCCAAGCCCGCCCACGGCAATGTCGAACTGCACTTCACCTACGACGAAGAGTTTGGTGGACTGCTGGGCCCCGGCTGGTTGCTGCGCCAAGGTCTGACAAAACCCGACTTGATGATTGCAGCGGGCTTCAGCTACCAAGTGGTCACCGCACACAACGGGTGTTTGCAAATGGAAGTCACCGTGCACGGCAAGATGGCGCACGCTGCCATTCCAGAGACTGGTGTGGACGCCCTGCAAGGCGCAGTGGCGGTGCTCAATGCCCTGTATCACCAAAACACCCTCTACCAAGCCGTGACCTCCCAGGTGGAGGGCATCAACCACCCCTATGTGAACGTGGGTCTGATTGAAGGCGGCACCAACACCAACGTGATTCCGGGCAAGGTGATGTTCAAGTTAGACCGCCGCATGATTCCAGAAGAAAACCCGGTGGAAGTCGAAGCCAGCATTCGCCAAGTGATGGCCGACGCGGTGCGTGCCTTCAACCAAGGCCGCGCGGCCGACATGCACATCAGCCTGGACGTCAAACGCCTGTTGATGGCCCACAGCATGAAACCCTTGGCGGGCAACAAGCCCTTGGTAGACGCTATTCAACACCACGGCGAAGACCTGTTTGGTGAACCGATTCCAGCCATGGGCACACCGCTGTACACCGATGTGCGTTTGTACGGCGAGCACGGTATTCCAGGGGTGATTTATGGGGCCGGCCCACGCACCGTGCTGGAGAGCCACGCCAAACGCGCGGACGAACGCTTGGACTTGGAAGACTTGCGCCGCGCGACTAAGGTGATTGCTCGGACTTTGCGGGATTTGTTGGGATGATGGAGCTGGCTTGATCCGCCAAGCCCCGATGGTGTTCATTCAGTTCAAGGTGACTGCTTCAAAGACCTTGGCATCAAGTTGCTTGCAAGCTGTGATGGGCGTTGTCAGAGAGGGTTGCCAACAGGTCTTGGACTGTCACCTCTTGGGCGATAGGAACAAACGTCAGAGGCACAGCATCTGAGGTTGAAGCGGTGTTGCACATTTGGTTAAACAGCAAGGCTTGGCGAACAAACTCAGCAGCTTGCGCATCGGCCTGTGTTGTCTGATGTCCTGGTTCATAAGCCAACATGGCATCAGCAGCCTGACCTGTGCTGCCATCGGTGCGTGTGAAGGTGGTATTGCCCATCACCACCGCATCGCTTTCGCCGCTGCCACTGTTGGCGAGCAATGTGCCTGCATCTCGCATTTGGCCGTCGGACTTCAGGTTGATGCTGGCAATTTGGAGGTCGCTGAGTGATTTGAATTCGTTCGCATCGGTCTTGCCATTTCCATTGGCGTCTTGCCAAATTGCGAATTCTGAAAACTTTTCATCGCCTGCGTCGAGTTGCCCGTTGAAGTTGGTGTCTAGGGCTTGCAAGCCTTCTAGGTCTGTTTGGGCACCGGCTTTGAGGCTTTGAAAACCGAATTCTGAAACATCTGTGATGCGATGGTTGTGGTCTTTGTCCCAGACCAACACACCATCGTTGTTGCCTGCCCATGCCATCTTGTCTTGGATGCCATCGAGGTTGACATCCACCGTGACCTGAGAGTTTTGAAGAGAAGTGAAATGAAGGCCATCGCCGTTGAGGTCTAGGATGATGGGGGGGTAATAAGTTCCTGAATGTTCATTCCATGTTGTGTAATAAAAAAAAGCTCCGTCAGTAGCCCCAAACCCGTACACGTTGAAATGCCAAACATTTTTTAATCCACTTTCGTCAGTCAATGTCCACGTAGTTTCTAAAAGATCAAACGAAGGACCTGAAACAGTGAAAACACCCGCATCACCTGACATCGATATCGAATAGTCAGTGTATTGAATTCCCCTATAAAAATAAGGAATAGGTAGCCATGTGTACCCCCAAGTATTCAAGCGGGCACTGGTCAAAACCATCTGGACTGATCCAACAGGTCCGTCATCAGAAATTGAGAAATTTACTTCCACACGCCCCGCACGGTTTGGATCAACAAGGTATCCATACCCGCCCTTGTAATCCACGGTTGCGTATTGATTCGGCGGTGCGACGACATTCACATAAGCAGTCGCCCAAGTCTGACCACCGTGTCCGTCGTCTGACAAATAATCAAATGACGCGCCGCCAGTGAACCCTGTCGCAGCTTGAAATTGCACTTGCCCATCCACGATGGATGCATGACCATTGGCGTGGTCTCTGACAGCACTCACGGTCAATGAGTCACCATCTACATCGCTGTCGTTGCTGGTCAGTTGACCGAATGCGATGCTTATGACCGTATTTTTATAAGTGTCGAACTGGTCGTCGACAGCCACGGGGGCATCGTTGACGGCTGCGACAGGAATCACGGCTTGTACAGTGGGCGACTCAGCGCCTGCGGCATCACGTACTCTGTATTCAAACGAGGCATTGCCGTTGTAGTTGGCATAGGGTGTGAACACCACATTGCCGTTGCCGTCTAAACCGACCGTGCCATTGGAAGCGTTGCCAACCCAGCTCAAACTCAATGCGCTGTTTGCATCGTCAATATCGCTGTCGTTGTCCAATAACCTTGATTTGTTGATGTAAAAAATGGCATCCTCACTGGCGCCATAGATGATTTCACCTTGTGCACTTGGGGCATCGTTCACGGGATTCACAACAACAGTGGCGGTCGCTGCGTTGGACTCCAATCCCTCTGGATCTTTCACCCAGTATGTGAATGTTGCATTCCCGTTGAAGTTGCTGTTGGGGCTGAACACCACATGGCCGCTGCCATTCAAATATGCCGAACCACCATGGCCCGACTGAACCCGAGAAATTAACAAGCTCGATTGCAGGTGATCGACGTCGGTGTCGTTTTGCAGCAAGGCGCTGCAGAGAATCGTCAGTTGCTGGTCTTCCAGAGATTGGATCGTTTCCCCCGTCGCCACTGGGGCATCGTTGACACTCAGCAAGTGGATCGTCGCCGTTGCCGATGCTGCGCCTCCGTTGCCGTCATCCACGGTGTAATCAAAACTCGCAGTTCCAAAGTAGTTGGCATCGGGCACAAAAGAAATCGTGCCATCTGAATTCATGGCCACGCTGCCATGCCGTGCGTTCGAAACAGCTTTGATGCTCAGGACTTGCCCGTCTGTTGCGATGTCTGCATCCGTGTCGTTTTGCAGCAACGCGCCTTGGCTCAAGATCAAGCGGGTATCTTCCGATGAGTTGATGGTTTCGCCAATGGCAATTGGCGCATCGTTGAGGGCCGTGATGGTGAATGACGCCGTGGCCTGCGCCATGGCACCACTTAGATCACGCACTTGGTACGCAAAGCTTGCAGCGCCGTGGTAGTTGGCATCTGGCGTAAAAACAACTTCACCATTGACAAACGCCACCGAGCCATGCGTGGCGTTACCCACTGCAGAAACGGTCAAGCTATCGTTCACACCGCCCCAACCAGCGTTGTTGATGTCCGCGTCGGTGTCGTTGGATAACAAACTGGCGCAACTGACGCGCAACGCGTTGTCTTCTGCCATACCGCTCAAGCTGTCATCTTGAGCAACAGGTACGTCGTTGACTTCTTCCAAATTGACAAACACAGTGCCTGTTGAGCTTACACCAGCGCCATCGCTCACCGTGTATTGGTAACTCGCCACACCAAAATAATTCGCCTCTGGCTTGAAGGCAATGCGTTGGCTGTCATCGGCTTGTGTGACGAACGCTACCGTGCCATGCGTGGCATGGCCCACTGCGGTGATGCTCAACACCTGGCCATCGCTTGCCACGTCTACATCGGTGTCGTTGGCTAACAAGTCAGAGGGAACAAACCAAAGTGTGGTGTCTTCGTCGGTGCTGACTGTTTCACCCTTCACAACTGGCACATCATTGATGGCGTTGACGGCGATGCGCACGCTGGCGTCGGTCGTACCTCCATGGCCATCGCTCACGGTGTAGGTGAAGCCTGCGATACCGTGGTAGTTGGCGCTGGGGATGAATTGAATGTCGCCGTTGACGCGCATGCTCACCATGCCGTTGGCAGCGCCCGGGACGGCGGTGATGGATAACACTTGGTCGTCCGTGACGGTGTCTACATCGCTGTCATTGGCCAGCAGGTGTGCCTGGGTGAAGATGAGTCCTACATCTTCATCGGTGCTGCTGGTCTCGCCAACTGTCACAGGGGCGTCGTTGACCGCTGCCAGATTGATGGTGGCTAGGGCGGTGGCATATCCCCCGTTGCCATCGCTGACCGTGTAGTTGAAGCTGGCCATTCCGTGGTAGTTGGCGTCTGGCGTGAACTGCACGGTTTGTGTGCCGTCTGCGTGGGTCACCAAACTCACTGTGCCGTGGGTTTTGCCACTGATGCTGCTGACAGCACTCAAGCTCAGCACTTGGCCATCGGTGATGGTGTCTACATCACTGTCGTTGGCCAGCAAGGTCGCGGCATCCATAGAAAGCGCTGTGTCTTCGTTTGTATTCTCAGCCTCGCCTTGCACCAAAGGTGTGTCGTTGACAGCCCCAATGCTTAAAGTCACCGTGTTGGTACTTGTGGCACCGAAAGTATCTGTCACCACATAGTCAAAAGTCGCTAAGCCGTGGTAGTTGGCATCGGGCAAAAACTCAATTTGCCCTGAACTCAACAAGCGCACTGTGCCGTGGCTGGCATCGCCCACACTTTGCACCGACAGGCTATCGCCATCCGTCAACTCATCGTTGTCGGTGTCATTGGCCAATACATCCGCTTGTTCAAGCATGATGAATGTGTCTTCCGTGCCATCAAAGCTGTCACTCTGACTGACTGGCGCGTCGTTGACGGCACTCACACCCGCCACAACAAACGCGGTGCTGGTGGCACCGGATGCATCGGTTATTTCGTAACTGAACCTGACATTGCCGTGGTACTGCGCATCGGGCACCAGATTGATGGTGCCATCCGTGTTGAGCGTGGCCGTGCAATGCAAGGCATCAAACACCCGGCTGATGGAGAGGACGTCGCCATCCGTCGACATATCGTTGTCGGTGTCATTCTTCAATAGCTGCTTTGAGGTCAACACGATGGCACTGTCTTCTTGGGTGGCAACCACATCACCCAGCGCTATCGGGCTATCGTTGACTGCAAGCACCATCAAACGAACGCTCGCGTCTGTGTTGCCCCCATTGCCGTCACTCACGGTGTAGGTGAAGCTGGCTGAACCGTGGTAGTTGGCGTTGGGGACGAAGCGGATGTCGCCGTTGGCGACCATGCTCACTGCGCCCTTGGTAGCCCCCGAGACTGCGGTGATGGTGAGCACTTGGCCGTCGGTGGCGGTGTCTACGTCGCTGTCATTGGCCAGCAGCTCGGCTTGGGTGAACACGATGGCTGTGTCTTCGTTCGCACTGGCTGTATCGGGTTGGGTAACGGGTGCGTCATTCAGGGCGATGACGTCCACCTTGACGGTGGCAGGCGTGCTGCCGTTGTTGCTTGCATGGTTGCCGTCGTTGCCGTCGTTGACGATGTAGGTGAATTGGGCAGTCCCATGGAAATTGCTGTCAGGCACAAAGCGGATGCGCCCATCTGTCAGCAAGGTGGCCGTCCCATGCTGAGCGGCGGCAATGCCTGTGATGCTCAGCACCTGACCATCGGTGGCCGTGTCGACATCGCGGTCGTTGCTCAGCAAATCTGCCACGTTGAAATAGATGGCTGCGTCTTCTTGTGTCTGCGCTGTTTCACCCTGTGTCACCGGTGCATCGTTGACAGCAGCAATCACCAGTGTTGTGCTGCCGGTGGTGCTCAAACCATATTGGTCTGTCACGGTGTAGGTGAAGCTGGCCTCGCCGTGGAAGTTGGTGTTGGGCATGAACACCACCACGCCGTCGTTCAAGCTAACCTGACAGTTCACCGCATCTGCAACCGCTGTGATGGTGAGTGCAGGTGCATTGGCATCCGCACGCGCGTTCGGGCTGCTGTCGTTGGCCAACAGAACGTCTTGGCTCAAGCGCAGTACCACGTCCTCTGTGCCGGGCAAAGTTTCTCCAATGACGACGGGGTAATCCAGCGTCGGGCCAGTGGCGGCACTCGCAATCACGCTGGAGGTGGTCGATGTTGCGTCTGTCGATGTCGATGCTGATGCCGATGTTGCTGCTGCACTGCTGGTGGCATGCGAAGGGTCTGAACTGGTTTTGCTGCTGGTTGCGCTGCTGATCACCACCGTCTTGACCACCACCACAGGTGCCGCCTCTGCCACAGGGTTGACGGGTGTTGACGAAACAAAGACAGGCGATGCGTTACTGGATGCAGCTGTCGAAATGGCTGCGGTTTGCACCGTCTGCACCCCTTGCACCACCGACACGGGCGCAGAGAACACCTCGGCCTGTTTGACGACCACTTCTGCTGGTGTGGATGGTGTAAGTGGCATGTTTGGCGTGACGCCAAAAGTCGACACGGTGGTGGGGAACTGGTTGTTGCTGTCGACCGCGTTGCCGCTGTTGCTGCTTGGGTTGGCGTTGCTGCCAGCGCTGACCCTGTTGGCCTGCACCGCTGCCGCCTCTGCCGCACTGGCGGTGGCCCCCATGCCCACCGCCGTTAAAACCCCCAAGCCTGTTGCACCCCAAACACTGCTGCCTGCGCTTTCCATCATGTTTTGTGTGACCAGGCGAATCTGGTTCGACGGCGACGTCTGCGCGCTGGGTATGAACACCAGCCTTGTATCTGAGACACGAATGTTGTTGGTGTTGGAACTTGTCCTAGGAATTGCATCACTCTTGATGCGCCCATCACCTGCCGACAAAGTGGATTGCGCACTCGGCTTGGCTGGTGTTTGAGTAGGCGCATCACTGACCACCCGCGCATCCCCCTCGGCAATGGTGCTTTGTGTGGTTTGGTTTGCGACTGTTTTGACAGGCCCGAAATCTGTGGCACCTGTCGCACTTGTCTGTGCGGGTGCACCCTCCACATTGCCGCCACCGTGCCTGTGTGCTTCTTGATCTGCGGTGCCTTCCCAGTCGCCCGTGCGCAGCGCTTGCTGCTCGTAGGTTGGGTCGCGCTTGTCCACCCAGCGCGTGCCACCTTCATCTGTGATTTGCACTTGGCCTTGGTAGCCTTCGTGAACCAGCACTTCACCCGCATTGAGCACCTGCCAACTGCCATCGGGGTTGGCCCTGCTGATGTGGCTGAGCTTGACACCCTCTGTTGCCGACTTCAGTGTGGTCGCCGTGAGTACGTCGCTGTGCCCGTCCTCGTACATCACCTGACCGGTTTTGAAGTTGATGCTTTCCAAGTGAAGCGCATCCAAGCTTTGACCTTCTAAGGCTTGCATTTGCCCGTCTTGGTTGAGATCAACCCAAAGTTGGATGGCGGCAAACGCCGGGTCGCGTTCATCCAGAATACCGTCCTCATTGGCATCTAACCACGCGACGTTGTTGCGCTGCAGATCAGCGTTTTGTCTGCCCATCTCAGCTTGTTCGGTGTGGTTACCCTCTTGACCGGGGTTACCTCCTAAATTCAAGATATCGCGTGTTTCGATCTGCCCGTTCAGCTTTTGATCAATGACCATCAACGCTTGTAAATTGCCATGTCCATCGCTTGCACTGATCCATTCAGATTTTTCTAAATAGCCATCGTTGTCAGTGTCTTTGAGAATTTCACTGGTTTGGGTCAAGGTGTTGTGCAAGTCTTCAACACGCGCGAGAACGCCGCTGTGCTGTGTCACGTGCACGATCAACGCGCCAAAGCTTTGACTCTTGAAGTTAGCACTTTCTGTTGCATGGCCTTGCAAAGCAAAGGCTTGACTTGTGTTGCTGGTTTCACCACCTAGGCCTGCGCGCGCTTCTCGACCAATTTGCGCATCATCGGCACCGATCTCTTGCAAGTGCTGCATGCGCTGTTGCAGCGTCTGGATTTGCCAAGCTGGTGCTAAGCCGCCACTGCTGCTCAGGGTCTCGATCAACCTTTGTGCAATGGTCTCAGAAAAGAGAGGCTCATGGAATGTGCTGCCATTGGTCATCGTGACCTCCAACCAAGCACCGCCCGTTTGTGCGCTGTAGCCAACTCTCGGAATCAAGTAGGGGTTGATGGCCACATCATCTGCGCTACTGGGATTTTTCTCATTGATGGCTTGCACCAAAGATTCGAGCAAGCTCTGCACCCCTGCAGCCAATTTGGCTGCCACATCCCCACCGCCACTTTGGTTGTAGTCAATGGTGTGTTGGATGTGTCCGCTGGCATCCCAGCTGAAATGGGCTGCACCTTCTGGAGGTGGAGGTGGACCGCCTCCGCCAAACAGGCCGCCAAATGCACCACCTATCAACCCGCCTATGGCCCCACCCAAAGACCCCCCAAAGTACATGCCCGCCAAGGTACCGATGCTTTGCGCTGGGTTGTCTTCTAAATTGTTGAGTGCGATCAATGCGCTGACGTAAGGGACTTCGCTGCTACCCAACATGCTGTTGAGCGCTTCGTCGACCGCTTGGTCGCTGACTTGGTTGATGGCGTTGGCAATGATGAGTCCATCACCACTTTGCACGCCCTGCGCTAAATTGAGCCACCCAGCAGCTTCTGCAAAATCACCCGGCAGGTTGTTGCCCGTGCCACCAAACGCTGCACCTAGCCCATCGACCGAGTTGTAAAAACTCATGACTGCGCTGAGTTTGCCCACCTCACCAAGATGATCCCAGTTTTGTAGGTTGCTCAAACCGTTGAACAAGCCTATCCCTTGGGCAAGGTCTTGTGATTGGGGGACGGAGGTTTGATCAGTGTTTCTATTTGCGGCACTAACACCACCTCCAACATCAGAAACGACGCCACCATCACCACCAGCATCGGCATAGACGGTGCCTGGGCCAAAAACGGGCAGAGTGCCAATGTCTGGTAAGTCATCGCTTGCGTCTGCAACCACCATATTGGAATCACTTAACTCGCCCGCATCACTAACTTTAAGCACGGGAATATGGCTCTGTGGTGACGATACAGTTATGGCGTGTGGTACGGAGTCGGGAGTGGTCTCAGTCACCGGATCAATTTCATAACCAACCAGAGCAGCCCTGCCCTTCGAATCTTGACCCACAGCCAAGACCGTCGTTTTACCGTCATCATCGGTCAACACATAACCTTTGGCCCAAACTGGTTTGGCATCCGTACCAATGTTGATATCTTGCGGCTCACCCAACTCAGGGTTGTGACGATGAAGCGCATCAAGGGCGGCTTGCGGCGTTTTGATCGCAGGGTCTAGGGTGAGTGCAGTCAGGATTTTGGCGGGGTCACCACTCAACGTAGCGTTGGTGAGTTCAACTGTAGGGTCGAGTGGCAAGTGAGCTGCGTCAGCGAATTGCATCGAGCCTTGTTTACCCAAGGCAGTTAAACCGAGAGGCACCTGCGTCTGGGTTTGATCGTCACGGGTCACGACTTTGTAAGCCACAAACTCTGCTTTGGTTATGCCGCCAATTTTTTCAGCTTGAGAGCCCATGAAGACTTCGCTCCCGTCTTTGTCTGTATAGGTGAAGCCCTTTGCACTGCCCACTGTGGCCGCTTTGACTGAATCACCTAAAAACTCACGCGCCTCTTCAATGGTTCTGGCGTAGTGGCCAGGGTTGGCGCCATTTTCACCGCCACGGTTGGAGGCAAAGAATGCCAAGGTGGCTTCAGGGGTGCCTTCACCAGCAAACGCATCAATGGCGTCATCTTTTGGAACGCCGTTATAAACCCTGGACAGCACAGCAGCACGTTGCTCTTCTGTAAAAGGTGTCGAAAAGCGCGACTCAATCCTATCCACCAGTTTTTCTTTTTCAGGAAAGCTCGTGCCTTCAGTCACCTTAGTTGCACCTGACTCAGGCAACACATTTTTGATGTTGGTGATGACGGGTTTGCCATTGGCATCTACCCCGTCTTTGAATCCCACAATTTTGCTGCCCTCAAACACAAAGCCTTTACCTTCTAGCGATGCCTTCACCTCTGCGACGGTGCCTTTGCTACCCGCAAATCCATCCACCAGTTTTTGGGCCAAAACGGGGTCAGACGCGTTGGACACCACAGCTTTGGCATAGGAATCGATGACCCCGTTTTTAGTGACTAACGTGCCATAACCAACCGTGACGTAGCCATTGCCATCTAAATAGAAAGCGGTATCCGGTTTACCCTTTGTCTCATACTTTTTGATCGCGGCCCATCGCGCGTCGTTGTACGACTTGGTGTTGGGTGTAGTCATGGTTATGGTCTCCTGCTATTTCTAATTGCCGCGAACTAGGCTATGTGCGGGTTTGACACTTGCACGACCTGCCTCTGGCCCGTCAAAGTTGATGACGCAGGCATAGGCATAGGGTTCGGCCCAGTTTTGTTCAACTCCGTAGATATTCAGCCGGGCGTCGTAAGTAAAGTTTTTTTCACGCAGTGATTCGGGCACCAATGTGTAATACAAATTGTTATAGACACCCGTGGCTGTGACATAACGCTTGCCTGCGGTGCTAAACCATCCGCCAGTGGATTTAGCCTCCACAGAACTCACCCCGCGCGCTGCACTGAAAGTGCCGATTTCGATGAACACATATTCGTCATCAATGCGAGTGAGCACCATCTTGCTGTCCTCGTCTCTGTCCCAGTCGTTGTCTTTTATGACCGATGACCCCCAAATCGGGCAGCCCTTGCTATCCAAGCCAGCCCTGTAGTCGTAGGTCACCACGTCGTGGTCTCTGAGCTCACGATCTAGCTGCCTGCTGCCCGATTGTGAAAGACGCAAGACCTCAACATAATTTAGACTGGGGTCTCTGTACTCTCTAATAAGTAGATCTTTTTCGACGTAGTACCGCGTCCTACCACCCCGGACTAAGCTGCCATCATTGACTTTGCGTCTACCATACCGTTCTTTGACATATCTGATAGATGACTCCACGTCATGATTCTGAGTTGCACAATTCGGGTAGGACACTGTCAACACTTCTCTGAGTTTTTCCGCAGGATCACGATAAGCAGAAAACTGCGGCTCAGGAAATGTCAATCGATATGGCTCTTTGAATAAGACATTTGCCACACGATGGCAGAATTTTTGTTGCGCATCCCAATTGATTTGCCATGGTGCTACACCCTGCCAGCCCTTTGCAACCTCAATGTTGCTTGCGTCTTTGATATGGCCTAGAAGTTGATCTTGTCGTTGTTTATAAAAATTCTGCTCTTCTTCCCACCCCACAGTGTCAAACACCTCAACATACGGCACTTGCGCCCCAACTACAAACGTAATACACATCAGAAGATTCAACAAACAGACTCTGGTTTTCCCAGCAGAGTTGCTGAATGAATTGATTTGAAATGCCATACCTTTCTCATTCTAAAAAGAGGATTGCTTGAATTAAGTTGCTATCCACCCAATAGGAAAGACAGCGACCGATCGACTCACGGCAAAACTCAGCGCGATTGGTTTGCTCTCAATCACTATGCTCGTTTGAGCAGATTGCTTGCAGCAACAAAGACTGAAACGTCGAGAGACTAATCGTGCAAATGATTTTCTTGAACGCCTCATATATAAATATTTAGGTTGTATAAAAATATTTGTTGCTCAGAGTCCATCACTCAAAAATATTCGTGTATCCAGACCCCAGCCTGCACCGCCTAGCAACTCTTTACCAAGGGTTAACCCGTTAAATTAGCACTCAATGCCCAAGAGTGCTAAGATTCGTTCATTGGTACCCGAAAGGACTACAAATGACAACACTCACCCATTCCGCACTGACCATCGCCAACCCTTGGTCGATGGTGCCGCCGCTTGGCAACTTGGACGCCTACATCTCGGCAGCCAACCGCCTGCCCATGCTCACTCTGGAGCAAGAGCAAGCGTTCGCGCGCAAGTTGCGTGACGAGAACGACCTAGAAGCCGCCGGAAAGCTGGTGCTGTCGCACCTGCGTTTGGTGGTGTCTGTGTCGCGCCAGTATTTGGGCTACGGCCTGCCGCATGCCGACTTGATTCAAGAAGGCAATGTGGGCCTGATGAAAGCCGTCAAACGCTTCGACCCCGACCAAGGCGTGCGTTTGGTGAGCTACGCCATGCACTGGATCAAGGCCGAGATTCACGAATACATCTTGAAAAACTGGCGCATGGTCAAGGTGGCCACCACGAAGGCGCAACGCAAGTTGTTTTTCAATTTGCGCTCGATGAAGCAAGGCTTCAAGGCCGATGCATCTGCGATGGATGCAGACACACACCGAGACACCCTCAACCCCTTAGAGGTGGATGCGGTGGCACACAAGCTCAATGTGAAGCCTGAAGAAGTGTTAGAGATGGAAATGCGCATGTCGGGTGGCGATGTGCTGCTTGACCCAATTTCTAGCGACGACAACGAAGACGCGTTTGGCCCCATCGCCTACTTGACCGATGCGAACCACGAGCCCACCGCCATGATTGCCGCGCACCAGCGTGATGTGTTGGCGTCTGATGGCATTGCGGCCGCGCTCAATGTGCTGGACGAGCGCAGCCGTCGCATTGTGGAAGAGCGCTGGCTGAAGGTGCAAGACAACGGCTCGGGCGGCATGACGCTGCACGACTTGGCCGCAGAGTTTGGCGTGAGCGCAGAGCGCATTCGCCAGATTGAAGTGGCCGCCATGAAGAAGATGAAGACCGCTCTGGCCGAATACGCATAAAGCCCAACAGCTCACACCAAACAGGGTCGCTCAACCAGCGACCCTTTTTTATTTCAACAAGGTGCGAATGTCTTCAGCCAAGGCCTGAGGGCCACTGCCGTAGCGGCTGAACAAACGCAGGTTACCTTGCGCGTCAAACACATAGCTGCCTGCTGAGTGGTCCATGGTGTAGCTGGTGGGGGTTTTGCCGTCGACCTTTTTGTAATAGACCTTGAAGTCTTTGGCCACCAACGCCAGTTGCTCGGGCGTAGGAATGAAGGCGATGAAGCTCGGGTCAAAGTTGGCCATATAGGCTTTGAGCACTTCGGGCGTGTCACGCGCAGGGTCCACGGTGACAAACACGCCTTGCAGCTTGTCACCCTGAGAGCCCAGCAAACGTTTGACCTCAGCCAACTCGGTCATCGAGGTGGGGCACACATCGGGGCATTGGGTGTAGCCAAAAAAGACCACCACCACCTGGCCTTTCAAGTCAGACAGGCTGCGCGTTTGCCCGTTGTGGTCGCTCAAGGTGAAACCTTTGGCGTAGTCAGCGCCCGTGATGTCAATGGCTTTGAAGCTGGGCTTGTCTGGGTTGCACGCCACCAAGGCTGTGGCCAGCACAACCACAAGCGCAGACAAAAAGAAGCAGCGTTTAAACAAGTGCATCACAGGTAATGGTCGATCAAGAGCGCGGCAAACAAGAGGCTCAAATGGATGAGCGAGAAGCGAAAGGTTTTGCGCGCTAAAGCGTCTGAGTAGTTGCGCCACAAGGCCCAGCCATAGGCACAAAAGCCGACGCTCAGCACCACGGCACTGAGCAAGTAAAGCCAACCGCTCATACGGTAGATGAAGGGCATCAAGCAAGCTGCAAACAAGACCCAGGTGTAGAGCACGATTTGCAAGCGGGTGAACTCGTTGCCATGCGTCACCGGAAGCATGGGCAAGCCGGCTTTGCGGTAGTCTTCCACGCGGTACAACGCCAAGGCCCAAAAGTGTGGCGGAGTCCACAAGAAGATGATCAAGAACAAAATCAATGCTTCTGGCCCCACATCGCCCGTCATCGCGGCCCACCCCAACACAGGCGGCATGGCACCCGAGGCACCACCGATGACGATGTTTTGCGGGGTCAGAGGCTTCAAGATCACGGTGTAGATCACGGCGTAGCCCACAAAGGTAGCAAATGTGAGCCACATGGTGAGCGGGTTGACCCATGTGTACAAAATCCAAGAGCCCACCGCGCACATGATGCTGGAAAACAGCAAGGTGTCACGGTCGCTCAACTCGCCTTTGGCGGTGGGTCGCCAAGCGGTGCGCTTCATGCGCGCGTCAATGCCTTTTTCAACAATGCAGTTGAAAGCCGCCGCAGCACCCGAAACAAACCAAATGCCCAAGCAGGCGATCAACCCGAGTTGGACATCGGCCCACGAGGGCACACCCGGCACAGCCAAGACCATGCCGATCAATGCACAAAAGACAATGAGTTGAATCACGCGTGGCTTGGTCAGTGCATTGAACTGACGCCAGCGAGAAAGAGAGGAGGTAGCGACACTCATGGTGGGTTTCAAACAATCAATCGATGTGGGTACGCGGGGTGCGTGTATTGGCCAACAAACCAACCAACACCATCAGCAAAGCAGCAGCTCCGCCAGTGTGCATCACAGCGGCGACCAAAGGCCAGTCCAACACAACATTCGACAAGCCGGTGAGCAACTGCAAGAGTAACAAGCCCGCCAACCAAAACCCGTAGGAAACCAATGCAGGTGTGCTGTAAAGCTGCCAAGCCAATGCGCCTAAATAGGCAAAGACAGCATAGGCAGCCAATCGGTGGGTGTAGTGGATGGCCGTCAGTGCTTCAAAGTGGATGGGCTCACCCAAGGTGTTCAGCCCCAACGGGCGCCACAGGCCAAAGCCTTGGGCAAAGTCCATCAAGGGCCACCAACTTCCTTGGCATTGCGGAAAGGTGTTGCAGGCCAACACGGCATAGTTGGTGCTGACCCAGGCACCCAAGCCCACTTGCACCAACAAAACAAGCAAGCCCCACTGAGCAAGCCGTCGCAAGCCTGGCGGGATGGTCAACACAGCAGCGACATCTTCTGCCCGCTGCGCTTGAGCTTGCCGAATCAGCAAGGCCAACAACATCAATCCACCCAAGAGGTGCATGCTCACGATCAATGGAAAGAGTTTCATGGTCACGGTCAAAGCACCAAATGCGCCCTGCACACAGACCCAAACCAAGGTGAAAGTGGGCCACATCACCCCCACTTTCACCTCGCCACGCCAACGCCGCACCCATGCAAAAAGCGACAGGGTCAAGATCAGGCCACCCACCGCCATGGCCATGTAGCGGTGGATCATTTCTATCCATGCTTTGGTGTGGGTGACAGGCCCGGTGGGCATCTGCGACTGGGCCTGATCGATCGCGGCTTGCGCGCCAACGGGGCTGGCTTGTCCATAACAACCGGGCCAATCAGGACAGCCCAAGCCTGAATCGGTCAAGCGTGTGAAAGCACCAAACAGCACCAAATCAAAGGTGAGAAACAGCGTGACCAGTGTGAGACGACGCACGCGTTGGACCGTGGAGGCACGCGGGTTGCGCAACCAGACCCAGCACAGCGGCACCATGGCCACCAACGCACCCGTGATCAACAGATGCAGCGTGGGCGCGAGGTTGAACAAGGGCTCCGACATCACCGACCTGCCTCGTCCCAGCTGGCCGATGCGCGCAACAAGCGCTCTAAGTCTCGCTTGGCTTTGAGTGCGCCTTCTGTATCAAGCTTGGCAGGAAAACGCATCATCCACTGGCCATAGGGATCCACCACATACAAATGTTCGCGTATGGCATGTCCTGATGCGGGGACCAACCATTGGTTGAGCTGATGTGCGTCAACCCGCAACACCGTGGCCTCTTGAAGCCCTGGCAGCAGCGCTGCAGGTACTTCTTTCTGGTCGTCGATCAGCCACACCCATTCGGTGCGTGGACGGTCTTTGCCCAAACCCGTCAACACTTGACGTTGGAGGTAGAGGTTGCGTTGGCACTCTTCATCGCACCCACCACTGGCCACACTCACCAACAGCCACTGCCCTTTCAAATCGGGGAGCGACACCGCTTGTCCAGCCAAGCTCAGGCCAGAGGCCGCAGGCAAAGCACGTGAAGGCTCGATCAGCTCTCCAAAGTTGCGACGCCCATCTGGACGCACCACGTAATAGGTGAAGTACGAGGCCACCACCGGTGCAGCACACACCAACAAGACCAGCAGCATGCGCAGGCGGCCCATGGCGGTGCGGCGTGCGTCAGATTCCAAGACGTCATTGGGAGACGGCAAGTCATAGACGGTCAGACCGAGTGGATGGTCAGCTTCAGAGCGGTGTGGGTCGGACATGACGGTAGGGTTTGATCCATTGAAACCAAAGGTAGAGCACGAGTTGCAGCGCAGCCAAAGCAAACCATTGAAACGCATAAGCGTGGTGTTTTTCGACACCCGCAGAAATTTCAGGCCAATCACGCATCAAGCCTTCAGAGGCCGGGTCTGTCTGTAGCACTGTGGCCACCAATGGCCCGCCAGTTTCAACTGCGTACTGTGCAAGGTTGATATTTTGCCGAATGCGTGATGACCCTGACGCCAGATGGTCTGGTACTTGGGTCGAGCTCAGCTGCATCAACTCTGACGGGGCTGGGCTCAAGCGCCCCTGTACATGCACCTCACCCAACGGCGTGTCGAGGGGCGGCAGCAAGGTGCGATCGAGTTGGTGACGTGGCACCCAACCACGCTGCACCAAGACACGGGTGTTGGCATTGAGCACCAAAGGTGTGAGCACCCAAAAACCTGCCCGACCGTTCATCGCTCGGTTGTCCAAATACACGGTGTGCTGGGGCAACCAACGGCCTCTCAAATGGACACGGCGGTGCAACGACGCAAATAAAGCAGGCTGCTCAAGCAGTGCTGATGTATCTAACTCGGACATGGCTTGCTGCTGGGCAATGGCTTGATGCCTGTCTAGTTTTTCTTGTGCACGCGACAGCTGCCAAAAGCCTAAACGCACCGTCAATGCCACACCCACGCACAGGACCAACGTCACCCCCACAAAACTGCGGCTGCGCGGTATGGCGATAATGGTGCGTATGAAATTCATTGTTGCAATTGCTTTTTTGGCCATCTTAGGCAGCTTGGTCTCGGCGCTGGTGTTCATGATGCGTGATGGACGCAACGGCCAACCCAAATCGAGCAAGATGGTCAAAGCCTTGGCTTTGCGTGTTGGGTTTTCGATTCTGTTGTTTCTTTGTATTTTGTTGGGATGGAAGCTGGGTTACATCCAACCCACCGGCATAGCTGCAGGCCAATAAAGCGTGAGCCCAAACAACAAAGGCCGCACATGCGGCCTTTGCTTTGGCATCACGAGATGCTCTTACATCCAGTACACCAAGATGTACAGACCCAACCACACCACGTCCACAAAGTGCCAATACCAAGCAGCACCTTCGAAACCGAAGTGTTTGTCTGCAGTGAAGTGACCTTTTTGCAAACGCAAGGTGATGACCAACAGCATCAACATGCCCAAGAACACGTGAAAGCCGTGAAAGCCTGTGAGCATGAAGAAGGTGGAGCCATACACGCCAGAGCTGAGCTTGAGGTTCATCTCATGGTACGCGTGGTAATACTCGTAGCCTTGGACGATCAAAAAGATCACTCCCAACAACACCGTCATCCACATGAACTTGATGGTGGTGGCGCGGTCGTTTTCACGCAGCGCATGGTGGGCTACCGTCAAGGTTGCGCCCGAGCTCAACAACAAAGCCGTGTTGATGGTGGGTAACCAAAACGGTGTCATGGTTTGGAAGGGCTCAATGATCCCCGCAGGCGATGCCGTCGCGCCAGCAGCCAAGGTGGGCCACACGGCTTTGAAGTCAGGCCACAACAAGGCATTGTCCAAACTGCCCAGCATAGGAACAGAGTGGGAACGCGCCCACCACAAGGCCGAGAAGAAGGCACCGAAGAACATCACCTCAGAGAAGATGAACCAGCTCATGCTCCAACGGAATGACAAATCAATTTTGTGACCGTACTGACCGCCTTCGCTTTCAGCGATGGCTTCACCGAACCATTGGTACAAGACACCCAACCAGAACACCAAGCCAAACAGCAAGGAGTACTTGCCCCAGTCGGCACCGTTGACCCATTGACCGGCACCCAAGATGACAAAAAACAATCCCAAGGCAGCCAACGCGGGATGACGTGACGCATGAGGCACAAAATAATAAGGCGTTGCGCCGTGTGAGTTGCTACTCATTTCCACTCCTTCTTCTTTATTTCGCGACGACCAAGTTGACCAACACGATCAACCCAATCACAAATAACAAACCAGCGACCAAGCCCACACCCAGAATGTGCAAAGGGCTGATCTTTTCAATGTCTTGCTGGAACTCGCTGCTTTTGCGAATTCCAAAAAAAGACCAAGCCACGGCCACGACCGAGCGCATCAATGAAGTCTTGGTGCTCATGCACCGACCCCTTTGTGTGTCACATCCAAGGCTGCGGTAGGTGCCGCAGGTGTTTTGGAACCGACTTCAAAGAAGGTGTAGGACAAGGTGATGGTGGTCACGTTCTTGGCTAATTTGGGATCAATCACAAACACCACCGGCCACTGCTTTTTCTCGCCTGGTGCCAAGGTGTACTGGTTGAAACAAAAACATTCCAACTTGTTGAAATGCGCTGCCGCTTGGCGTGGCGCATAGCTGGGTATGGCTTGCGCCGACATGACGCGGTCTTGTACGTTTTGAAACTCATACATCACGGTGGTCATTTCACCAGGGTGCACTTGCACCGAGCTTTGCGCCGGCTTGAACAGCCAAGGACCACGAGCATTCGCGTCAAATTCGACCGTGATAGTGCGCGAGGTATCAACTTGGGTATTGGTGAC
>CANCUP010000005.1 GCA_947381325.1 Comamonadaceae bacterium
GGCAAACACGGAGACTGCCCCATGAACGCCCCCACATCCCACGCCCATCTGGCCCCGACGGTGTCGCAACGCGAGGTGCCGCAAGCCCTGCTGGCCGCCCTGGCCCAACGCTTTGGCGCCAACTGTTCTACCGCGCAGATCGTGCGCGAACAGCATGGCCGTGACGAGTCTGCATTCACGACCGTGCCGCCCCCGGCCGCCGTGGTGTTTGCCGAAAGTACACAAGACGTGGCCGATGCCGTGGCCTTGGCCGCGCAATACAAAGTGCCCATGATTCCGTTTGGCGTGGGCTCGTCGCTCGAAGGCCATTTGCTGGCGGTGCAAGGCGGCATCAGCCTGGACGTGGGCCGCATGAACCGCGTGCTGAGCATCAACGCCGAAGATTTGACGGTGACGGTGCAGCCCGGCGTGACACGCAAGCAACTCAACGAAGAGATCAAAAACACCGGCCTGTTCTTTCCCATCGACCCGGGGGCCGACGCCACCATTGGCGGCATGAGCGCCACCCGCGCGAGCGGAACCAACGCCGTGCGCTACGGCACCATGCGCGAGAACGTGTTGGCCCTGGAAGTGGTGACAGCCAGTGGCGAGGTGATTCGCACCGGCACCCGCGCCAAGAAGTCGAGCGCGGGCTATGACTTGACCCGCTTGATGGTGGGCAGCGAAGGCACGCTGGGGGTGATGACAGAGATCACGTTGCGGCTGTACCCGCTGCCCGAAGCCGTGTCTGCGGCGGTGTGCTCTTTCCCCAGCATTGAAGCGGCGGTGCAAACCACGATTGCCATCATCCAAATGGGCGTGCCGATTGCGCGGGTGGAGTTGATCGACAGCAACACCGTGCGCATGGTCAACGCCTATGCCAAGCTGGGTCTCAACGAGTCGCCCATGCTGTTGATGGAGTTTCACGGCTCGCCCAACGGCGTGAAAGAACAAGCCGAAACCGTGCAAGAAGTTGCCTCAGAACACGGCGGCCAATCGTTTGAATGGGCCACCACGCCCGAAGAGCGCACGCGCTTGTGGACAGCACGCCACAACGCGTATTTCGCTGCCATCCAAAGCCGCGCTGGCTGCCGCGCCATCAGCACCGACACCTGTGTGCCGATCAGCCGACTGGCCGACTGCTTGCTGGATTCGGTGGCCGAAGCCGATGCCTCAGGCATTCCGTATTTCTTGGTCGGCCACGTGGGCGACGGCAACTTCCACTTCGGCTATTTGATCGACCCCAACATTCCCGCCGAGCGTGAAACCGCTGAAAAGCTGAATCTCCAACTGGTGCAACGCGCCTTGGCCTTGGAAGGCACGTGTACCGGGGAGCACGGCATTGGCTTGCACAAAATGGATTTCTTGCTGAGTGAAACCGGCCACGGGGCGGTGGACATGATGCGCACCATCAAGCGCGCGCTGGACCCACACAACATCATGAACCCAGGCAAGATTTTCAGCCTGTGATGGCCGGGCTGCGGGTCATGGCACAACGGCGGTGACGCTCGCGCCAACCAAGGTTTCGACGTTTTGACACAGCTGGTCTTGGTCGAAAGGCTTGAGTAAAACAGCGTTGACGCCCGCCGCTTGAAAGCGCTGCAAGTCCTGTGGGTTGACGTTGGCGGTCAAGCCCAACACAGGGGTACGACACGCCGGTTCGGGCAAGGCCATGCGCAACTGAAGGGTGGCTTCGATGCCATCCATCCCGGGCATCACCATGTCCATCAGCACCACGTCAAAGGCTTGGGTTTTAAGCGCTTTCAACGCTTTGAGGCCGTTGTCTGCTTCGACCAAGACCGCGTTCTTCCACGTGTTTCGCAAAATTTGTCGGATCAACAATCGGTTCATAGGATGGTCGTCCACCACCAAAAAGCGCAATGCGCGATCCGCACTGGCATGCACCACCCCCGCGGCCACCGGCCCTGCACTGGGCGCGGCAACCTCGCGCAAAGGCAAATCAAACCAAAACACGGCTCCGCCTCCGGGCTCGCTGTCAAAGCCGATTTCACCACCCAGCAATTGAACCAAACGCTGTGAGATCGACAAGCCCAAACCATTGCCGCCGTAGCGGTTTTGAATGCTGGCATTGGCTTGCGAAAAGCGCTCAAAGATGTGCGCGCGCTGCTCACGCGCGATGCCAATACCGGTGTCTTCCACCAAAAACCGAACCCCGTTGTCATGCGCGCGCACACGCAAGTGCACATGGCCTTGGTGGGTGAATTTGATCGCATTGCCCAGCAAATTGACCAACACCTGCATCAACCGGTGTCGGTCAGTTTTCACCCACACCGGGACATCGGCATCGATGATGCAGTTGTAGTCGATGCGCATGCTTTGCACGCGCATTTGGAACAAGCCAAAAGCACTCTGGACGGTGTCGCGCAGCGCAAAGGTTTCCTTGTGAACACTGAGTTGACCGGCCTGCAACTGCGAGTGATCCAAGACGTCGTTGATGACAGTGAGCAAATGGTCCGCCGACTGACGGGTGTGGTTCAAAATGCGCAAGGCTTCGGGGCGGTCTTGAACCCGGGACAACAACATGGCGTTGAACCCCAAGATGGCATTCATGGGTGTGCGCAATTCGTGACTGACGGTGGCAATGAAGTGTTCGCGAACCTCGGAAGCGCGCAACAACTCTTGTTTTTTCAGCTCCAGGGCCTGTGTGCGCTCTTTGCTGGTGAGTAGGCTGCGTTTGTAGAGGTTGTCATACAACAAGGGCGCCAAGATCAGGGTGAGCGGCACCACCAAGTTGGTGACAAACGCGCGGTAGGCAAACGCGACATCCAAACTGAAACGTGGATCCATCCAAGCGTTGGCCGTGGCATAGGCTGCCGCCGCCACAAAGACACAGACCGCGCCCGCCCACCACAGCCCCTGGCGCCGCCCAACCAAGAAAAAAGCCACCACAGGCACCGCCGATAGCCAAGCGAGATACGGCGAAAAAATACCGCCGGTGCCCCACACCGCATAGGCCAAAGTGGCCAGCGTCATGCACAGCACCCAATGAATGCAGGTCTGCAAACCCACGCCCAGGTAGACCGCCAACACCGCCAGCATCAGGGTCACGGCCATCGCGCTGGTGGCCATGGCCTCTTGGAGCGGCGCAAAGAAGGTACAGACCAACAGGGTTGCAGACACCATGACACAGGTGCCCACAAAAGATTGCATTTTGTTTTCGCGCAAGCGTGCAGGGATGCACGCATCAAGCCACGCGAGACAACGGTGCAGAAAAGAAACGCTCATCTCGCGCCCTGACGCGTGCTCAACAAGAGACAGCGCGATATCTGCGCCACCGTCTCACTGGGATCGAGCGGTTTGTGCAACACATCGTCCATGCCGCTGGCCAAGCAACGCTCTCGGTCCACCGGGTTCACGCTGGCGGTCAAAGCCAGTACGGGCACATCTCGGCCAGGTGCTGGCAGCGTGTTGCGCAAGGTGCGGGTCGCTTGCAAGCCGTCCATGTCGGGCATCATCATGTCCATCAAAACCAGGTCAAAGCTGTGCGCACGCAGCAGTTCTAGGGCTTGTGCACCGCTGTCGGCTTGCGTCACCGTGGCCTGGGGGAAATATTTTTTCAGCATCAAGCCGGCCACCATCAAATTGACGGCGTTGTCGTCCACCAATAAAAATCGCAAGGGTTCTTGCGTCACATCCAGCGCACCCGCATAGGCCGGGCTGGGCGCATCCACCACAGCCAGCGGCAGCTTGAACCAAAAGCGTGAGCCCTCGCCCACATGGCTGCTCAAGCCCAGTGCGCCACCTTGCAGCTTCACCAAACGCTCACAAATGGCCATGCCCAAGCCGGTCCCGCCGAACTGGCGATTGGTTTGAATGTTGGCGTGTTCAAAGCGGTCAAAAATCACACGTTGTCGATCTGACGCAATGCCAATGCCCGTGTCTTGCACCACCACGTCCAGTTGTCGATCGACCAGCACCACCCGCACATCGACCTGGCCGTGTTGGGTGAATTTGATGGCGTTGTCGACCAGGTTGTGCAAGATTTGCAACATGCGGCCTTTGTCTGCATGGACCCACACGTTCACGCTGTCGCCGAGTTCGACCGTCATCTGCAACCCCTTGGCATGGGCCCTGGCTTGATAGGGCTGCAGCATTTCGGTGAGGGTGCGCGACAGCTCGAAGGTTTGGGCATGCAAGACCAAGCGCCCCGCTTGGAGCTGAGAAAAATCCAAAATGTCGTTGACCACTTGCAGCAGTTGCTCGGTCGCGCGGCGGATGTAATCCACCACGGCGACATCTTCTGCCCGGTCTTGCAATTGGCTGCGCAAAAGGCCATTGAAGCCCAAAATGGCATTCATGGGGGTGCGCAGTTCATGGCCCACAGATGCTATGAATTCGTCTTTGTGGGACTGGGCACGCTGCAACTCTTGATGCGTCGCTTCTAAGTCTTGGTTATGCAGCTCATTGGCCTGCACTTGTTGACGGTACATGCGTTCGTAGAGATGCATGCCCAACACCCAAGCGCCCACCACGCAGGCTTGGTTGAAAACCGCCCACACAATGGCTTGTTGCAGGTTGACAAGGGTGTCCACCCAACCCAACAGACCCGCCCACAGGAGCCCCACCTGCGCCAGCGAAATCAGCACCAACCACCACAAGCTGGCTTTGCGCCCGATCGTGAGCAAGGCCACCATCGGCAACAGACTGGCCCATAAATTTTTGGACGAGTTGACCCCTCCGGTGTGCGCCGCCACCCAAACCCATGTGGCCAAGCCCATCAGCAGCGCCAAATTGGCACCCAGCAGGGTAGAAAAACCGCGGCGCAGCAAGACCATCAACACCAAACACGTGGCCGCACTGAGGAGATAAATGCGGTGGTCATAGCCCGGGTGATCTAGGCCATAAAACAACAGCGAGACAGCCAACGTCAGCTGCAAGCAATAGGTGGAAAACACGCGCCGCCGCACGTCCAACAAGTCTTGTTGAACGCGATCGGCGTCATCCAACTGTCGGTCAGCGCGGGTGGCAAGTGCCATGGTGCGTCTCTGCGGTTACTGGCTTTAGCCCCTGAGCTTGTCGATCAAGCCATTGAGTTCGTCCAGCGAGCCAAACTGGATGGCCAACTCGCCCATTTCTTCGATGCGCCCTTGGCGTTTGACACGCTTTTTGATGCGCACATCCACCTGTGCTGTGAGCAAGTCAGACAACTCTTCTTCCACGCGCTTTAAGTCGCGTGACTTTTCTTTTTTGGGCTTTTGCGGCACCAGGTTGAATTCGGCGCTGAGCTTTTTCACCAAGCTCTCCGCTTCGCGCACCGACATGTGCTTGGCACTGATTTGGTTGGCCGCGGTGATTTGGGCAGCGCGGTCCAAGGCCAGCAAGGCACGGGCATGGCCCATGTCCAAATCACCCGCCATCAGCATGGTTTGCACAGGCTCGGCGAGGTTCAGCAAGCGCAGCAGGTTGCTGGCTGCGCTGCGAGAACGCCCCACCGCTTGGGCGGCGGTTTCATGGGTCAGGCCAAACTCTTTGATCAAGCGTTGCAGGCCTTGGGCTTCTTCGAGCGGGTTGAGGTCTTCGCGCTGGATGTTTTCAATCAAGGCCATGGCCGCTGCGGCCTCGTTGGGCACGTCGCGCACCAGCACAGGCACGGTGTCGAGCCCAGCCAGTTTGGCGGCGCGGCTGCGGCGCTCACCGGCAATGATTTCGTATTTGCCCGCGTTGGGGCCATCGACCAAGCGGCGCACCAGAATCGGCTGCATGATGCCCTGGGCTTTGATGCTCTCGGCCAACTCGTACAAGGCGCCCTCGTCCATTCGGGTACGGGGTTGGTACATGCCAGGCACCATCTCGCTCAGAGGCAAGCTGTTGGGCAAGCCGTCACTGGCGGCGGCTTTGGCCGCTGCGTTGTCGTCAACTTTGGGGCCGAGCAAGGCTTCGAGTCCGCGGCCTAAGCCTTTGGGTTTTTTAGTGACCATGGTGTGTTTTCTCTTTGGTTTTCAATTCATCCAACAAGGCCAAGCCTTGTGGCCAGTCGCCTAGGTTTGCGTCGCTGTTGATGTGCCCCCGGTTGCCCACATCGACCAAGCGCGAGCCCCAGTCCATGGCCAGTCGACTGGCACGTATGAAGCTGCAATAGGGGTCGTTGCGGCTGGTGACCAGCGTGCTGGGAAAGGGCAATCGCGTTCGCGTGATGGGGCGCCAACTGAACAAAGCGTGCTGCATGTCTGGGCGCTCTACGTCGCCTGGCGCCACCAGCAAAGCACCGACCACACGCTCGGTGTGCTGCGAATGCGCGGCCCACGCGGCCACCAAGATACAGCCCAGGCTGTGGGCCACCAGCAGCACCTCGTCGTGGGCCAACACAGCCTCTTCCAGCTGCGTCATCCAGTCGCCACGCAAGGGATGCGACCAGTCGTGCTGGGCCACGCGGGTGTGGCCATGCTGCGCCTCCCACAGGCTTTGCCAATGGTCTGGCCCGCTGTTGTGCCAGCCGGGCAATAAAAGGACGGTGGACATGGTGGCTGGGTGGGTCACAGCGTTTGAACGCGCTGGACCATCTCTTGTGCAAAGTCCACAAAGGCCTGGCTGCCCTTGGCCGACGGGTCAAACACCACCCCCGGCAAACCATAGCTGGGCGCTTCGGCCAAACGCACATTGCGTGGAATGACGGCGTTGAACACTTTGTCGCCGAAGTGGTCTTTGAGCTGGTCGCTCACCTGTTGCTGCAAGGTGATGCGCGGGTCAAACATGACGCGCAACAAGCCAATGATTTTGAGCTCTCGGTTCAGGTTGGCATGCACCTGCTTGATGGTGTTAACCAAGTCGGTCAGGCCTTCGAGCGCAAAGTATTCGCACTGCATGGGCACGATCACACCGTGGGCTGAGCACAGGCCGTTGAGCGTGAGCATGGACAATGAAGGCGGGCAATCGACTAACACAAAGTCATAGTCATGGGCTACTGCTGCCAAGGCTTGCTTGAGCCGGTTTTCGCGGTTGTCCAAGCCGACCAATTCGACCTCGGCGCCGGCCAAGTCGCGGTTGGCGCCCAACACGTCGTAGGTGGGCGCTTTGGCGCGCGCACCCTCGTCGCCCCAGTTGCTGCGCACCCGCGCTTCGGCAATGCTGGCCGAGTCCAACAGCACGTCATACACCGACAGCGTGAGTTGGCGCTTGTCGATGCCTGAGCCCATGGTGGCGTTGCCTTGTGGGTCGAGGTCGACCATCAACACGCGCTGCCCCACCGAGGCCAGACCCGCCGCCAAGTTCACCGTGGTGGTGGTTTTGCCCACCCCCCCTTTTTGGTTGGCAACACAGAAGATTTTGGCCATGGGAACTTTCAGAAAGAAAACATTTATTTAGACAAGGCCAGCTTCAGGCCAAAACCAACCAACAACAGACCGGCGGCTTTGTTGAGCAAGGCCGAGACCACCGCACTGGCGCGCACACGCGCTGCCAAAAAATGCGCCAACACCACCACCACCAAACCATAGACAAAGGTCAGCGCGGCAATGGTGGCGGCCATGACCGCAAACGTGATCCACCCTTGATGCACGGTTGGATCGACAAAGAGCGGAAAAAACGCCATGTAAAACACAATCGCTTTGGGGTTGAACAGGGTGATCACAAAGGCTTGTCGCAGATAGTGGTGCGGTTGGAGTTCGAGCACGGGCGCATCCCCCGGTTTGGCGCTGAGCAACCTGGCGCCCAGCCAAATCAAATAAATCGAGCCGGCCCATTGCACCGCGTAAAACACAGCCGGGTTGGTCAACAACAACGCCGCGACACCGGCCACCGCCAGCCACAACAGCGCTTGATCGCCCACGATCACCCCCAGGGTGGCCGCCAAGCCCGCACGGATGCCGCCCTTGGCCGTTGCGGTCAACAAGGCCAAGTTGCCGGGGCCGGGAATGGCTAAAAACACAATGATGGCCACGACGAAAGCGCCGTAGTCCGACACACCGAACATGCAAGCCTCAAAACAGGGGATGGGGGTGGGAGTTTAACCGCGCATCCAAACGATGCAGCGCTCGGCATTCAGGCCGGGCACAGTCAGTGGTTCCACGTGAAACACTTTCACACTTGGCGGCAGGGCCTGGATTTCAGCCTCGGGATGCTTGCCCTTCATGGCCAGCCATACGCCGTGTGGCGCCAGCGCGCCCACCGACCAGGCGATGAAGTCTGGCAATGAGGCGAAGGCGCGCGAACACACCACATCAAACGGACCGCCCAAGGTTTCAACCCGGGCGTGCAGGCCGCGCAAATTGGGCAGGCGCAAGCTCGCCGCCACCTGCTGCACAAAGGCGGCCTTTTTGGCCACGGTGTCGACACAGGTCACCGACACCTCGGGGCAGGTGATGGCCACCACCACGCCCGGCAGGCCGGCACCGGCGCCAACGTCCAACAAACGGTATCGCGGCGAACTTGCCTCAGCAGGCACAGGCGTGATGTGGGGCCCAGCCGGATCGGCCGACACGCCTTGAGGCGGCGCCAACTTGACCAACTCGCGGCGCAAGGGCGCCACCACGGCCAAGCTGTCGAGCAAATGGTGGGTCAGCATTTCTTGTGCATCCCGCACTGCGGTGAGGTTGTAGACCTTGTTCCATTTGGCGATCAAATCCATGTAGGCCAGGAGTTGCGCTTGCGCCACCTCATCCAGCGTCAAACCCAGGCCAAGTAAGCCTTGGCGCAAGGCGCCCGACAAGGGGTGTGCCATGGTCAGGCCGCCGCCTCATCCGTTGGCACAGCCACCGGCGCCTCGGGCACAAAGCCTTTGACACGGGCACGCTTGAGGTGGATCAACAGCAAGGAAATCGCGGCCGGGGTGATGCCCGACAAGCGCGAGGCCTGCCCCAAGGTTTCGGGACGATGGCGGCTGAGCTTTTGCCGCACCTCGATGGACAGCGCGGTCACCTGGTTGTAGTCCAGGTCTTCGGGGAGCTTGAGGTTTTCGTAATGGGCGGCGCGCTGTACCTCGTCACGCTGACGGTCAATGTAGCCCGCGTACTTGGCAGCAATCTCCACCTGCTCCACCACGGCCCGGGCGGTTTCACGTGACACATCGTCACCCGCCAGACCCGCCACCAACTCGGGGCTTTGGTAGCGCCCGCCATCCAGCGACACCAGCGCGTCGTAGCTCACATCCGGGCGGCGCAACAAGTCGGCCAGGTTGTGCTCGTGCTCGATGGCCTTGCCCAACACCCGCTCAGACTCGGCGGGCGGCAGGTTGCGTGGATTGACCCAGACCGACTTGAGGCGTTCTGTTTCACGTGAAACAGCGTCGCGCTTGCGGCTGAAAGCCTCCCAGCGCGCATCGTCCACCAGACCCATCTGGCGGCCCACCTCGGTCAGGCGCATGTCGGCGTTGTCTTCGCGCAGTTGCAAGCGGAACTCGGCACGGCTGGTGAACATGCGGTAGGGCTCGGTCACGCCTTTGGTGGTCAAGTCGTCGACCAACACCCCCAAATAGGCCTGGTCACGCCCGGGCGTCCAGGCGCCGCCAAAGTCGCTGGCAAGTCCCGACATGGCGCGGCATTGCAGGGCGGCATTGATGCCAGCAAACAGGCCTTGGGCGGCGGCCTCTTCATAACCGGTGGTGCCGTTGATCTGGCCCGCAAAGAACAGGCCGCCAATGGCCCGGGTTTCAAAACTGCGCTTGAGCTCGCGCGGGTCAAAGTAGTCGTACTCGATGGCATAACCCGGGCGAATGATGTGGGCGTTTTCCAGCCCTTTCATCGAGCGCACCAACTCGTACTGGATGTCAAACGGCAAGCTGGTCGAGATGCCGTTGGGGTAGTACTCGTGGGTGGTCAGGCCTTCAGGTTCCAGAAAAATCTGGTGGCTGTCTTTGTCGGCAAAGCGGTTGATTTTGTCTTCCACGCTGGGGCAATAGCGTGGCCCCACGCCTTCGATCTTGCCGGTGAACATGGGGCTGCGGTCAAAGCCCGAGCGGATGATGTCATGGGTGCGCGCGTTGGTGTGGGTGATCCAGCACGGCATGTGTTGCGGGTGCATCACCGCCCGGCCCATGAAGCTGAACACCGGCACCTCGCCGGGCAAACCGCCGGGCATGCCGTCGCCCGGTTGTTCGGTGCATTGGCTGAAGTCAATCGTGCGGCCATCAAGCCTTGGGGGCGTGCCGGTTTTCAAGCGGCCTTGCGGCAGCTTGAGCTCTTTCAGACGGGAGGACAGACTCACCGCCGGTGGGTCGCCCGCGCGCCCTCCCGAATAGTTGTTCAGGCCCACATGGATCTTGCCGTCTAGGAAAGTGCCAGCGGTCAGCACCACGGTGCGGCCCTTGAAGCGGATGCCGGCTTGGGTCACCGCGCCGGCCACACGGTCGCCCGCCATCATCAAGTCGTCCACGGCTTGCTGGAACAACCACAGGTTGGGCTGGTTCTCCAAGCGACGGCGGATCGCGGCCTTGTACAAAATGCGGTCAGCCTGGGCCCGGGTGGCGCGCACCGCCGGGCCTTTGGAGCTGTTCAAAATACGAAACTGGATGCCGCCCTCGTCGGTCGCCAAGGCCATGGCGCCGCCCAAGGCATCGACCTCTTTGACCAGGTGTCCCTTGCCAATGCCGCCGATGGACGGGTTGCAACTCATCTGACCCAAGGTTTCGATGTTGTGCGACAACAGCAGGGTTTTGGCGCCCATGCGCGCAGCGGCCAAGGCGGCCTCGGTGCCGGCATGGCCACCGCCGACCACGATGACGTCAAACTCTTGGGGATACAACATACAACAGCCAACCTTTGGGGAATACAGGGGCTGTGTGCCGCCCTGTCAAGCAGGGCGCGATTTTACAAGGGCCTCGCCGTCGACGCAGCGACACAGGCTTGGAAAAAGCCCACGCCCAACAGGGCGGATGAGCGCGCAGACGCTTGAGCGGGCGAGGCGTCAGGCCGCTGGGGTTTTAGCGAAGGTCAAACTCACGCGCAAACCGGTGGGTGTTTCGCCCTGCATCGACACCTGCACGCCCAGCAAACGGGCGTACTCGCTGACGATGGCCAGCCCCAAGCCCGAGCCTTCTTTGAGCGCTTCACCCGCCGAGCCCTGCACCCAACGCTGGGTGAGTTGCTGCATCTGCACAGCCGACACGCCGGGGCCGTTGTCGCTCACCGACAAGACCACCGCCTGGGGTGCGTCCGCCACCGCCACCGTGATGTGGCTGTCGCCTTCAGGGGCACGGCCATAGCGCAAGGCGTTGTCCAGCAAGTTGTTGAGCACGCCCTCGATCAAGGCCGCGCTGCCCATGACTTGCACGGGCTGCTCCACGCCACGCGCACCCAAATCCACCCCAACGGCATCGGCGCGCGGCAAAAAGCGCAACACCGCCTCGCCCACCAAGACATCCAGCGCCACCGGCTCATGCACCCAGCTGTGCTGCACCTCGTCGGCCAGGGCCAGGGCCAAGAGCTGGTCGACCAAATGGCTGGCGCGCTCTTGGCTCTGGGCAATGATCTGCAATTGCTCGCGCCACACCTGGGGGTCGGCATGTCGCAAGCCGTAGTCTGCCAAGGCACGAATGCCAGCCAAGGGCGTGCGCAACTCATGGGCCACATTGCCCGAAAACTCGCGCTGCGCCTGGACGCTTTGGGCCATGCGCCCCAGCAAGGCGTTGACCGCTTGGCCCAGTCGCTGCACATCGCGGGTGCTGCCCGAGACGGGCACCGGCGTGAGGTCGCGCGCATCGCGCTTGCCCACCACACGGGTCAGCTCGGCCAAGGGTTTCAGGTCGGTTTCGATGGCGCGTTGCAACCACAAGGCCAAGCCCATCAACAACACCAGCTGGGGCGCCATCGAAAACGCCAGCAGCCGCTGCAACAAGCGGTCCCGGCTGGTGGTGGTTTGCGCCATCACCACGTAAAAGCTCGCCGGGTTCTCGCGGTGGATGGTGACGCTGCGCAAGCTGCGGTTTTGATAGTCCAGGGTGTCAAACACCGGTTGCCCCGCCGTGCCAAGCCGCCCCGACAAACCGGCATGGCCGGCCACCAAGCTGCCATCGGGACGCAACACGGCGAAAAACAAGGCCTCGCTTTGGTCAAACAACACCGTGCTCATTTCTTGGGCCGACAGGCTCAGCGCCAAATCCTCGACGCCCACATCGGCATTTCGACGCACATGGCTGGCGACCAAGTAGGCGTCGTCCAGCAAGGCGCGGTCATAGGCTTGTTGGGTGAAGTAGGTGGCAATGCCCACCACCAAGGCCGAGCCCACCAGCCACGTCAGCGCCAAGGGCAGCAACACATGGCGCAACAAACGGTTGCGCAAAGACGGCTTGGCGGCAAGTTTCTGGGTGGTCATGTCTGCTCCTCCAGCAAATAGCCCATGCCGCGCAGGGTGCGAATGGTGGCGCCGGTGTGGGCCAGTTTTTTGCGCAAACGCGAAATGAATGCCTCCAGCGCGTTGTCGCCCAAGGCCTCGTCAAAGCCCGACAACTTGTCTGACAACAAGCGCTTGCTGACGGTGCGCCCCGGAGGTGTCATCAACTCCCACAGCACTTCAAACTCGCGCGCAGGCAAAGCCAAATCCACCTCGTCGACCAAGATGCGGCGGTTCTTGCGGTGCAAGGCCAAGCGCCCCACCTGCACCACATCGTCGGCGCCCAAGCTGCGCCGAGCCAAGGCCCGCAAGCGCGCCTCGACCTCTTCGAGGTCAAACGGTTTGCCCAAGTAATCGTCTGCACCAGCGTCCAATCCGGCAATGCGCTCGTCGGTTCTGTTGCGCGCCGTCAACACCAACACCGGCGTGCGGTCGCCACGGCGACGGGCCTCACGCAACAGCTGCAAACCACTGCCAGGGGCGGCATGCAGCTGTCCATTCAAGGGCAAGTTCAGGTCCAGCAACACCGCGTCGTAGGCCTGCACCTGCCAAAAGTGAGCCGCCTCCTCCAAGTGGCTGGCGGCATCCACGCGGTGGCCCGCATCGCTCAGGCTGCGCTGCATCACCGCTTGAAGCACGGCGTCGTCTTCGATCAGCAAAATTCGCACAGGGGTAGAAACAAGGGATGGTCAGGCATTGGTCAGGGTGGATGCGCGATAAACGCCGCATGAGCATACGACAGAACCTGCATCCGCGCCTTGGCTGGACCTGGGCCTTGGTCTTCCCCCTGTGGAGTGGCCTGGCCTGCGCTGACACCTTGGGCTTACCCCAGGTGCTCGAAGCAGCACGCAACAACCTCGATGTGTCCATGGCGCAACAAGCCGCCGAAGCGGCACGCGCCGACGTGTTGGCGGCCGACCGCTCGCCCTTCCCGGTTTTCACCGCCAAAACCAGCCAAATGGACTTGGAACATGGCGTGGGCGCGGGTCCCTTCGGACAAAAGAAGATCGACAAGTCGGGCGGTATCGACTGGACGTGGGAGCGCGGCAACAAACGCGGCTTGCGCACCCAAAGTGCAGAGCGCCAAGCCAACGCCGCCGTGGCAGACCTGCAAGACATGCGGGTGATGCAGCAACTCGGGGCCGCCTCGGCCTATTTCGATTTGCTGGCCGCCTTGGAGCGCAACCGCGAAATGCAAGCCCTGACCCTCAGCGCCAAGCAACTCGCGCAAAGCGCCTCGCTGCGACTGAAAGCCGGTGATCTGTCGGCCCAAGAGTCGGCGCGGCTGGAGATCGAAGCCCAACGCGCCCAAGCCGATGCGCACAGCGCACAGCTCGACCAAGAACGTGCCGTGTTGCAGCTGGGTCAGTTCACCAACCTGCGCATTCATCTGAAAGATTGGCAGATCAAGGCCGATTGGCCCGCGCTTGAAGCCCTGCTCGACATCGGCGTGGTGCAAGACGCTTGGATCGACCAACGCCCCGACGTGGTGGCGGCGGTGGAACGCGTGTCGGCCGCACGTGCAGCGCTTGAGCTGGCACAGGCCCAAAAGAAATCTGACCTGACCTTGGGCAGCAGCTTGGACCACTACCCCTCGCAATCGCGTCGCCTGCTCGAATTGCGCGTCTCAGTGCCGCTGCAATGGGGCTATGGCTATGAGGGTGAAATTGGCCGTGCGCAAGCCCAGCTGACCTTGGCCCAAGACCTGCTGGACAAAACCCGCCGTGAGGCCTTGGCCGATGTCCACCGCCTGCTGCAAGAGCGCAACGCCGCCCAACAACGTGAAGCCCTCTACCAGCAAGACATCTTGCCGCGCGCGCGCCGCGTGGCGGAGCAAGCCGAGTTGGCCTACACCCACGGCGCCTCGTCGTTGACCGATTTGTTGGACGCGCGCCGCACCTTGCGCGGCACCCTGATCGAAGCCGCCGTCACACGCGCCGACTACGCCAAAGCGCACACCGCTTGGCAGCTGCGCACCCCTCCTCAGAACCCCAGCACACGCTGAAGCCACACGCCATGAACCACGACAACGCGAACGAGCCCAACAAGCTCCAAACCCTCTTGAACACGCCGCCCAAGCGCTGGAGCGCCGCTGCGAGCTTGGTGGCTGTGCTGGGCTTGAGCTACTGGCTGAGCAAACCCGAACTCGCGCCGCACCCCGTGATCGCGCAGCCCATCGTGCAAGGCCAACAACTGCGCTTTCCCGCCGGCCACCCGCAACTGGCCTTGCTGGGCACCACGCCTGCGGTGGCCGCCCAAAGCGTGACGATCGATTTGCCTGCGCGCTTGGTCTGGAACGAAGAGCGCACCCAACGCATCTACCCCGCGTTTGCCGGGCGCGTGGTGCAACTCAACGCCGATGTGGGACAAAGCGTCAAAGCCGGTCAAGTGCTGGCCACGTTTGCCTCGCCCGACTTCGGCGCAGCCCAGGCCGACACGGCCAAAGCGCAGGCCGATGCCCGTTTGACCGAACGCGCCCTGGCACGCCAACAAACCCTCTTCAATGCCGGCATCGTGTCACGCAAAGACTTGGAACAAGCCGAGGCCGATGCGGCACGCGCACAAGCCGAAGTCGCGCGTGCGCAAGCGCGCACCAGCCTGTATGGCAGCGGCAACTTGGTGAACCAACAACTGGGCCTGTCGGCCACCGTCTCTGGCGTGGTGGTGGAGCGCAACCTGAGTGCGGGACTGGAAGTGCGGCCCGACCAAGGCGGCCCCGGCAACCCCGCCTTGCTGGTGGTGAGCGACCCACGTTCGCTGTGGGTGCACATTGATGCGCGTGAGTCTGACGTGGCCTCGCTCAAACCGGGCACCCAGATTGCGCTGGTCTTCCCGAACTTTGTGGGGGAGAGCTTCAATGCCACGGTTGCCGCAACAGGCGACTTCATCGACCCCAACAGTCGAACCATCAAAGTTCGCGCCGTGGTGGAAAACCCCCAACGCCTGCTCAAGGCAGAGATGCTGGGCACGGCTCGGATCGTGCGTCAATTGGCAGCCGGGGTATTGGTTCCAGCCAGCGCGGTTCAACTGCGCGGCACCGAGCACTGGTGCTATGTGCAAACAGAACCCGGCGTGTTTGAGCCGCGGCGCGTGCGCCTGGGTTATGAAGGCTTGCAAGAGGTGCTGGTGGTCGAAGGCCTCAAGGCCAACGAGCACATCGTCAAAGACAACAGCTTGCTGCTGGCGCGCGAATTCCGCAACGCCGAAGAACAAGCCAAAACACACGCGCCCGCCAACAGCAGCACGGATCACAAATGAAACGCCTGATCCACTATGCGCTGAACCAGCCCCTGTTCATCCTGCTGGGCACACTGCTGTTCATCATGTCTGGGGTGGTGGCCTTCAACAACCTGTCGGTCGAAGCGTTCCCGGATGTGACCGACACCCAAGTCACGGTGATCGCGCTCTACCCCGGGCGCGCGGCCGAAGAAGTCGAGAAAGAAGTGTCGCTGCCGATCGAGGTGGCGCTGTCGGGCTTGCCCAACTCGATCCGGGTGTTCTCGCACACCCAGTTTGGTCTGTCGTTCACGGTGGTCACCTATGACGACAAGGCCGAAGTCAATTTGGCGCGCCAACAGGTCAACGAGCGTTTGCGTGGCGTTGATTTGCCGCCAGGCGTTGAAGCCGAGGTCATGCCCAATGCCACACCCGTGGGCGAGATCATGCGCTACCGCCTCAAGG
Source organism: Comamonadaceae bacterium (assembly GCA_947381325.1). Taxonomy (GTDB): domain Bacteria; phylum Pseudomonadota; class Gammaproteobacteria; order Burkholderiales; family Burkholderiaceae_C; genus Limnohabitans. The sequence goes on from CANCUP010000005.1 coordinate 15,943, forward strand.
GCGATGGCAAAACCTCCACCGAGTTGCGCACCATCGAAGACTGGACGGTCGAGCGCAGCTTGCGCCAGATTCCGGGCGTGGCCGACGTGGTGGGCATGGGCGGCTACATCAAACAGTACGAGGTGCAACCTGACTTGCAAAAGCTGCGTGCCTACAAGCTCACCTTGCAAGACTTGCAAGATGCGCTGGGCCGAGGCAACGCCAATGCTGGCGGCAGCTATGTGGCGCAAGGCGCCCAACAGTTCGCCATCCGTGGCTTGGGTTTGTTGCGCTCGGCCGACGACATTGGGCAAATCGTGGTCACCGCCCGCAGCAACACGCCGGTCCTGGTGCGCGATGTGGCCAAGGTCAGCATCGGCGCGGTGCCGCGTTTGGGCACCGTGGGCCAGGACATGGACGACGATGTGGTGACTGGCATCGTGATCATGCGCAAAGGCGAAAACCCCAGCGTGGTGCTCAAGGGCGTGAAAGAAAAAATCGCCGACCTGAACAAGCGTGTGCTGCCACACGGGGTGCAAATCGAGCCCTTCTACGACCGCTCATGGCTGATGGGCAAAACCTTGACGACGGTGTTCAAAAACCTGGTCGAGGGTGCGCTGCTGGTGTCGTTGGTGCTTTACCTGTTCCTGTCCAACATGCGCGCCTCATTGGCGGTGGTGGTGGTGATTCCACTGGCCCTGTTGGCCACGTTCTTAGGCCTCAAGATCATGGGCGTGCCGGCCAACTTGCTGAGCTTGGGCGCGATGGACTTTGGCATCATCGTGGATGGCGCCGTGATCGTGATCGAAAACATCATGCACCGCTTGGCCGAGCGTGGCGAAGGCATGAACGAGAAAGAGCGCCGCACACTCATCACCAACGCGGCCAACGAAGTGGGGCGCCCCACCCTGTTCTCGATGTTGATCATCATTGCCGCGCACATCCCGATTTTTGCGCTGCAACGCCACGAGGGCCGCATCTTCCAACCGATGGCCTTGTCGGTCACCACGGCGCTGATTGGGGCTTTGATTTTCTCGCTCACCTTGGTGCCCTTGCTGGCCTACTGGATGCTGCGCAAGGGCATTCCGCACGGCGACAACCGGCTGGTGGCCTGGGCCAAACAGGTGTACACCCCGGTGCTGGACTGGGCGATTGACAAACCCCGCAAGGTCGTCACAGTTGCCCTGAGTTGTTTTGCGCTGTCTGTCGTCGCCGCTGCCCATTTGGGCTCGGAGTTCTTGCCGGAGCTCAACGAGGGCACTTTCTGGGTCAACTGGGACATGCCAGCCAGCGTGTCGCAAGAAGAGGCCGCCAAGATTTTGCGCAAAGCGCGCCTGCAACTGCTCACAGTGCCTGAAGTACGCACGGTGGTGTCCAAAGCCGGCCAGCCCGAAGACGGCACCGACCCGAAAACCCTCAGCATGGCCGAGGTGTTTGTCGACGTGAAACCCGCCGAAGAATGGCGCAAGGGCATGACGCGCGAACTGCTGATTGAAGAGATGGACGAAAAGCTGGCCGTCATTCCTGGCGTCGACCCCGCGTTCTCGATGCCGATCCGCGACAACGTGCTGGAATCGATCTCACAAATCAAAGGTCAGATCGTGGTCAAGGTCTCGGGCGACGACTTGACCGAGTTGCGGCGCACCACGGAAGCCATGCAACGCGAGTTCAAGCAAGTGGTCGGCGTGCAACGTGCAGAAATTGACCGTTTGGGCGAAGTGCCACAGCTCGTCATCGACATTGACCGCGACCGGGCCTCACGCTTGGGCCTGAATGTGGGCGATGTGCAAGACGTGATCGAGTCGGCACTGGCTGGGCGCGCCACCACCCAAATTTGGGAGGGCGAGCGCAAGTTCAGCGTGGTGGTGCGTTTGAGCGGAGACCGACGAACCGCCGCCAACCTGCCCTCGACACCGATTGCCATGCCCGGCGGAGGCTACACCACCCTTGAGAACGTGGCCACCATCCGCCAAGCCAGCGGGGCCATGAACATTGCCCGCGAAGCGGGGCGCAGGACGATGGCGATTGGTATTTTTGTGAAAGGCCGCGACATGGGCTCGGTGGTGGCCGACATGAAAGCACGCGTGGCCAAGAATGTGACGATTGCCGACAGCTATGCCGTGACCTGGTCGGGCGAGTTTGAAAACCAAGAACGCGCCATGCAACGTTTGGCCGTGGTGGTGCCGATTTCGCTGTTGCTGATTTTTGTGCTGCTGTTCGACGCGTTTGCCTCGTTCAAAACCGCTGGGCTGATTTTGCTCAACGTGCCTTTGGCTTTGATCGGTGGCTTTGTGGCGCTGTGGATTTTCAGCATCCCGTTGTCGGTATCCGCCGCCATTGGCTTCATTGCGCTGTCCGGCCAGGCGGTGCTCAACGGCGTGGTGATGTTGTCGGTGTTTCAGCAGTTGCGCAACGCCGGTCTCACCGTGATCGACGCCGTGAAAGAAGGCGCCCTCCAGCGCTTGCGCACGGTGCTCATGACGGCCATGCTGGCGGCTTTGGGCCTGTTGCCGATGGCACTGAGCCATGACATTGGCTCAGAGACGCAGCGTCCGTTGGCGATTGTGGTGATTGGGGGCTTGTTCACCGCCACACTGCTGACCTTGGTGGTCTTGCCGGCTTTGTATGTGGCGTGGTTCTCCAACACCCCCAGACCGGCTGGCGGCAACGCTCACTGAGTGTTGGGTGCTGCCTCTGGTGGCGACCAACGCTTGAGCAACAAGGCGTTGGTCATCACACTGACCGAGCTCAAGGCCATGGCCGCACCCGCCATCACCGGGCTCAAGTAGCCCAAGGCGGCCAACGGTATGCCCGCCGCGTTGTAGGCAAAGGCCCAAAACAAGTTTTGCCGAATCTTGGCCACGGTGCGGCGTGAAATGTCCAGCGCCGCACCGACCAAAGCCACCTCGCCACGCATGAGCGTGATGCCTGCGGCTTGCATGGCCACGTCGGTGCCGCCCCCGTTGGGGTTGGCCATGGCCATGCCGACATCTGCGGCCGCCAAGGCGGGCGCATCGTTGATGCCGTCCCCCACAAAAGCCACCACCCGACGGGCCCCGTTGTCGCCCTGCTGCAAGCGTTGCACCAAGGCAGATTTGTCCCCCGGCAACACCTCGGCATGCACTTCGTCGTCGCGCAGTCCTAAGCGTTGCGCCATGGCACGTGCCGCGCCCCAGTTGTCGCCCGAGACCATGACCAAGCGCAAACCGCGTGCGCGCAACGCGGCCAAGGCGGCTTGCACACCCGGTTTCGGCGCGTCACCAAAGGCCAACAAGGCGCGCGGCAACAACTGCGCCGTGTCGCCCGAACCCACGCGCTCCACCAACACCGAGACCGTGGCGCCTTGGGCCTGCAAGGCCTGCGCTTGCACCTCCCAGGGCGCGGCTTGGCTGGCTGTGTCTGTCACGTTCAACACGGTCATCCAGCGCAAACTGCCCAACAGCAAGGCGCGCCCCTGCACCTGGCCTTCGCTGCCATAACCAGGCACAGCACGCACGGTGTCTGGGGCCACCAACACCAGGCTCTGGGCCTTGGCGGCCTGCACCACGGCGCGGGCCAGAGGGTGCTCGCTGCCGCTTTGCAAGCTGGCGGCCATGCTCAGCCAAGCGTCAGCGCCCTCGGCGGTGCCTGCGACGGGTGTGAGCGAGAGCAGCCGTGGTTGGCCCACCGTTAGCGTGCCCGTTTTGTCAAAGGCCACCGTGTCCACGCGGTGGGCCAGCTCCAGCGCTTGCACATCTTTGATCAAGATGCCATGCTGGGCCGCCACGCCCGTGCCCGCCATGATGGCCGCCGGCGTGGCCAGCCCCAAGGCACACGGACAGGCAATGACCAACACCGCCACCGCATGGATGAGCGACAGCTCGACGCTGTGGCCACTCCACCACCAGGCCAGCAAAGTCAGCAAGGCCAACACCAACACCACGGGCACGAACACAGCCGAGACTTGATCGACCAGCCGCTGAATGGGGGCCTTGGCCGATTGCGCGTCCTCCACCAATCGGATGATGTGGGCCAACACCGTGGCGGTGCCCGTGGCCGAGACCTGCATGACCAAACGGCCTTCTCCGTTGATGCTGCCACCCGTCAAGCGGGCCCCAACACCCTTGGGCACAGGCAGTGGTTCGCCCGTGAGCATGGATTCGTCGAGTTGAGAGTCGCCCACCAAGACCCGGCCATCGGCGGGGACTCGCTCGCCTGGCAAGACCACCACACGGTCGCCCACCAACAGTTCGTCAATGGGAATGTCTTGTTCGCCATCGGGCCCGATGACGCGCGCGCGCGCTGGACGCAAGGCATGCAGCGCACGAATGGCGTCGGTGGTTTGGCGCTTGGCGCGGGCTTCCAGCCATTTGCCCAGCAAGACCAGCGTGATGACGACCGCCGAGCCCTCGAAATACAAGTGCACCATGGCACCCACAGGGGCAGACCACCACAGCCACACCGACAAGGCCCAACCGGCGGTGGTGCCCAGGGCGACCAACAAGTCCATGTTGCCAGTGCCCGCCAGCAAGGCGTGCCAACCCGCTTTGTAGAAACGCGCGCCCAACACAAACTGCACGGGGGTGGCCAACAAAAATTGCCACAGCGCAGGCAACATCCAATGCTGGCCCAACACGTCCCCCAGCATGGGCAACACCAAGGGCAAGCTCAACGCCAAACCAGCCAACACCGGTGAAAAGCCCACCCACGGACCTGCGGCTTGTTGTTCGAGGTGCTCGGGTGCCAGGGGTTCATACCCCGCTTCCCGCACCGCACGGCGCAAGCGCGCTTCGTGGCTGGGCTCGGGGTCGTGCCAGACCACACGGGCAGACTCGGTGGCCAAGTTGACGCTGACCTGCGTCACCCCGGGCAACTTGGCGATGGCGCGCTCCACGCGGGCCACGCACGACGCACAGGTCATGCCGCCTATGCCAATGTCGCAGGTGGTGTCGCTCATAAGCGTTAAGCTTACTCCTTTGTTAAGGAGCCACTGATGAATCACACCTTCCAAGTGCAAGGCATGACTTGCGGTCATTGCGAGATGGCCGTCAAAAAAGCGGTATTGCGTCTCGACCCCGAAGCCAAAGTCGTGATTGACCGCCCACACAACCAAGTCGACATCGAGAGCGCGCACCCACACGAGGCGCTGGCGCGTGCCATGGCGCAGGAAGGGTATCAAGTCGCATGAGCCCCGTCACACAAGCCCGCGGTGTAGAGCGCTTGGTGCGCGGCCAAGACACGCAAGACGGCGCAGGGGTTCGCCTCACACGCGTGTTGTCACACGATTTGCAACAGCGCTTGGACCCGTTTTTGATGCTTGACGCCTTTGGCAGCGACAAGCCCGATGACTACATCGCCGGGTTTCCCAACCACCCCCACCGTGGCTTTGAAACCGTGACCTACATGATTGCAGGGCGCATGCGGCACCGTGACAGCGGTGGCCATGAAGGCTTGCTGCAAAACGGTGGTGTGCAGTGGATGACCGCTGGACGCGGCCTGGTGCACAGCGAGATGCCCGAGCAAGAAGAAGGCGTGATGGAGGGGTTTCAGCTCTGGCTCAACCTGCCCGCCAAAAACAAGCTGTGTGAGCCCTGGTACCGTGACATTCAAAGTGCGGACATTCCCGAAGTGACCACGCCAGAGCAGGTGTTGGTGCGGGTGATTGCTGGGGCCGCACAGGGGGTGGCCGGTGCCGTGACGCGCGAGCACACCGAGCCGCTTTATCTGGATGTGCATTTCCCCGATCGCGATGGCGCGGTTCTGGAACAGGCGATTGCGTCCAGCCACCATGCGTTTGTTTACGTGTACCGTGGCCGTGTAGAGGTCGTCCAGGGCGACAGCCAGACCACGGTCCCCGCACAGCGCATGGCGATATTGAGCGATGGCGGCGACGGCGTGGTGCTGCGCGCCCAAGCCAACACACGCGCCATTTTGATCGCGGGCAAGCCCCTGCGCGAGCCCATTGCCCAATACGGCCCGTTTGTGATGAACACGCGCGAAGAGTTGGCGCAAGCGGTGGACGATTTCCGCGCCGGTTTGATGGGTTGAGTCACACAACTTTACGAAACTTGTTGTGTCGCTCAAGGCAGCGATACATGCGCGGCGCAAAGTCTGAACTTGAGAGAAGCATGTCGCTTCTTGATTCAAAGGACTCTGTCATGACCCGTTTCACACTTTCTCGGTTAACACGCGCATCCACACTGGCCGGGCTTGGCCTGGCCTTGAGTCTGGGTGTTCACGCCCAAGGCATGGGCGGCATGGGCATGTCAGGCCACGGCATGCAGGGGCACGACCCCATGGGAGACAACAAAGCACAACACGCACACATGGCGCAGCGCTGGGAAGCGCGACAACAAGACCTCAAGGCCAAGCTCAAGCTCAGCAGCGGCCAAGAAGCTGCATGGCATGCTTTTGCTCAAGCAGTGAAGCCGCCGTCCAAACCCGCTGTCTCGCCCTTAGACCATGAGGCCTTGGCCAAAATGAACACGCCCGAGCGCTTGGACAAAATGGCGGCGTTCCATGAAGCGCATCAAGCCGACATGCAAGCCCATATGAAACAACGCAGCGATGCCACCAAACAGTTTTATGCGCAGCTGACGCCAGAGCAACAAAAGATCTTTGATGCGCAAACCTTGCCACGCGAACCCCAGAACAGGGGCCGTATGGGCCAAGGTCTGGCGGCACCCATCCAGGCCAATTAAACGTCGATGTTGGCAGCGCGCAGGGCGTTGTTTTCGATGAAGTGACGACGCGGTTCCACCTCGTCGCCCATCAACATGGTGAACACGCGGTCGGCTTCGATCGCGTCGTCAATTTGCACGCGCAACAGGCGACGCACGTTGGGGTCCATGGTGGTTTCCCACAGCTGCTCGGGGTTCATTTCACCCAAGCCCTTGTAGCGTTGACGTGCGGTGGCGTGTTCGGCCTGGGCAATCAACCAACGCATGGCGATGCGGAAGTCGCTGACTTTTTCTTCTTTGGCCTTCTCGCCCTCGCCGCGCTGGACGCGTGAGCCTTCGCTGAGCAAGCCACGGAAGGTTTGCGCCGCTTCGGCCAACGCAGCATAGTCGGCACCGTGCACAAAGTCTTGGGTGATGACGCTGCTCTTGACGTTGCCGTGGTGGCTACGGCTGATTCGCAAAATGGGTTTGTCGGTGCGCACATCAAACTCGCCCGACGCTTCTGAGCCACTGCCCAACTCTCGCAACTTGGCCTGCATCGCCACGGCCGAGGCCTCTGCGTCAGCCACTGTGTCGAGGTTGACCGACACACCGTCGGCCATGGCACGCAGCGCTTCTGCATCCATGAACCCGCTCAAACGCGCAATGACGGCTTCTGCGAGCTGGTGCTTGCGCGCCAATTCGGCCAAGGTGTCGCCACTCAAGGTTTGGGGATTGGCGCCACCGGTGGTGATGCTGGCGTCTTTGAGCGCAATGCGCAGCAAGAAGCTGTCGAGTGCAGGGCCATCTTTGAGGTACTGCTCTTCTTTGCCCACTTTGACTTTGTAGAGTGGCGGCTGCGCAATGTAGATGTGACCGCGCTCGACCAGCTCAGGCATCTGGCGGTAAAAGAAGGTCAGCAGCAAGGTGCGAATGTGCGCGCCGTCCACGTCCGCATCGGTCATGATGATGATGCGGTGGTAACGCAATTTGTCGACGTTGAAGTCGTCTGTCGCCGACTTGCCCGATTCGGCACTGGCTTTGCCGATGCCGGTGCCCAAAGCCGTGATGAGGGTCAAGATTTCGTTGCTGGTGAGCAGTTTTTCGTAGCGTGCTTTTTCAACGTTCAAAATCTTGCCGCGCAAGGGCAGGATCGCTTGAAATTTCCGATCGCGCCCCTGCTTGGCAGAGCCGCCGGCGGAGTCGCCCTCGACGATGTAGATTTCGCACAAGGCAGGGTCTTTTTCTTGACAGTCAGCCAACTTGCCTGGCAAGCCCATGCCGTCCAAGACCCCTTTTCGGCGTGTCATCTCACGCGCTTTGCGTGCGGCTTCACGGGCGCGTGCAGCGTCCACGATCTTGCCGCAAATGATCTTGGCGTCGTTGGGTCGCTCTTGCAAATAGTCGGTCAGCGTTTTGGCCACGATGTCTTCCACCGGTGCACGCACTTCGCTGGACACCAACTTGTCTTTGGTCTGGCTGCTGAACTTGGGCTCGGGGACTTTCACCGACAACACACAGCACAAGCCTTCACGCATGTCGTCGCCAGTGACTTCAACTTTGGCTTTTTTGGCGAAGTCGTTTTCTTCGATGTATTTGTTGATGACGCGTGTCATGGCCGCACGCAGGCCCGTCAGATGGGTGCCACCATCACGCTGAGGGATGTTGTTGGTGAAACACAGCACGCTCTCGTTGTAACCGTCGTTCCACTGCATGGCCACTTCGACACCAATGCTGGTGCCAGGAATGCCACCATAGGTGTCTGCTGGGCGCTCGCCTTCGGCATAAAACGCATTGGGGTGCAATACTTTTTTGCCTGAGTTGATGAAGTCAACAAAGCCTTTGACACCACCAGCACCCGAAAAATCATCTTCTTTGCCTGTGCGTTCATCGATCAAGCGAATGCGCACCCCGTTGTTCAAGAAGCTGAGTTCACGCAAGCGTTTGCTCAAGATTTCGTAATGAAAGTCGCTGTTTTGCGTGAAGATTTCCACATCGGGCAAAAAGTGAACTTCGGTGCCGCGTTTTTCTGTGTCGCCTGTGATCTTCATCGGTGAGACTTCAACCCCATTGACGACTTCAATCAAACGGTTTTGCACAAAGCCTTTGGCAAATTCCAAGGTGTGAACCTTGCCATCGCGGCGAACAATCAGGCGCAAGGATTTGGACAAAGCGTTGACGCACGACACACCCACACCATGCAAGCCACCCGAGACCTTGTAGCTGTTTTGGTTGAACTTGCCTCCAGCATGCAGCTCGGTCAGGGCAATTTCAGCGGCGCTGCGTTTGGGTTCGTGCTTGTCATCCATCTTGACACCGGTCGGAATGCCGCGGCCGTTGTCTGTGACGCTGATCGAGTTGTCGCTGTGGATGGTGACCACGATGTCGTCACAGTGGCCTGCCAATGCTTCATCGATGGAGTTGTCCACCACTTCGAACACCAAGTGGTGCAAGCCTGTGCCGTCCGAGGTATCGCCGATGTACATGCCAGGGCGTTTGCGCACGGCCTCTAGGCCTTCAAGAATTTGTATCGATCCCTCGCCATAGCCTTCTAGGTTAGCTTCTGGATTGGGGGTATTTGAAGTAGGTTCGGTCATGGCAAGTTTTCGTTCGCGCTGCACCATGCATCGCGGGATCTGTCAAAAAATTAGGGTCAAACGCCTGTCAGATGCGCATGGGCATCACAACGTATTTGAAGGTGGCGTTTTCAGGGATCGTGATCAAGGCCGAGCTGTTGGAATCTGCCAAGTCAATTTGAACCATGTCTTGGTCCATGTTGGTCAATGCGTCAATGAGGTAAGTCACGTTGAAACCGATTTCAATGGCATCACCACCGTAATCAATTTCCAGTTCGTCCACGGCTTCTTCTTGTTCTGCATTGCTGGATGCAACACGCAGCAAACCAGGCTCAAGGTTCAAACGAACACCTTTGAATTTCTCGGTGGTCAAGATGGCCGTGCGTTGCAAGGTTGCCAGCAAGGCGGTACGGCCCAAGGTGATGGTGTTTTTGTGATTCTTAGGAATCACACGGTTGTAGTCAGGGAATTTGCCTTCAACCAATTTGGTCACGAATTCCATGCCTTCGAAACTGAATTTGGCTTGGTTGCTGGCGAATTGCATGTCAATGGCACCCTCTTTGTCGCTCAAGAGGCGCTGCATTTCCAACACCGTTTTACGAGGCAAGATGACTTCTTGGCGCGGCACTTCAATGTCCAAGGTAGCTGAAGCGAATGCCAAGCGGTGCCCATCGGTGGCCACCAAGCTCAGTTGCTTGCCCTCAGCAACAAACAAGATGCCGTTGAGGTAGTAACGGATGTCATGGATGGCCATGGCAAACGACACCTGGTGCAACAACTCTTTCAAGGTCTTTTGTGGGACGCTGAAAGCAGGGCCAAAGCTGGCGGCCTCTTGAACCAAGGGAAAGTCTTCTGCTGGCAAGGTTTGTAAAGTAAAACGACTTTTTCCGCCTTTGAGGATGACTTTGTTCTGACTCGATTCCAAGCTGACGGTTTGGTCCGATGGCATGGTGCGAAGAATGTCAATCAGCTTTCGGGCGCCAATCGTGGTTGTGAAGTTGCCTGAATCACCGTCGAGTTCGGCCGTTGTGCGTATTTGAATTTCTAAATCGCTGGTGGTCAGTTGCAACGACGCCCCTGTTTTGCGAATCAACACATTGGCCAAGATGGGCAAGGTATGGCGGCGCTCCACAATGCCTGCAACAGATTGCAGCACCGCAAGTACCTTGTCTTGTGTAGCCTTGAGAACGATCATGGTTTCCTCTTGATTTCTTAATTTAAATTAGTAGTAGTAGATAAGCACAGCAGGTTACTGTGGAAAACACCATTTTCCTCTTTTTTTTCAAGCACTTGAGACCTCTTCAATGGTGTTGGTAAGCCTGTTTTGCGGTGTGTCATCAAACTGGATAACTTGTCAAAGCGCACGTCATCTGTGGATAAGTCATGGGTTGTTCTGAATTCATCCACAGCTTTGTACAGACACGTTCTAGCCTTTGAGTGTCTGTTCAAGTACATGGAGTTGTTGGTTGAGTTCTGTCAACTGCAATCGCTCTGCAGTGATCTTTCGAACCGCATGAAGCACAGTGGTGTGGTCCCTGCCCCCAAAAAGTTCGCCAATTTCAGGCAAGCTCTTTTGCGTGAGTTCTTTTGCAAGGTACATGGCGATTTGTCTGGGTCTGGCGATCGAGGCAGGCCGCTTTTTCGAATACATATCGGCAACTTTGATCTTGTAGTAATCCGCCACCGTTTTCTGAATGTTTTCAACTGAAATTTGTCGATTTTGAATGGACAACAAGTCACGCAATGCATCGCGTGCGAGTTGGATCGAAATTTCTTTTTGGTTGAAACGCGAATAGGCCAGAATTTTGCGCAATGCGCCCTCAAGCTCACGCACGTTGGAGCGAACATTCTTTGCCACGAAGAAAGCAACTTCTTCGGGCATTTCAGTTCCTTCGTTGCGCGCTTTGCTGATCAAAATGGCCACCCGCATTTCAAGTTCTGGGGGCTCGATGGCCACAGTCAGACCTGCATCAAAGCGTGACACCAAACGTTCGTGGATGTCGGTCAAACCCTTGGGGTAGGTGTCGCTGGTCATCACAATGTGCGATTTTTTGGCCAGCAAGGCCTCAAAGGCATTGAAAAACTCTTCTTGGGTTCGCTCTTTGTTGGCAAAAAACTGAACATCATCGATGAGCAGCAAGTCCAAGGAGTGGTAACGCTCTTTGAATTCGTCAAAGGTTTTGCGCTGATAGGCCTTAACCACATCCGAAACAAATTGCTCAGCATGGATGTAGAGAACTTTGGCGTCAGGTCGCTCAGCCAGCAGCTTATTGCCCACCGCATGGACCAAATGGGTCTTGCCCAAGCCGACACCACCATAAATAAACAGTGGGTTGTAGAGTTGTCCTGGCATGGTGGCCACGTGCATGGCCGCCGCCCTGGCCATTCGGTTGGCCGTGCCCTCGACCAAACTGTCAAACGTCAATGCGGTGTTGAGCCGTGTGCGCGGTCCATTGGGGGCAGACTCTTCTAAACCGATCAGACTCTCTGGCAAAGCCTCTAATTCCTGAGAAAAAGGCAGAGAACGAGATTTAATCGGCTGTTCTTTGGGAGTGATCGCTAACTCAAGCTGAACAGGCTGGCCATACATCTGGTGCAGGATGCTGGCGATTCGATGTGCGTATTGAGCCCGAATCCAATCGAGCTTGAAGCGATTCCCGACCAAAACCACCACCCGGCTCAGGTCGTCAGCCACGGTGGCGGTGAGGGGCTTGATCCATGTGTTGAACTGTTGCTCTGGCAGTTCTTGCGCCAATTGGTCGACACAAGCTTGCCACAAACCGTCGCCAGAACCTGCTGGTAAGCCGTCTGAACTGTTGGATGGTGGAGCGCCCTGGATCATGAGTTTTTCTGTGGATAGGTACGCTCAAAAGGAACGCGGTGACAGACTTTATCAAAAATTTTTCCACAGGATGAATAAAAAACAGAGCGGACCAAAACTTAGCCATTCTTGGCGTGGGCGCACGGGCTTGCTGAGCCCTGAAAAATTTGCGATAATTATCGGTTTCCCTGATCGACAGGGTTCAGATATTTGGAATCAACATGAAACGCACTTACCAGCCTTCAAAAACCCGCCGCGCTCGCACCCATGGCTTTTTGGTCCGCATGAAAACCCGTGGCGGCCGTGCCGTGATCAACGCACGACGTGCCAAAGGCCGCAAGCGCTTGGCCGTCTGACCGTTTGCGCATTCACAAACAATTGCGGCACGTGCAGCGCTGTGGTGCATTTGAAGCAATGGGCTGAATTTCAAGCAGTGATGCGTTCAGGAGTTGCCGCTAAAACAGCGCATTTCGTTTTGCATCAATGGCCGGTCACTCGACATCACGCGGTGGGGCTTGAGTTTGAAAAAACTCAGGCCCCATTTGCCGATGGCGTGTTGTGTTTGGGAGCCTTAACGCCCAAGCGCTGGGCTAAGCGAGCGGTCACGCGCAACCTGATCAAGCGACAGATACATCACGTGTCCAAAGCCTTCGAACCGCGCCTGCCCGCAACGGCGTATGTCGTTCGTTTGCGGGCACGCTTTGACCCTGAAATCTTTCTCAGTGCATCGTCTGCGCCTCTTAAACAGTGTGTACGTGACGAATTGACACAATTGTTTGACAAAGTTCTGTTGCCATGATGCAAGGCTTTCTAATTCTCTGTGTGCGTGCTTACCGTTTGTTGCTCAGTCCTTGGCTTGGCTCTGGCTGTAGGTTCGAGCCCACGTGTTCTGCGTATGCGCTTGACGCACTGCAAACACATGGCGCAGCGCATGGCGGTTATCTGACCGTGTGTCGCTTGTTGCGTTGTCATCCGTGGTGTGCCGGCGGGCAAGACCCCTTGCCTGCAAAGCGGCGCATTTTTTCTCATCTTCTGCCATCCTCCAACTCTGGAAGAAATCTTCATGAATGACATTCGTCGCACCATTTTGTGGGTGATTTTTGGGTTTTCCATGGTCCTGCTGTGGGACCAATGGCAAGTGCACAACGGCAACAAAGCCACATTTTTCCCGGCGCCAGCAACGGCGGCCAAAGAAGTCCGTAGCCCTGCGGCGTCAAGCGTCACGCAAGCCGCCGATGTTCCTCCAGCACTCACGGGTGCGGGGCCTGCTGTTTTGCCCATCGCAGAAAAATCGACCAACCAAAACAAAGAGTTCGTGGACGTTCAGAGTGATGTCTTGAAACTGCGTTTTGACACCGATGGCGCAACGCTTGCAAGGCTTGAGTTTTTGCAGCATGCCGATGTCAACCATGCTGGGAAAAACGTCATCTTGCTCGATGACAGCGCGGAGCGTATTTATCAGGCGCAAACGGGGTTGATTGGCAGTGCCACAGGGGAGGGCTTGCCGACACACAAAACACGCATGGCTGTGCGACCCGGACCGCGCGAGTTGGACAAAAACGCCAACGAATTGACGGTGGTTTTCGAGTCGCCTGTTCAAGGCGGGTTGAAGCTGGTGAAAACATTCACCCTCAAGCGTGGCGCCTATGACGTGGCGGTCAAGCACGACATCGTCAACGTTGGGCAACAAGACATGGCCCCACAGTTGTATTTCCAGTTGGTGCGTGATGGCAACAAACCCGTCGGCGAATCGTCTTTTTACTCCACGTTCACGGGTCCTGCGGTGTACACAGAGGCCAAGAAGTACCAGAAAGTGGAGTTTGCAGACATCAAAAAGAAAAAAGTGGATGTTGAAAAAGAGTCTGCGAACGGCTACATCGCCATGGTGCAGCACTACTTTGTCAGCGCCTGGGTGTTGCCTGATGGCCTCAACCGCAGCATATCGATCGATGCGGTTGACATTGGTTCGAGCTTGCCAGACTGTTGTTACCGTGCGACCTTGATTGCCCCCCTGGAGAGCATCAAGGCGGGAGAAACCAAAAGCGTGTCTGCCACGTTTTATGCTGGCCCCCAAGAGGAAAAGAAGCTCGAAGCCATCTATCCAGGCCTAGAGCTCGTCAAAGACTATGGCTGGTTGACCATCATGGCCAAGCCGCTTTATTGGTTGCTCGACAAGCTCAACCATTACCTTGGAAATTGGGGCTGGTCGATTGTGGCTTTGGTGATCTTGCTCAAGGCGGGCTTTTATTGGCTCAATGCCCACGCCTACCAGAGCATGGCAAAAATGAAAGCGGTCAACCCACGCATCATGGAGATGCGTGAACGCCTCAAAGACAACCCCCAGCAAATGCAAATGGAGATGATGAAGATCTACCGAGAGGAAAAGGTCAATCCAATGGGTGGGTGTTTACCGATTGCCATCCAAATACCCGTCTTCATTGCCTTGTATTGGGTGCTCTTGTCCACGGTAGAAATGCGCAACGCGCCTTGGGTGGGATGGATTCATGACCTTGCGGCCCCAGACCCGTTCTTCATCTTGCCCTTGGTGATGACTGGCACGACCATGCTGCAAACAGCACTCAACCCTGCCCCGCCAGACCCGATGCAAGCAAAGATGATGTGGATCATGCCCTTAGCTTTCAGCGTCATGTTCTTTTTCTTTCCGGCAGGCCTCGTGCTCTACTGGATCACCAACAACGTGCTGTCGATTGCTCAGCAGTGGGTCATCAACACACGCATGGGTGTGCCACCGCAGTTCAATCTTCCCAAGTTTTAAATTTGGTCATGGCCAACACCTAACCCCGCTGCTCAAAAAGCTTGCGGGGTTTTTTCTAGACAACGACTGCTTATGCTGGCTCAACACGACGCTCCGATCATTGCGATTGCGACTGCCGCAGGACGCGGCGCGGTCGGTATTGTTCGCCTCAGCGCAAAAGGACTCGTGCCACTTGTACAAGCCTTGTGTGGACGTGTGTTGAATGCGAGGGAGGCCACCTATCTTCCTATCCGTGACGACCAAGGCCTACCGATAGACCATGTGCTGGCCGTGTTCTTTCCTGGGCCCCACAGCTACACCGGTGAAGATGTCTTGGAGCTGCAGGCACATGGCGGACCGGTGGTGTTGCAGTTGCTCTTGTCTCGTTGCATGGCGCTGGCGACAGCACACCATGACGCGCAACCCCCGCTCCTGGCGGGTTTACGGATGGCCCAGCCCGGGGAGTTCACCCAACGCGCCTTTTTGAACCACAAACTCGACTTGGCCCAAGCAGAGGCCGTGGCTGATTTGATCGATGCCAGCACCGAGTCTGCTGCGCGGAGTGCCAGCCGATCGTTGACGGGAGAGTTTTCAGCGGAAATCCATCGTCTGCGTGATGCCTTGATTCATTTGCGCATGCTGGTGGAAGCCACCCTGGACTTTCCCGAAGAAGACATTGACTTTTTGCAACAAGCCAACGCACGAGGTCAGTTGGCACAGTTGCAACAGCAGCTCGCGGAGGTCTTTCAGCGCACGCAGCAAGGCGCTTTGCTGCGAGAGGGAATACGCGTGGTGATCGCTGGCCAACCGAATGCGGGAAAAAGCTCTTTGCTCAATGCGTTGGCGGGGGCCGAATTGGCCATTGTCACGCCGATTGCCGGCACCACCCGAGACGTGGTTCAGCAAACCATCCAGATCGATGGCGTGCCCCTACACGTCATCGATACGGCAGGATTGCGAGATCACAGTGAAGCGGACGAAGTGGAGCGCATCGGCATGTCGCGTGCGTGGGATCAAATTGCTTTGGCCGATGCGGTGCTCATGTTGCACGATCTCACCCGCCAGCAAGACCCCGACTACACCCAAGCGGATGCCCACATCGAGGCGACCCTCAAGGACACCTTGGCGAGACATGTTCCGCTGTTGCATCTGTGGAACAAAGCCGACGCAAGTCATCTCCATGTCGAGACACAAAGCGGCGAGCATGACCTTGTGGTGTCCGCGAAGACCGGCCAAGGGCTCGCGCAGCTGCGACAAACCTTGCTGCGTGTGGTGGGCTGGCAGGCCGGCGCAAATGATGGACTGTTTATGGCGCGTGAAAGACATGTGCAAGCGCTGAGAGAAGTTCAGGCGCATCTGCGCCATGCGCACGACCTACTTCAAGCCCAACACCCGGCGTTGGATGTGTTGGCTGAGGAACTTCGCTTGGGGCAGAACGCCCTCAATGCCATCACCGGAGAGTTCACCTCCGACGATCTGCTGGGTGTCATTTTCTCGAGCTTTTGCATCGGCAAATGAAACAACGGCTGACCGATAAAATCAGCCCATGACCCATCCTGTGAACACTGCGCCAGTTGCGCTCGATGCCCAACGCATTTTGGCCTTGGCCCACGAGACCCTCGACATCGAGGCCGACGCTGTGCGCCAATTGCGCGATCGCTTGTCTTCGAGTTTTGTCGATGCGGTGCATGCAATATTGGCCGTTCGGGGCCGCGTGGTGGTCATGGGCATGGGCAAAAGCGGGCACATTGGCCGCAAGATCACGGCGACCTTGGCCTCCACCGGGACGCCGGCGATGTTTGTGCATCCTGCCGAAGCCAGCCATGGTGACTTGGGCATGGTGAAAGACATCGATTTGGTGATCGCCATCTCCAACAGCGGCGAAAGCGATGAACTGTCGGCGATCTTGCCTGTGCTCAAACGACAGGGCGTGCCCCTGATCGCCATCACGGGCGGCGCGCAATCGACCTTGGCCCGGCATGCAGACATCGTGCTTGACAGCGCCGTGAGCAAAGAGGCTTGTCCATTGAACTTGGCACCCACGGCCAGCACCACGGCGCAGATGGCCCTGGGAGATGCCTTAGCGGTTGCGCTGCTCGATGCGCGTGGCTTCAAAGCCGAAGACTTTGCGCGCTCTCATCCTGGCGGCTCTTTGGGTCGGCGGTTGTTGACCCATGTCAGTGACGTCATGCGCAGCGGCGACGCGGTTCCCTGCGTGCTCCCGTCGGCATCATTCAGCGAGTTGATGCGAGAGATGAGCGCCAAAGGCTTGGGTGCCTCCGCCGTGGTGGATGCGCAGCGCAAAGTGCTTGGCATCTTCACCGACGGAGACCTTCGCCGTTTGATTGAAAAAGGCATCGACATGCGCACGCTCATCGCCGAGCAAGTCATGCATCCTCACCCACGAACCGTGCGAGCCCATGCATTGGCCGCCGAGGCTGCCGAGTTGATGGAGTTGCATCGCATCACCAGTGTCTTGGTGGTGGATGACGAGGCGTGTTTATGCGGCGCCGTCAACAGCAACGACTTGATGCGTGCCAAGGTGATTTGATGACCCCGTCAACCAGCCCGATGCCATCGCTCACGATTGAGCCGGCTATTTTGTTGCGTGCACAGGGCATACGCGTGGCTTTCTTTGATGTGGATGGTGTTCTGACCGATGGGGGTTTGTACTTCACCGAGACCGGCGAAACCATCAAGCGCTTTTCCACCTTGGATGGTCATGGTTTGAAGATGTTGCAAAAGGCCGGCATCACCCCCGCCGTCATCACGGGACGTGACAGCGCTCCTTTGCGCACGCGCTTGAAAGCCTTGGGCATTGAACATGCCATTTACGGAACCGAAGACAAAGCCCCTGCTGCACAGCGTATCTTGGACGCCTTGGGCTTGCGCTGGACAGAAGCGGCAGCCATGGGGGACGACTGGCCCGATTTGGCGGTGATGCAGCGCGTTGCCTTTGCATGCGCGCCTGCGAACGCGCATCTCGAAGTCAAAGCGATCGCTGACTACGTCACACAGTCTCACGGTGGGCACGGTGCGGCGCGCGAGTTGTGTGATCTGTTGCTGGTCGCTTCAGGACGTTACGCCGACCTGTGGCGCGGTTATTTGGCATGAGCCCTTCCGCCAAGACCTTGTGGTTGCGCACCCGCCAGCACTGGGACCAGCTGGCGGTGTACGTGCCGCTGTTGTTGATGGGCGTGTTGGCTCTGGCCACCTATTGGTTGGTCCGTCACACCCCAGTCATCATGGACGTCGAGCTGGAGGCGGCGCCCCAGCATGTGCCTGATTACTTCATGCGCGATTTTTCGGTGAGGGTTTTTGACGCACAGGGGCAACTCAAAAATGAGATGTCCGGCGCACAAGGGCGTCACTACCCCGATACCGACACACTGGAAATTGACCAGCCACGCATTCGCACTTTTGCCAAAGATGGACGCCTGACCGTGGCGCGCGCAGGCCGTGCGGTGATCAACGCCGATGGTTCGGAAGTTCAATTGTTTGACAAAGCGGTGCTGATTCGCGAGGCGGTTCCAGCTGGGCCTGATCCAAAACAGATACGCAGTGAGCTAAGGGGTGAGTTTTTTCACCTGTTTTCGAATGCAGAAAAAATCAAAACGCATCTTCCGGTCGAATTGCTCAGAGGCACCGGTGACCGTTTGGTTGCAGATCGCATGGAATTTGACAATTTAGACCGTGTCATGCAACTCAGCGGCCGAGTTCGCGTCACGTTGGCGCCACGCGCGGCCAAGCCCTGAGCCGCTCGCCATGAAAAAAGGCTCCTGATAGGAGCCTTTTCGATGGAAGCGATTGCTGACGCGAATCAGTAGCTGTTGCCACCGCCGCCAAAGCCGCCGCGACCACCGCCGCCGCCGCCACTGCGACCACCGCCGCCACCTTCACGACCGCCGCCGCCGTAGGGGCTACGGAAACCGCCGCCGCCGCCTTCACGGCCGCCGCCACCACCACCGTAGCCGCCGCCACCACCACCGCCGCCGTAACCACCACCGCCAGTGCGGGGAGGACGTGCTTCCATGGGGCGGGCTTCGTTGACGACCAAACTGCGACCACCCAAAGGTGCGCCGTTCATGCCTTCAACAGCAGCCAGTGCCTCGGCATCGCTGCCCATTTCTACGAAACCAAAACCTTTGGAGCGACCGGTGTCGCGTTCCATCATGACTTTGGCGCTGGTCACAGTACCGAACTGTCCAAAAGACTGCTCAAGATCGCTGTCGCGTACCGAATACGGCAAATTGCCGACGTACAGTTTATTGCCCATGAAAGGGACTCCTTAAAACACAAAAAACAAGCGATGGAGTCCCGAATGCACAACGCAACCTAAGCGGTGGCGCGAAACTGACCGATCACCAAACACACTGTGTTGACACGGAGTGACAACACAGCAAAGACCATTATGGAGCACAAGTGATCGCTAAAACCAAGCGTTTACCTGTATTTCGACGATTTCATCCCCGAAAAACCACAGTTCACGTGGCTTACCAGCTGACTTCGCGCTCTGGGGTGCCTGTGATCTTGTGAATGCTGAGGTCAGCGCCTTCAAATTCTTCCTCTTGGCTGAGACGCAATCCGACGCTGATTTTCAGCACACCGTAGACCACAAAGCCACCGACCAAGGCCCAACAAACGCCCAGCGCAGTGCCTGCCAGCTGAGCCCAAATGTTGACGCCGCCTAAGCCGCCCAGTGCAGAGGTGCCAAACACGCCAGCCGCCATGCCGCCCCAGGTGCCGCACAAACCATGCAAAGGCCACACCCCCAGCACATCGTCGATGCGCCATTTGTTTTGGGTCAGCGTGAACATCGCCACAAAAATCGCGCCGGCCACAGCGCCCACCACCAGCGCGCCCATGGGGTGCATCACGTCAGAGCCGGCACACACAGCGACCAAACCCGCAAGTGGACCATTGTGGACAAACCCAGGGTCATTTTTTCCCATCAGCAAGGCCACCAAGGTGCCGCCGACCATGGCCATCAACGAGTTCACCGCAACCAAGCCTGAGATTTTGTCGAGTGTTTGCGCGCTCATCACGTTAAAGCCAAACCACCCAACGATCAAAATCCACGCGCCCAAGGCAAGAAACGGAATGCTCGAAGGCGGATGTGCAGAGACGGCGCCATCTTTGCGGTAGCGGTTGCTGCGCGCGCCTAGCAAAAGCACAGCGGGGAGCGCCATCCAGCCCCCCAACGCGTGAACCACCACGGAGCCAGCAAAGTCATGAAATTCGTCTCCTGTCACGTCCTTTAGCCAAGCTTGTACGCCAAATTTTTGGTTCCACGCGACGCCTTCATACAGGGGATAGACCAAGCCCACAATCACCGCCGTGGCAATCAGTTGAGGCCAAAACTTGGCGCGTTCGGCAATGCCTCCAGAGATGATGGCTGGAATGGCCGCCGCAAAAGTCAGCAAGAAAAAGAACTTGACCAACTCATAGCCATTTTTGGCGGCCAGTGTTTCGGCGCCCACCATGAAACTTGCGCCATAGGCAACACCATAGCCCACCACAAAGTAAGCCAAGGCAGATACGCAGAAGTCAACCAGAATTTTGACCAAAGCATTGACTTGGTTTTTTTTGCGAACCGTGCCGAGTTCGAGAAACGCGAAACCCGCATGCATGGCCAAAACCATGATGGCCCCGAGAAGAATGAACAGTGCATCAGCGCCCTGTTTGAGTGCGTCCATGAGTAATTCCTTGGTGTTTTGATCTTTTTTGGTGCGAATTTAGATCGCTCTGATCCTTCGCACTCAAGTAAAGCAAAAAATGCACCAAATGAAGTCACGGCGGTGACGTGAATGTCCAACGCACCGAGGAGGGACACCGGCGACCGACGGGTCTCCATAAAAAAACAAAACGCCCGCAACCATTGGGCGCGGGCGTTGGATGCACAGGGCGCACGAGGCGCCGTGTACGCGTTGGATCACTTGGCGATGACGCGAACCATCTCCAGGCACTTGTTCGAGTAGCCCCATTCGTTGTCGTACCAAGACACGATTTTCACGAAGGTGCTGTCCAGTGCAATGCCCGCATCGGCGTCGAACACGCTGGTGCATGGCTCGCCGCGGAAGTCGGTGGCGACCACTTTGTCTTCGGTATACCCCAGCACGCCTTTCAGCGCACCCAAGCTTTGTGCTTTCATCTCGGCGCAAATCTCGGCGTAAGAGGCTTCTTTGTTCAACTCGACCGTCAAGTCCACGACCGACACGTCAGAGGTGGGCACGCGGAAGGACATGCCGGTGAGCTTTTTGTTCAGCGCAGGGATCACCACGCCCACGGCCTTGGCGGCACCGGTGCTGGAGGGGATGATGTTTTCCAGAATGCCACGACCGCCGCGCCAGTCTTTGTTGGACGGACCGTCCACGGTTTTTTGGGTGGCGGTGGCTGCGTGCACGGTGGTCATCAGGCCGCGCTTGATGCCCCATTTGTCGTTCAACACTTTGGCCACAGGCGCCAAGCAGTTGGTGGTGCACGAAGCGTTGGACACGATGGCTTGGCCTGCATACGTGGTGTGGTTCACGCCGAACACAAACATGGGCGTGTCGTCTTTGGATGGTGCCGACAGCAACACTTTTTTGGCGCCTGCTGCCAGGTGCTTTTCAGCGGTGGGCTTGTCCAAGAACAAACCCGTGGCTTCGATCACGATGTCAGCGCCGATCTCGTTCCACTTCAAGGCCGAGGGATCACGTTCTTGTGTCAGACGAATCTTTTTGCCATTGACCACCAAGTGGCCGCCATCGACAGACACCTCGCCTTTGAAGCGACCATGCACGCTGTCGTAGGTGAGCATGTATGCCAAGTAATCAGGCTCCAACAAGTCGTTGATGCCAACCACTTCGATGTCGTTGAAGTTTTGCACCGCAGCGCGAAACACCATACGTCCGATACGACCGAAGCCGTTGATACCGATCTTGATAGCCATGGAATTACCCTTCTAAAGTTAAAAATAAATCTGCGAAACAGTTACTTGGCCAGCACGGCTTGTACCGTTGCGGCCACGTTCTCGGGGGTGAAGCCAAAGTGCTTGAACAGCACAGGCGCAGGCGCCGACTCACCGTACGTGTCGATGCCCACCACCGCAGACACCCCA
This sequence comes from Comamonadaceae bacterium, assembly GCA_947381325.1. Taxonomy (GTDB): domain Bacteria; phylum Pseudomonadota; class Gammaproteobacteria; order Burkholderiales; family Burkholderiaceae_C; genus Limnohabitans. The sequence continues at coordinate 37,811 of CANCUP010000005.1, forward strand.
TATTTCCACCAGCCGTCGGTCGAGCCCATCTCCACGGCAATGCGTGGGATGCCAGCAGGCAAGACCGCTGATTTGTACGCCACACTTTGACGGTCAAAGGTGGTGGTGCTGGGCACAGACACCACACGCACAGCGATCTTTTTCGCGGCCAGCAAAGCTTGCGCTTTGAGCGCCAAATGAACTTCAGAGCCCGTGGCCAAAATCACGGCTTGGGCCTTTTTCTTCAGGCCCACTTCACTGGGCTCTGCCAACACGTAGGCCCCTTTGTTGATCGCGTCCAAGCCGGAAATGTCGCCAGCAACTTTGCTGATCAGCGCCTCGCCTTTGGGCAAGTACGGCAAATTTTGGCGGCTCAACAACAAAGCCGTGGGCTTGTGTTGGTTTTGCAGTGCCACGGCCCAAGCCACGGCGGTTTCTGCCGTATCGGCCGGACGCCACACGTCCAGGTTAGGAATCAAGCGCAGCGAGGCGGCATGTTCGATCGACTGGTGCGTGGGGCCATCTTCGCCCAAACCAATCGAGTCGTGGGTGAACACATGCACCACGCGTTGCTTCATCAGCGCGGCCATGCGAATGGCGTTGCGTGAATAGTCGCTGAAGGTCAAGAACGTGCCACCGTAGGGAATGAAGCCCCCATGCAGCGCCACGCCATTCATGATGGCGGCCATGCCGAACTCACGCACGCCATAGTTGATGTGACGTCCGCCCACACCGGCCTCGTTTTTCACCACATGGCCAGCCAAGTCCACGCGCAGGTTGGGCGTACTCTTGGTGTTGGTCAGGTTCGAGCCGGTCAGGTCGGCGCTGCCGCCCAGCATTTCGGGCAAAGCGGCGGTGAATGCTTCCAGCGCCAACTGGCTGGCCTTGCGGCTGGCCACGGTTTCAGCTTTGGTGTGCGCACCAATCACCGTGTCGACCACGGTTTGGGCAAAGTTTTTCGGCAGTTCGCCCGCCATGCGGCGCAACAGTTCTTTGGCCAAGGCGGGGTAAGCTGCTTTGTAGGCTGCGAAGGTGGCTTTCCATTCGGCTTCCAAGGTTTTGCCTTTGGCGGCGGCATTCCAGTCTGCGTAGACCTCTTTGGGCACTTCAAACGGTGCATGGTTCCAGCCAATGGCGGCACGGGTCAAGGCAATTTCTTCGGCGCCCAAGGGTTCGCCGTGTGCCTTGGCGGTGTCGGCGCGGTTCGGGCTGCCTTTGCCGATGCTGGTTTTGCAGACGATCAAGGTGGGCTTGTCGGCACTCAGTTTGGCGGTGGCAATGGCCCTGCTGACTGCAGCAGCATCGTGCCCGTTGATGGGCCCAATCACCTGCCAGCCATAGGCCTTGAAGCGCTCAGGGGTGTTGTCGGCAAACCAGGGGGTCACTTGGCCATCGATCGAGATGCCGTTGTCGTCATAGAGCGCGATCAACTTGTTCAGCTTCCACGCACCTGCCAATGAGCAGGCTTCGTGGCTGATGCCTTCCATCAAACAACCGTCGCCCATGAAGGCGTAGGTGTGGTGGTCGACCACGTTGTGGCCCTCCCGGTTGAACTCGCTGGCTAGCAGTTTCTCCGCCAAGGCCATGCCCACGGCGTTGGTGATGCCTTGGCCCAATGGGCCCGTGGTGGTCTCAACGCCGGGCGTCACGCCGACTTCGGGGTGACCTGCGGTTTTGCTGTGCAGCGTGCGGAAGTTTTTGAGCTCGCTCATTGGCAAGTCATAACCGGTGAGGTGCAACAAGGCGTAAATCAGCATCGAGCCGTGGCCGTTGGACAGCACAAAGCGGTCGCGGTTCAGCCAGTGTGGGTTCTTCGGGTTGTGATGGAGGTGGTCGCCCCACAAGGCCACGGCCATATCGGCCATGCCCATGGGCGCGCCGGGGTGTCCTGAGTTGGCTTGCTGGACAGCGTCCATTGCCAGGGCACGAATTGCACTGGCCATTTGTTGGGTGTTTGCCATGTCAGGCGACTCCGGGGTGATGAGGGAAAACCCAGATTTTAACGAGCCACCCTACACGGGGCTGAACCGGTCTTGTCGCCTGTGTGCGGACCATCCAAGCCGCTGGCTACACTCATCGCGTCATGACCCGCAACGCCCGCCCCTCTCCCCCTGCGGCCACCGCCTTGCTGTTGGCCGCAGGCCGAGGCGAGCGCATGCGCCCGCTGACCGATGCCACCCCGAAACCCCTGTTGACGGTCCGTGGCAAACCCCTGATGCAGTGGGCCATGGAGGGCTTGCAGCGCGGGGGGGTGCAACAGCTGATCATCAACACGGCCTGGTTGGGCGAGCAAATCCCCCAGCACTTTGGCGGCGTGTTTAACTCGGCGGGTCAAGCCGCCTTGCACTTGCACTATTCGCAAGAGGGCGCAGACTTTGGGGAGGCCCTTGAAACCGCTGGGGGCATTGTTCGCGCACTGCCACACCTCGACGCAGTGTTTTGGGTGGCGGCGGGCGATGTGTTCGCCCCAGAGTTTGAGTTTTCTGCGCAAGCACAGGCGCGCTTCAAAGCCAGCCCTCACTTGGCACACATTTGGCTCGTGCCCAACCCCGCACACAACCCACAGGGCGACTTTGGTTTGTCTTCTCAAGGCTTGGCCTTGAACTTGCCCAAGCGCGGGGCAACGCCAGACGCCTTTGTCGAGGGTCAAACAACACCGGAAGACCTGCCCCGCTGGACTTTCAGCACGATCGCCCTTTATAAGCGCGCTTTTTTCACATCGCCATGGTGCGACATACCCAGCGGCAATCTCTTGGGTGTGAAAGCCCCCTTGGCGCCTATGTTGCGAGCCGCCATGGACAATCATGCCGTCAGCGCCGAGCTCTACTTGGGGCCCTGGACTGACGTGGGCACGCCACAGCGTTTGACAGAGTTGAACCGATGAGCCCGCCAACTTTTGTGTGGATCTGTTTCTCGTGAGTACGCCCTGTCGGCACTCACCCCCTAATTCCTGACGCGCGATACCTCATGACTTCAAGCACTCTTTCCCTTTACGCAAGTCGACGCGCTCAGTTGGCTGCCCAACTGGGCCACGCAGGGCTGGCCATCATCCCCACAGCGCCTGAGCGTGCGCGCAACCGTGACAGCGACTTTCCCTATCGCCACGACAGCTACTTTTATTACCTGACAGGCTTCACCGAACCCAACGCCTGTTTGGTCATCGACGCCCAAGGCCGCAGCACCCTGTTTTGCCAACCCAAAGATTTGGAGCGTGAAATTTGGGACGGCTACCGCTTGGGCCCCGACGCGGCGGTTGACGCCTTGGGCGTCAACGCTGCTTATGCCGTCACCGAACTTGACCACCAATTGCCCAAGCTGTTGGAAAACCAAGAGACGGTCTGGTACCCGTTTGCCACCCACAAGGGCCTTGAAACCCGTGTCGACGGGTGGCTCAATGCCGTGCGCGCGCGCGTGCGCTTTGGCGCGCAGTGCCCGGCGCAACAGCGCGACGTATGTGGGCCCCTGGACGAGATGCGCCTGATCAAAGACGCACATGAGCAAGACATCATGCGTCGCGCCAGCGCCATCAGCGCAGGCGCACACGTTCGTGCCATGCAAACCTGCGCCCATATGTTGCGTGCAGGCCAAGACGTGCGCGAGTACCACTTGGATGCGGCGTTGTTGCACGAATTCCGCCTGCACGGCTCGCAGTTTCCTGCCTACACTTCCATCGTGGCCGCCGGTGCCAATGCCTGTGTGCTGCACTACCGCGCCGATGTGGCGCCTGTGCGTTCGGGCGAATTGGTGTTGATCGATGCAGGCTGTGAGTTGGATGGTTATGCCAGCGACATCACCCGAACCTTTCCTGCCAACGGCCAATTCACAGGTCCGCAGCGCGACCTCTACAACTTGGTGCTGGCCAGTCAAGACGCGGCAGTGGCAGCCACCCGCGCAGGTGCACGCTTTACCGATCCCCACGAGGCCACCGTCAAGGTGCTGGCGCAAGGCTTGTTGGACCTGGGTTTGTTGAACCCAAGCCAGCACGGCAATGCGCAAGACGTGGTGGAGAAGCGGGCGTACTTTCCTTTCTACATGCACCGAACCAGCCACTGGTTGGGGATGGATGTGCATGACTGCGGCAGCTATGTCGAGCCGTCCGAGCTGGGACAAACGAGTGAGCGCAAAGACCCCCTCTCTGGCGAAATCATCGTCAACCGCCCCAGTCGTCTCTTGCGTGAGGGCATGGTGCTCACCATCGAGCCCGGCCTGTATGTGCGGCCTGCCGATGACGTGCCCGAAGCCTTTTGGAACATTGGCATTCGCATTGAGGACGACGCCATCGTCACCTCTGGTGGGTGCGAGTTGATCACCCGTGGCGTGCCGGTGATGGCGTCTGAAATTGAAGCCTTGATGCGTGCTTGATTTCTTGGGCGCATCCCGCCCACACCGCGTGTTCGACACGCGCGAACACATCGATGCGTTCAAAGTACAGACCGCAGAGTTCGCTGCCAAGACGGCTGTCGACGGCATCGGGTGTTGAATGGGCTTTGCACAAAAGTAAAAACAGAGCCACCCCTGCCGCACACAATTTTTTGTCGTACCTGCGCGCGACCCCGGCCTACAATGAAACCGCCTTGATGGGCTGTTGCTTGGCGTTCCAAGCGACAGCCCATTGCATTTTCAGGAGATAAACAATGGCCGTGAATTCCAATCAAGCCCGTGAAGAGTTGCGTCGCGCCGCGCTCGAGTACCACGAGTTCCCCACCCCCGGAAAAATTGCGATTGCGGCAACCAAGCAACTCGTCAACCAGCACGATTTGGCACTGGCTTATTCGCCCGGTGTAGCCGCACCGTGCGAAGAGATCGTCAAAGACCCCGATGCCGCCTACAAATACACCAGCCGCGGCAACTTGGTGGCCGTCATCTCCAACGGCACAGCCGTGTTGGGTTTGGGTGACATCGGCCCACTGGCTTCCAAGCCTGTGATGGAGGGCAAAGGCGTTTTGTTCAAAAAATTCGCCGGCATCGATGTGTTTGATCTGGAAATACAAGAGAAGAACCTCGATAAGTTGGTGGACATCATTGCGGCGCTCGAGCCCACGTTTGGTGGCATCAACCTGGAAGACATCAAGGCACCCGACTGTTTTTATGTCGAGCGGAAATTGCGCGAACGCATGAAGATCCCGGTGTTTCACGATGACCAGCATGGCACCGCCATCGTGGTGGGCGCGGCAATTTTGAATGGCATCAAAGTCGCTCGCAAAGACATCAAAAACGTCAAGATCGTCACCTCAGGCGCTGGCGCTGCAGCACTGGCTTGTTTGGGCTTGTTGCTCAAATTGGGCGTACCGCGCAGCAATATCTTTGTCACCGATTTGGCGGGTGTGGTGTTTGAGGGCCGCACCGAGTTGATGGACGAAGACAAGATCCAATTTGCACAAAAAACATCGGCGCGCACCTTGGGGGATGTGATCGAAGGGGCAGACATCTTTTTGGGCTTGTCGGCGGGCGGCGTGCTCAAGCCGGACATGGTCAAGAAAATGGCGGCAACGCCACTGATATTGGCGTTGGCCAACCCCACGCCTGAAATCTTGCCCGAAGAGGTGCAAGCTGTGCGCAGCGATGCCATCATCGCCACCGGACGCACCGACTATCACAACCAAGTCAACAACGTGCTGTGCTTCCCCTACATTTTCCGCGGTGCCTTGGACGCGGGGGCGTCCACCATCAATGACGAGATGGAAATCGCGGCGGTGTATGCCATTGCCGATTTGGCACAAGCCGAGCAAAGCGAAGTGGTGGCTGCGGCCTATGCCGGCGAGAGCTTGGCGTTTGGCCCGGAGTACCTGATCCCCAAGCCGTTTGACCCGCGTTTGATGATCAAAATTGCGCCAGCCGTGGCCAAGGCCGCTGCCGACAGCGGCGTGGCGCGCCGACCGATTCAAGACATGGCGGCTTATGTGGAAAAGCTCCAGAGCTTTGTCTATGCCTCTGGCTCGGCCATGAAGCCGATTTATGCCGCCGCCAAGCTGGCCAGCAAAAAACGCGTCTGCTACGCCGAAGGCGAAGAAGAGCGTGTCTTGCGTGCGGTCCAAATCGTGGTCGACGAAAGTTTGGCCCAACCCACGCTGATCGGCCGTCCTGCGGTGATCGCCAAACGCATCGAGACTTTTGGTTTGCGTCTGAAAGAAGGCGTCGACTATCAGGTGGTCAACGTTGAACAAGACCACCGCTACCGCGACTTTTGGCAGACCTATTACAAAATGACTGCGCGCAAAGGCGTGACCGAGCAATTGGCCAAGATCGACATGCGTCGCCGCTTGTCGTTGATCGGCACCATGATGTTGCACAAGGGCGAAGTCGATGGCCTGATTTGCGGGACGTGGAGCACGCCGCACACCCATCTGAACTACGTTGACCAAGTGATTGGCAATCGCCCCGGTGTGAGCACCTATGCCTGCATGAACGGCTTGATACTGCCGGATCGCCAAGTCTTTTTGGTGGATACCCACATCAATTACGACCCAACGGCCGAGCAATTGGCGGAAATCACTATCATGGCCGCAGAAGAAATGCGTCGCTTTGGCATCCATCCCAAGGCAGCGCTGCTGTCGCACTCTAACTTTGGCAGCAGCAACCAACCTACGGCCATCAAAATGCGTGACACCTTGGCCCTGGTTCAAAAGAAAGCGCCTTG